>JBGAIL010000194.1:0-8746 GCA_044225565.1 Steroidobacteraceae bacterium | reverse complement strand
ACGATCTCGTGGTGAACCCTCTCAAGACCAAGAAGCTCACCAACGTCCGCGCGGCGGGCAAGGACGACGCCATCCTGCTCACGCCACCCATCCCGCTGACGCTCGAGTACGCGGTGGAATTCATCGCCGACGACGAGCTGGTGGAGGTGACGCCGCAGTCCATCCGCATCCGCAAGCGGCTGCTCAAGGAGACGGACCGCAAGCGCGCGTCGCGCAGTGATGCGGCCTGAAGCCGTGCGCCGCCACGCCATCCTGCTGGCTATCTCGCTTCTCACGCCGGTGGCCGGACGAAGCGATCCGCCGACCTGGCTGCAGGGCGAGCACTATTTCCTGATCCGGCCGGCGGCCACCAAGGTGAACCCCGACAACGCGCTCGAGGTCACCGAGGCGTTCTCCTACGGCTGTCCCGCGTGCAACCAGTTCTACCCGGTCATGGAGAAGCTGGCGGCTTCCCTGCCCGCCCAGGCGCACGTCGAATACCTGCCCGCCTCGTTCATCCCGAGCGAGAGCTGGCCGCTGTTCCAGCGCGCGTACTGCACGGCACAATCGCTCGGCGTGGCCGAGAAGGCTCATGGCGAGATGTTCCAGGCCATCTGGAAGACGGGCGAGCTCGCCATCGTCGACGCCGCCACGCACCGCCTTAAGGACCCACCGCCGAGGCTCGAAAGCGTCGCGTCTTTCTACAGCCGCGTCGCGGGCCTGGACCGCCAGAAATTCCTCGACACCGCCCGCTCACCCGCCATCGACGGCTGCATGCAGCAGGCGGACCGGATGATGGAAAGCTACCGGGTGGACAGCACGCCCACCCTCATCGTCAACGGCAAGTACCGGATGACACCGGCTTCGGCGGGTGGCTACGAGCAGTTGATCGAGCTCGTCGGCTGGCTGGTGGCGCGGGAAACGCCGAAGTAGCGGCTCGGCGCGCCGCTAGGCCGCCCGCACGCCCTTGATGTCGATGAACTGCAGGAACTCGGCACGGGTCCGGGCATCCGTACGGAACGTGCCTGCCATGCGGCTGGTCACCATGGACACACCCCGCTTGTGCACGCCGCGCGTCGTCATGCATTCGTGCGACGCATCGACCACCACGCCGACGCCCCGCGGCTTCAGCACATCGTTGATGCACCCGGCGATCTGCGCGGTGAGCTTCTCCTGAACCTGGAATCGCCGCGCATACCCTTCGACGACGCGCGCGAGCTTGCTGATGCCCACCACCTTGTCGGTCGGCAGGTAGCCCACGTGCACCCGGCCGATGATGGGCGCCATGTGGTGCTCGCAATGCGACTCGAACGCGATGTCCCGCAGCACGATGAGCTCGTCGTAGCCGCCCACCTCTTCGAAGGTGCGCCGCAGGTAGTCCGCCGGATCGATGGCGTAGCCGGAGAACCAGTCTGCATAGGCGTTCACCACCCGCTTCGGCGTATCCCGCAGACCCTCGCGCGAAGGGTCCTCCCCGGCCCAAGCCAGCAACGTGCGCACGGCCTCCTCGGCAGCGCGACGGGAGACCTTGGGTTTTCGGCGGGGTGTCGTGGCCATGGTCGTAGTGTATCGGTTTGCGCGCCAGGCGCGCCCGGCCCCAGACGCAGGCGGTAAAAACCACGCTTTGGGCCGCCGGGAACGAAGCCGATGTCCGGAAAAAGCGCCGCCAGGCGACTTTTCCCAATCAATCAGTCACCGGAGGTGCTTCTCGGTACGCGATACCAGCGTGGAGGGCTGCACCTCCAGCGCCCTGGCCAGTTTGAAAAGCGTGGTGAGCGTGGGCTGGCGGATGCCCCGCTCCATCTGGCTGACGAACGTACGGTCCACGTCGGCGCTGAGCGCGAGCTGCTCCTGCGAGACGCCGGACGCAATGCGCTGCTCCCGCAGGACTTTTCCGAAGGCCGCTGACACTTGCTCCGCTCGCATGGCGGCTGCATGATTCCGTCCGCCTAGGCTGGTGGTCCACGGCATATAGTCTACAGTTCCGCCGCCGGTGCCCGCCCGACGCGTCGGAGCACGCCCTTCCCCGCCGGCGAATCCCGACCTTCCGCCGGCAACCCTGAATCTTGCAGACCTCGGCCTTTCGGGATAGATCGCTCCCCGCCCTCACCCGGTACAATGAGCGGCTTCGCCTCCAGGCGCAGGGGATTCAGATGGCTTCAGCCCAGACATGGCGTGGCGCCGCCGCCGCGACCCTGGCACTACTCGCCGCAGGCTGCGGCAAGGGCCCGCAGCAGGGCGCGCCACCACCGACCGAAGTCTCGGTCGTCACCGTCGAGCAGCGGCCGGTGCCCATCGAGCTCAGCTACATGGCGCGTACGGCAGGCGTGCGCGAGGTGGAAGTACGCGCGCGCGTATCGGGCATCCTGCAACGCCGCCTGTACAAGGAAGGCACACGCGTCAAGGAAGGCGACCTCCTGTTTCGCATCGATCCCGCGCCCTATGCGGCGGAGGTCGAGCGCGCTCGCGCCCAGGTAGGCGTCGAGGAAGCCCGTGCCGCCGAAGCCCGCCGGCAGAAGGAGCGCTCCGATCCGCTGGTCGAACAAGGCGTGGTCAGCAAGCGTGAGTACGACGAAGCCGTCTCCGCAGCGGCCAGCACCCAGGCCTCTCTGGAGGCGGCAAAGGCTGCGCTGCGCAAGGCGCAGCTCGACCTGGGCTATACGAATGTGCGCGCACCCATCACGGGCCTCACCAGCCGTGAAGCTCGCTCGGAAGGCAGTCTCGTGAATTCCGGAGACGATTCCGCGCTGCTCACGCGCATCTCCCAGACGGACCAGCTCTACGTGCAGTTCTCCATGCCGGTGAACGAGGCGGAGATGGTGCGCAATGCACTGCAGCAGCAGATACCCATCCAGGTGATAGTGCAGAACGCGGAAGGGAAAGACCTGCAGCAGGCCGCGAAGCTCGAGTTCGTCGACACGCTGGTGGACCAGACCAGCGGCACCGTGCAGGCTCGCGCCACACTGCCCAACGACAGCGGGCTGCTCCCGGGACAGTTCCTCCGCGCGAGCGTGAAAGGCCTCACCCTGCCGCAGGCAACCACGATTCCCAATCGCGCCGTGCTGCGCAGCCCGATGGGCGCCATGGTGTGGGTGGTGAACAAGGAGAACAAAGTGGAGCCGCGGCCCGTCACGCTGGGGCAAAGCATCGACAACGATGTGGTGATCCCTTCGGGCCTGAACGCCGGCGAGCGCGTCATCGCCGAAGGCGTGATCAAGGTGCATCCGGGCGCAGTGGTTCACCCGACGCCCTACGAGCCCGTACACCCGGCCGCCGCGCAAGACGGTGCGCCCGGTGCCGCGCCACAGGCTGAGCACGCCAACTCCGAGCCAGCCGGGCAACCCGCCGCGCACTGATCATGGCGCCGCATTTCTTCATCGACCGGCCGATCTTCGCCTGCGTCATCTCGGCGTTCATCCTCATCGCCGGCCTCGGCGCGTTCCACAGACTGCCGGTCTCGCTGTACCCGGACATCCTTCCGCCCACCGTCCAGGTCACCGCCGTCTATCCCGGCGCGAGCGCGGACGTGCTCGCGGAAACCGTGGCCGCACCGCTCGAGCAAAGCGTGAACGGTGTGGAGGACATGCTGTATTCGCACTCCGCGAGCAGCGCCAGTGGCCAGATGACCCTCACGGCCACCTTCGCCGTGGGCACCGACCCCGACCTCGCGGTCATCAACGTCAACAACCGCGTGCAGGCCGCCCTGCCCCTGCTGCCCGAGGAAGTGCGCCGCCAGGGCGTGAAGGTCGAGAAATTCTCGCCCACCATCCTGCTGGTCATCGGCATCGAGTCGCCGGACCGCAGCCGCGATGAGCTGTTCGTCAGCAACTACACGCTCGTCAACGTGGTGGACGAGGTTCGCCGCATCCCCGGCGTGGCGGTAGCACAGATATTCGGCTCCAAGGACTACGCGATCCGCATCTGGCTGCAGCCGGACCGCCTCGCGCAACTCGGCCTCACGCCCTCCGACATCGCCGCCGCCGTGCGCGAGCAGAACGCACAGCTCGCCGGTGGTCGCGTCGGCGACATGCCCGCCACCGACCAGGTGGACATGACGCTCACCGTCACCGCGCGCGGGCGCCTGAAGGAGCCCGAAGAATTCGGCAACATCGTGCGAATTCGGCAACATCGTGCTGCGCGCCGAAGCGGACGGCCGCGTGATCCGCCTGCGCGACGTCGCCCGCATCGAGCTCGGCGCGCAGGACTACAACTTCAACGCCACCAACGACGGCATACCGGTGGTGGGCATCGGCGTGTTCCTCGCGCCCGAAGCCAATGCGCTGGAAGTGCGCAACGCCATTCACGCGCGCATGACGGAACTCGGCAAGAGCTTTCCGTCGGGCGTCGAATGGAAAATTCCCTACGACACCACGCACTACGTGAAGGTGTCGATGAAGGAAGTGTCTTACACGCTCATCGAGGCGATGCTGCTGGTGTTCGTGGTGGTGTACGTGTTCCTGCAGAGCTGGCGCGCCACCATCATCCCGGCGCTCGCGGTGCCGATCTCGCTCATCGGCACGCTCGCGGCCATGTATGCATTCGGCTTCTCCATCAACACGCTCACGCTCTTCGGCATGGTGCTCGCCATCGGCATCGTGGTGGACGACGCCATCGTGGTGCTCGAGAACGTGGAGCGCCACATGCGCACCGAGAACATCGAAGCCAAGGAGGCGACGCGTCGTGCGCTCGACGAGGTGGCCGGCCCGGTCGTCGCCATCGTTCTCGTGCTGACGGCCGTGTTCATCCCCGTGGCGTTCCTGGGCGGCCTCATCGGCGAGATGTACCGCCAGTTCGCCATGACCATCGCGGTGTCGGTCATCATCTCCGGCTTCGTCGCGCTCACGCTCACTCCGGCGCTGTGCGTCATGATCCTGAAGCCCGGCGACCACAAGGAAGCGGGCGTCCTGGGCCGCTTCGACGCCTGGTTCCACCGCATGACGGAGCGGTATACGCACGGCGTGGGCTTCATCATGCGGCACGGGTTCCTCGCCGTGGGCCTCATCCTGGTGATGCTGTTCGCCACCTGGGGGCTCTCCCGCTCCATCCCGGCGGCGCTGGCGCCCGAGGAGGACCAGGGCTGGGTCCTCGCCATCACCATCCTGCCGCCGGGCTCTTCGCTGCAGCGCACCGATGCCGCCATCAAGGCGCTGAATGACGGCATGCGCAAGAACCCGGCCATTGCACCCGGCGCGCCCATGGCGTTCTCCGGCATGGATGCGCAGACCTTCAGCATGCGCACCAACACCGGCCTCACCTTCTTCCCGCTCAGGGACTGGAGCGAGCGCAAGAGCGAAGAGCTGTCCGCGCAGAGCGTGGTCGGGGCCGTGTTCGGCGTCGGCTCGCAGATCAAGGACGCGCTGATCCTCGGCATCAACCCCCCACCCATCGCCGGCATCAGCATCACCGGCGGCTTCGAAGGCTACGTGCAATCGAAGACGGGCAGCGATTACGTGGCGCTCGATGCGGCGACGCAGAAGCTGATCGCCGCCGCCGCCAAGCGCAAGGAGTTCGCCGGCGTGCAGACCACGTTCAGCTCGCAGGTGCCACGAGTGCGCATCGAGCTGGACCGCGACCGGGCGAAGGCGCTCGGCGTGCCCATCACCGCCGTGTTCGAGACGCTGCAGAGCACCTTCGGCGCGCTGTACGTCAACGACTTCAACCGCCTGGGGCGTGTCTTCAAGGTGCAGCTGCAATCCGAAGCGCGCTTCCGCAAGTATGCGGACGACGTGCGCGAGGTGTTCGTGCGCAACGACAAGGGCAACCTCATCCCGCTCACCGCGCTCGCCACGGTGAGCAACGACACGGGCCCGGACATGATCGAGCGGTTCAACGTGTTCCCGGCGGCGCGCATCATGGGCGCCCCCGCACCGGGATACAGCTCCGGGCAGGCGCTCGCCGCGATGGAGGAAGTCGCTGCCCAGGAGCTGCCGGAAGGCTACCAGCTCGCCTGGTCGGGGCAGTCCTACCAGGAAAAGGAGAGCGCGGGCTCCAAAGGCATCATGTTCGTGCTCGCCATCCTCATGGTGTTCCTGATCCTCGCCGCGCTGTACGAACGGCTCACCCTGCCCCTCGCCATCATCATGGCGGTGCCGTTCGGCGTGTTCGGCGCGCTGCTCGCGGTATGGCTGCGCGGCCTGCAGAACGACCTGTACCTGCAGATCGGGCTCATCACGCTGGTGGGCCTGGCGGCCAAGAACGCCATACTTATTGTCGAATTCGCGGCCCAGGGCCAGAAGCACGGGCAGTCCGCCGGGGATGCGGCGCTCGAGGCCGCGAAGCTGCGCTTCCGGCCGATCATCATGACCTCGCTCGCCTTCATCTTCGGCGTGCTGCCCCTGGCGTTGAGCTCGGGCGCCGGCGCCGGCAGCCGACATTCCATCGGCACGGGCGTGGTCGGCGGCATGATCATGGCCACTTTCCTGGCCGTTTTCTTCGTCCCGCTCTTCTACCTCTGGACGACGCGCCTGTCACGGCGTAGTTTGCGCCGGTGAATGAGAGTACGGCTCCCTTCCGGGTGCTCTCCGTGGGAGACTGCACCATAGCATTGGATTTGCTGGCCCGGTCTCCAGGAGCGGAGCAACCAGTGCGTGTCGTCGCATCCGCCGACGAGATCATCAACGGCCTCGAGGAGCTCCAGCCGGACATCGTGCTGGTGGACGGCGATGCCGCGGAGCCGGGCGGCATCGAGGTCTGCCGCGAGCTCAAGCAGAACCCCGCCACCATGCTGCTGCCGGTCGTGGTCATGTCCCGCTCCTCACGCCGCCGCCTCGCAGCACTGAGTGCCGGCGCGGACGACTTCATCACGCGCAACACCGGGCAGGAAGTCTTCCACGAGCGCGTGGCCGCGGTGGTCCGCACAGGCACCACCCGCCGGCAGCTCGCCGCCGCCCGGCTCAGCAAGGAGATCCGCCGGCAGGAAGACATGCGGCAGATGTTCCGCCGATACCTTTCACCCCGCCTCGCGGACAAGATCCTCGGTGATGCGCAGCTGCAGCAGAGCATGCTCGGTACGGCAGACTTCCGCACGCACGCGGTCGTGATGTTCGCGGACCTGCGCGGCTTCACCACGCTGACCGAGCGGCTCGCGCCCCAGGAAGTGGTGCCGCTGCTCAACGAGTATTTCTCGCTGCTCACCGAAATCACCTTCCAGCACGACGGCACCGTGTTCCACATGGCGGGCGACTGCCTGATGGTCGGCTTCGGCGTGCCCCTCGCCCAGACCGACAGCCCCGAGCGCGCCGTCAGGACGGCACGCGAGATGCTGGAGCGCTTTTCGGATCTGGCCGAGAGCTGGCGCGAACGCCATCACATCGACACAGGGCTGGGCATCGGCATCAACGAAGGTGACGTGGTGGCCGGCAACGTCGGCTCCGACGCGTACATGAACTACACCATCATCGGCGACACGGTGAACGTGGCCTCCCGGCTGTGCCAGCGCGCGCGGGCGGGCGAGATGCTGTTCTCGCAGTCCCTGAAGCGCTCGCTCGAGCAGCGCGGGTTCGACATCGAAGCGATGGCCCTCCCGCCGATGACCCTGCGCGGCCGCTCGAGCCCCATCGACATCTACTGCGTGCCGCTCGAGACCCGGCTCGACATCCACCAGGGCCTCAACGGCCGCTGATGGTGATCTGGAAAGGCGCGACTTTGGCCGCCGATGTCGGTACGGGTACGAGGGTTGCTTCGTCGAGGCTCATCGGCCTCCCACCGGACGAGCATCATGAAGAAACTCCAGGGCACCCTCGCGGCACAGGCGGGCAAGATCGGCTGGATCCTCCTGTGGCTGCTGGGCGTGCCGATTCCGATCCTGCTGATCCTGTTCCTGATCCGCGGCTGCACCTGATGCTGCGGGGCCTCGTCACGGCCGGAATCGCGCTGACGCTCGCCGCCTGCGCGGGCATGGGCAAGCGCGAGTCCGACGAGCGCACCCTCGCCCGCTACATGGACGCTGCCGGCGAGCCCATCGAGCAGTTCAGCTATCTCGGCCGCTTCGACGGCTGGCGGGCGCTCGGCCGGGACAAGGTGGTGGTATGGACCGGCATCAACGACGCCTACCTGCTCACCGTGCAGACCCCCTGCACCGAGCTGCCTTTCGCCCAGACGATCGCCCTCACGACCACCACCAACACGGTCAGCCGGGGCTTCGACTCCGTGCGCTTCGGGCCGAATCCCAACCAGCAGTGCCGCATCAGCGAGATCCGGCCCATCGACTACAGGAAAGTGCGGGAGCTCGAGCGCGCGGGCAGCTGATGCGCTAGATTGCCGGTCGGGGGGACTCCAATGAACGCACTGCTCGATGCGTTGATCGGCTGGCCGCAGCGAACGGCCCGGCACCTCGAATGGCTCGCTCCGCTCTTCGCCCGCGTCGTGGTGGGCTGGGTGTTCCTGTGGAGCGGCTGGGGCAAGCTGCAGAACCTGCCGCAGGTCACCGAGAACTTCGCCGGCTGGGGCATCCCCTGGCCGCAGGTGCTCACGCCCTTCGTCTCCGGCGTGGAGTTCCTCGGTGGTCTGTTCCTGCTCCTGGGACTGCTCACGCGCATCTCGGCGGGCGCGCTCGGCGTCACGATGATCGTAGCCATCAAGGCGGCGAAGTGGGCCGACGTCGATTCGCTGGAAACCCTGCTCGGCTTCGAGGAAGTGGCCTATCTGGCGCTGTTCCTGTGGCTCGCCATCGCCGGCGCCGGGCCGGTATCCGTGGACCGGCTGCTCGAGCGGCGCCTCAGAAGCCCCTCGAGAGCCTGATGCCGTAGAGCGGCCGTGGGGCGGGCGC
>JBGAIL010000193.1:0-9113 GCA_044225565.1 Steroidobacteraceae bacterium | reverse complement strand
GCGCAGAACACCGCGCTCGCCGAGCACTTGGCGAGCCACGGATACGTGGTGTTCAGCGTTTCGCACCCGCACGATGGAGTGAGCTATCGCACCGTCTCCGGCGTTCGCGTGGAGTCGCACCCCTGGAAGCCTTCAGAGCCCCTGGTCGATTCACTCGAGCGGTTCATCGGCGACCCCACCTACGAGGGGCGTTATGCCGGTTACGAAGCATTTCGCCGGGCGATCTCGCGGGACCGCCTCGCGCGCAGCGTTCGGGACTGGCGCGACGACGATTTGTACCTGGCCAGGCATCTGGATCCCCGGTCTGCGCCTGCCGAGATCGCGGACATCGCCGCCCTCATCGATACCGAAGCCCGCGCTTATGCGGGCATGTCCTTCGGCGGCGGCACCGCGGCGACGGTCTGCCAGGCGGACTCGCGCTGCAAGGCGGCAGTGAGCCTGGATGGCGTGAATTGGGACCTTCCCTTGTTCGATGCGGACCTGCGCGCGCCGCTGCTGCTCCTGCAGAGTGACTGGCTGACGCATCCGCTGTTTCCGTATCAGCCCAGGGATGCAACGACGAACCCGCAGGATCTCGCTTACGAGCGCTGGGAGGATGCCGGACTGCGAGGGGACGTTTATCGTTATCGCGTGGAGCGCAGCGCGCATGTCGGCATGATGGACCTCACACTGCTGGCGCGGGCGCCGTGGCGCAACAGGCCTTATGGCGAGATCGACGGCCGCCGCGCCGTGGATCTCATGAATGAGTTCACCCTGGCCTTTCTCGAAAGGTATCTGCGTGGCGTGAGCTCCGGTTTCCCCGCCGATGTCGAGGCGCGCTTTCCGGAAGCGCGGCCGCATCGTGCAAGCGGGGTACGCGTATGGTGGCGTTCCCGGAAAGGGTAGACTGCGGTCGCTTGCCGGTTCCGACGGGGCCAGGGAACGAACCCGGGGCTCGAGCTTTATCTTGATCGGGCCCGCACATCGGAGAGACCTGCCCCATGCGCCCTGTGGCGAGATCCATCCTGCTGCTGGCTATCCTTGGGGGCATCTCCTGCGCAAGCGCGCAGCAGCCGGTGGGAGACAGCCATCCTGAGGGCCAGGCTGTGAAACCGCAGCCCGCACCGCCGCAAGAGAATGGAGGCCCTCCCTCTCCATGGCTCGACCGCATGCACACCGGCACCTACGACATCGTGTGGCGTTCCGCCATGCGCATCGATCGCATGTTCGGCTCGAAGTACGACGAGCGCGCGTATCAGGAGATCACCGGCAGCATCGCGCCCGCGCTGCTGTGGGACGAGTTCGATGGCTTCGACCCGCGCTTGCGCTTCAACGTCAACCTGCCGCTGCCGCGCATGAACGAGCGGTTCAACGCGTTCATCGGCCGTGTCGACCCGGAGGAGTACGTCACCGAGCGCTCGCAGCAGTCCGGCGCGTTCCACCGGCAATATGGCCCGCGGAGCGAAGACGAGACGCTGCTCGGCATCTCATACATGCAGCCTCCCACGGAAGGCCTGCGCTTCGATGCCGGCACGGGCGTGCGCCTGCGCACGCCGCCGGACCCTTACGTCAAGGGTGCGCTGGTGTACGAGAAAGGCTCGATGGAAAGTCTCATGTTCGGCGTCCGCGAGACGGTGTTCTGGCAGACCAGCGAGCACCTCGGCACCACCACGCGCTTCGACCTGCAGCGCTATTTCCCGGAATCCTGGCTGTTGCGCTGGACGAGCTCGGGCACCATCTCGCAGAAGTCGCAGGGCGTGAAGGGCTACTCTTCGATCATGGCGCTGCACGGTCTGAGCGACCGGCGGGCCATCGCCATGGCCGTGGGCTTCGACGGCGAGTCGGATGCGGACGTGCCGCTGCGCGACTACGGCGTCAAAGTGGCGTACCGCCAGAGGATCTCGCGCGACTGGCTGGTGATGGAGGTTCGCACCAGCCTCACGTGGCCACGCGAAGAGCTGTATCAGCCGCGCGAGCCGAGCTGGGGCGTCGGCATCGGCTTCGAGATGCTGTTCGGCGACGAGGAGTTCCTGGCGCGGCCGGTGACATTCTGACTGGATTGGCAAAAAGTCGCCTGGGTGAAGATGGGGTCAGGCGTGTGGAACCTGGCTGGCCTCTCGGCGTGTGGAACACCTTCTGCACGTCGTCTTCCTGCTCCAGCTTGTCGATCAGCGTGAGCACTTCGGTGGCTTTCTCCTCTGGCAGCTCCGTCGGCACCGTGCACACGTACTCGTGCTCGGCCGAGAGCGGTGCGAGGCCGCGATTTTCCAGAGCTTCCTGCACGTGGCCGAAATCCGCGAACGCGCAGCGGATGACGAGCTGCGGCTCGCCTTTCTCGCCGGTGCTCTCGCCCATCTCCTCGAGCCCATGGTCGATGAGATAGAGCTCGAGATCGTCCTGGTCGATGCCGGAAGGGGCGAGCCGGAACACGCCCATCTTCCTGAAGAGGAAGCTGACGCTGCCGCTGGTCGCGAGGTTGCCGCCGTTCTTCGACATGATATTGCGCACTTCCGCGACCGTGCGCGTGGGATTGTCCGTGGCCGTCTCCACCAGCAGCGCAACGCCGTGCGGCGCGTAGCCTTCGTACAGCACTTCCTGGTAGTTCGTCGCGTCGCGCCCCGAGGCGCGCTTGATGGCGGCTTCCACCTTGTCCTTCGGCATGTTCACCGCGCGCGCGTTCTGGATCACGCGGCGCAGGGCAGGGTTGGAGCCGGGGTCCGGCCCGCCGGATTT
The DNA here is from genome assembly GCA_044225565.1 of Steroidobacteraceae bacterium. GTDB lineage: Bacteria > Pseudomonadota > Gammaproteobacteria > Steroidobacterales > Steroidobacteraceae > CAVXAE01. The sequence continues at coordinate 6,401 of JBGAIL010000193.1, read as the reverse complement.
GACCGCCATGTTGATGTCCTTGGCGATCCGGGCGAACTGCTTCGCCATGCGGTTCCACCGCGCGAACATCGTGTGCTTTCTGACTTCGAAGATGCGACCCATGGGCCAGTCCGTGAATTTTTTTCAATGATCCCGCAACCGGGAGGGCGTGCAAGCCTGACAGGCTGGCACGCGAGTTGCAAAGGTTTCCGCGCCGGCGAGCGCGGCGGGAGAGAGAGTGGCCGGGGAATCGGAAAAGCGCATGACGGTACTGGTAGTGGATGACCAAAAGGACGCGGCGGACACCGTGGCGACCTTGCTTTCACTCATGGGTTACGAGACGCGCGCGGCCTACAGCGGCCGTCAGGCCCTCCAGCTGTTCAACGAGATGCATCCCCGCGTGGTGCTGATGGACCTCGGCATGCCCGAAATGAGCGGATTCGAGGCGGCCGCGCGCATCCGCCTGATGCCCCAGGGCACTTCGACCACCATCGTGGCGCTCACCGCCTGGGGCGACGACATGAACCGCCGCCTCTCGCACGAGGCGAGCATCGACTATCACGTGCTGAAACCCGCCGCCGCCGAGACCCTGCAGGAAGTGCTCAGTCGCATCCGCTCGCGCTAGATGACATATGCGCGGCCGGCCGCGCCGGCGGTGGGCAATCGCGGCGCCGCCATTGAAATGCTTACGCGAGGATCGGCAGCCGCACCACGAATTGGACCCGAGGCCCGGCCCGTCACTGTGCGCGCTCACGGTTCCCCGTGCAGCTCCGCCAACGACTGGACCAGGGAGAGTCCCAGCCCGAGGCCGCTGTGCGCGCGGTCGAGGCTCGTCGCACCCTGCGTGAACGGCTGGAACAATTGCGGCACGAGCTCGGGCTCGAGCCCGATGCCGTCGTCACGGACACGCAGCAGCGCCTCGCCACTCTCCACACGCAGCTCCAGCGTGATGCGCCCGCCGCGATCCGTGAATTTCACGGCATTGCTGAGCAGGTTGCCGACGATCTGGGACAGCCGCGTGCGGTCGCCATTCATCCGCGCCGGGGCTTCGGGGGCGATGAAGCTGAAGCTGCGCTCGCCGGACTCGAGCGTCGCGTGCTGGTCCTCCATGCAGGCGCGCACGATTTCCTCGAGGTCGAGTTCTTCGCGCTGCAGCCGGATCTTCCCTTGCGAGATGCGCGTGACGTCGAGCAGATCGTCGATGAGACGGACGAGATGCTTCGCCTGGCGCTCGATCATGGCCTGCGCGCGCAGCGCATGCTCGCTGCCGGGAGGGGAACGCTTGAGCAGCGCCAGGCTGTTGCTGATGGGCGCCATCGGATTGCGCAGCTCGTGCGCCAGCACGCCGAGGAAGCGGGTCTTGCGCTGGTCGGCCTCGCCGAGCGCCTCGGCCTGCCGCTTGAGCTGCTCGTTCTGCGCCTGGATCTCCTCGTGCTGGGCCTGCAGCTCTTCCGCCTGGGACTGGATCTCCTCGTTCTGCGCCTGCAGCTCCTGGTTCTGCGCCTGGAGCTGGTGCTCGCGCTGCTCGAGAGAGGCGGCCGCAGCGCCTATGGCACGCGCGAGCTGCCGAAGCTCGCCCGCTTCGGCGTTGCCGGAAGCGGCCAGGCGCGTCTCGGGCACGAGCTGCAACGCGGGCTTCCAGTCGCCGGCTTCGAGCGATCCGGCGATGGCCACCAGCTCGTTCACCGGTCGGCGCACCGACTGCGCCGTCACCCAGGCGATGGCCATGCACAGCAGGCCACCGATGATGATGGCGGCGGCGATGCCGTCCGAGACGCGATCGCGGGAGGTCTGCATCGTGGAGATGGCGGTGGCCATCTTGCCCCGCTGCAGGTCCGCCAGCCGCCTCACCAGCTCGGTCGTTCGCTCACGCAGCTCCGAGAGCCGTGCCTCTTCTGCAGGCTGGAGAGGGGACTGCAGATGCTGTCTGACCACCCGGTTCGCTTCGAGCATGTACGGACGCAGATCCCTGGCGATCTGCCGTGCGATCGCTTCGCTGTCGGCTTCCTTCGGGAGCTGCTCGAGGCGGTCCAGGCTGCTTTCGACTTCGGCGCGCGCTTCCTCGAACTGGTTCATGCGGCTCTGCACGGGATGCAGCAGGTAGTTGCGGCCGGCGATCGCCAGGCGCAGCAGCGCGCGCTCGAGCTGGTCCGACCGCTCCGCGAGCGGAGCGATGCGCTCGAGGAACTCCCGCTGCGCGCCCGCGCTCTGCGACTGCCAGATGTAGACGGCGGAGCCGAGCAGGGCGAGCAGCAGGAACATGAGCCCGAAGCCGATGCCGAGCTGCTGGCCCACGCTGTATTTCGGAAAGCGCGTCATTGCCGTGCCCGGTGGATCGGCGCTCGCGCCTGGAACACGCGCGTGCGATGCGGAAGCGGCTCGAGCGTCCCGAGGACATCGGGCGTGGGCCATTCGGCTTCCCCGAGACAGAGGAAGCCTTCATCGGCGAGCGCGTTGCGCAGGTGCCGGAGCACCTGTTCCTGGGCAGCGAGCTGCAGATAGATGAGCAGGTTGCGGCAGGCGATGAGGTCGAAGCACCCTTCGCCCGGCGGCGGGCCGGGGCGCGTGGCGTCGTAGACCGAGAAGCGCACGCGGGGGCGTAGCGTATGCCCCACCTGGAAGCGCGGGTGGCGCAGGGTACCGGCAGGCTCGAGATACTTCTCCGCGAGCTCGGGCGGCAGTTCCACGAGTGCGCTCGATGGATAGATGCCGACGCGCGCGATGTCGCAGGCGGCCGGATCGACGTCGCACGCCTCGACCGTGCCCGGCACGCCGGCTTCGTCGAGCAGCATCGCGAGCGTATAAGCCTCCTCGCCTGCGCCGGCTCCGAGGCTCCAGATGCGCACCGGCGCGCCGCCGCGCTGCCTCGCGAGCTGTGGCAGCACTCGCTCCCGCAGGCAGTCGAAAGCGGGGGCATGCCGGTAGAAGCGGCTCACCTTGATGGTGATGCGCTCGATGAGCCGCAGCGGTTCGCTTTTGGCACGAGCGCAGCAGTGCCAGATAGTCCATGAAGCTCGTGAGGCCGAGCGACATCATGCGGCTGCGGATGCGGCGCTCGACGGTGGCGGGGGCGGTAGCCGGAAAAGTCCACGCCCGCACGCAGTTCCAGCGCCTCGAGGATGGCGGCGATGGGCGCGAGCCCGGCCGGCGGGCGGGTCGCGGAGTGTGCGGCGGGCTCGATGATGGTCGCGCTCGTGAGAAGTCGGCCGGGGAGCGGCGAAGGGTAGCATTTCGGCTATCCTTGGAGCATGACCCCCCTCGATTCCTTTCACCCCGCGGTGGCTGCGTGGTTTGCGCGCGCGTTCCCGGCTCCCACGCCTGCGCAGTCGCAGGCATGGCCGGCGATCCAGCAGGGGCGTCACGTGCTCATCGCTGCGCCCACGGGCTCGGGCAAGACATTCGCGGCTTTCCTCGCGGCGATCGATGGGCTGGTGCGGGACGGCATCGAAGGCCGCCTCGCCGAAGAGACGCGCATCGTCTACGTGTCCCCGCTCAAGGCGCTGTCCAACGACATCAATCGCAATCTCGAGGCGCCGCTCGCTGGGATCTCCGCGGAGCTGAGCGCGATGGGGCTGCCGGAGGTGCCGATCCACACGTTCGTGCGCACGGGCGACACACCGCAGACGGAGAGAGCGAGCATGCGACGCCATCCGCCGCACATTCTCGTGACGACGCCGGAGTCGCTCTACATCCTGCTCGGCGCCGAATCGGGTCGCAGCGTGCTGTCGACGACGCGAACGGTGATCGTGGACGAGATTCATGCGCTCGCGGGCAACAAGCGCGGCGCGCATCTGGCGTTGTCGCTCGAACGGCTGGAGGCGCTGGTCGGGAAGCCGCTCGCGCGCGTGGGCCTGTCGGCAACTCAAAAACCGATCGAGGAGGTCGCGCGGTTCCTCACGGGAGTGCCTGCGGCGCGCGCTGCCCTGCGGAGGGCCGTCGATACCCCAGTGGCCGATGAGGCATCGCCACAGGCGAGTTTGTTCGCCCCTTCGGCGACGGACGTTGCAGGCGACGCGGGCATGGCTGGTGCGGCGGCAACTTCCGGCGCCGATGCTGATGTCGGCGCGGTCGTCGATGCCGGTGCGCCCGCGGAGTGCGTCATCGTCGACAGCGGCCACGTGCGGCGACGCGATCTCGCGCTGGAGCTGCCGCCGGCGCCGCTCGAAGCCGTGATGTCGGGCGACGTGTGGACCCAGGTCTACGATCGGCTCGCTGAGCTGAGCAAGGAGCACCGCACCACGCTCGTGTTCGTGAACACGCGGCGCGCGGCGGAGCGCACGGCACGGCATCTTTCGGAACGGCTGGGCGAAGAGCACGTCGCCGCACATCACGGCAGCATGGCGAAGGAGCTGCGCTTCGACGCGGAGCAGCGGTTGAAGGAGGGCAGGCTCAAGCTCCTCGTGGCCACCGCGTCGCTGGAACTCGGCATCGATATCGGCGACGTCGACCTGGTGTGCCAGCTGGGCTCGCCGCGCAGCATCAACGCATTTCTCCAGCGCGTCGGCCGTGCGGGGCACGCGGTGGGCGGCATCTCGAAAGGCCGGTTGTTCCCGCTGTCGCGCGACGAGCTGGTGGAATGCGCGGCGCTGCTGGACTGCGTGCGGCGCGGCGAGCTGGATCAGCTGGAGATTCCGCAAAGCCAGCTGGACGTCGCCACGCAGCAGATCGCCGCGGAAGCGGCATGTCGTGAGTGGCGTGTCGACGAGCTCTTCGAGCTGTTCCGCAGCGCTTATCCCTTCCGTCACTTCGATCGCAAGGAATTCGATGAGCTGGTGCGCATGCTCGGCGAAGGCTTCAGTACGAGGCGCGGCCGCCACGGCGCGCTGGTGCATCACGATGCGGTGAATGGCGTGGTGCGCGCGCGCAGCGGTACCCGGCTCACCGCGCTCACCTCCGGCGGCACCATTCCCGATACGGCGGACTTTCGCGTGGTGCTCGAGCCCGAAGGCCACATGGTCGGCACGCTCAACGAGGATTTCGCCATCGAGAGCCTGCAGGGCGACATCTTCCAGCTCGGCAACACGTCGTACCGCATCCTGCGCGTCGAAGCCGGAACGGTGCGGGTGGAAGATGCACACGGGCAGCCTCCCACCATCCCGTTCTGGCTCGGCGAGGCGCCGGGCCGGAGCGACGAGCTTTCCGTTTCCGTCTCCCGTCTGCGCGCGCGCGCGCAAGAGCTGCTCGACGAAGGCGGACGCGACGGGTTGCTTGGCTGGCTGATGGACGAATTGGACCTTGGCGAGTCCGCGGCGCTGCAGATCGCGGACTATCTCGCTGCGGGCCGCGCCGCACTCGGCTGCCTGCCGACGCAGGACACGCTGGTGTTCGAGCGGTTCTTCGACGAAGCCGGCGGGATGCAGTTGGTGATCCACACGCCGTTCGGAAGCCGCGTCAACCGCGCGTGGGGCCTCGCGCTGCGCAAGCGCTTCTGCCGCACGTTCAATTTCGAGCTGCAGGCGGCGGCCACCGAGGACAACCTGGTGCTCTCGCTCACCACGGCGCACAGCTTCGATCTGCCGGACGTGGCGAAGTATCTGCATCCCAACACCGCAAGGCATATCCTCATCCAGGCGCTATGTGCCGCGCCGATGTTCGAGGTGCGCTGGCGCTGGGATGCGTCCATCGCGCTCGCGCTGCCACGCTTCCGCGGCGGGAAGAAAGTTCCGCCGCAGATCGCGCGCATGAATTCAGAGGATCTGCTGGCCTCCGTGTTCCCGGACCAGGTGGCCTGCGCGGAGAACCTGCCGGGTGAGCTCGAGATTCCGGACCACCCGCTGGTGCGGCAGACCATCCGCGACTGCCTCGAGGACGCGATGGACGTCGACGGATTCGAGGCGCTGCTCGAGCGGCTGGATACCGGGGACATTCGCGTCGTGGCGTGCGACCTCACGGAGCCTTCGCCGCTCGCGCTGGAGGTGATGTCCGCGCGACCTTATGCGTTCCTCGACGATGCGCCGCTGGAAGAGCGTCGCACGCAGGCGGTGATGAGCCGCAGGTGGATGGCTCCGGAGACAGCAGCCGACATCGGCAAGCTGGACGCGGAGGCGGTGAAGCGCGTTCGCGAAGAAGCGTGGCCGGATGCTGGTACGGCGGACGAGCTGCACGAGGCGCTGCAATGGCTCACTTATCTGACGGAGCAGGAAGTGCGCGCCGTGCCTTCGTGGCCGGCTCTCATCGGCTCGCTCGAATCGCAGCGGCGCGTGGTGCGGGTTACGGTGGTTGCCCCCACGCCGGACGGCGCATCGGCCAGCGCGTCGTCCTCGGCGAGTGGAGGCGAGCGCGCTGCGCGGCTCACATGGCACCTCTGGATCGCCGCGGTGCGGCGCCCGCTCTTCGATGCCGTGTTCCCGGGGGCGACGTTCGAACCGCAAGTGGAATTGCCGGCGGGATATGCGCAGACCTGGGATGCCGGCGAGGCGCTG
>JBGAIL010000192.1:0-8857 GCA_044225565.1 Steroidobacteraceae bacterium | reverse complement strand
GCCGCCCTCCTTGCTCGCGCCGTTGTCGCCGATGATGACGAAGATCGCCGTGTTCTCGAGCTGCTTCGTGCTCTCGAGGTGAGCCACGATGCGCCCGATCTCCCAGTCCGTGTACTCGAGGAACGCGCCGTAGCCTTCCGCGAAGCGCGAGTAGACTTTCTTCTGGCCGGCATTCAGGCTGCTCCACGCGGGCACGCGCGGGTCGCGCGGCAGCAATCTGGCATCGGCTGGAATGATGCCCAGATTCTTCTGCCGCTCGAGCGTCTGCTGGCGCACCACGTCCCAGCCGGCGTCGAACCTTCCCTTGTATTTGTCCAGCCACGGCTGGTCCACCTGGTGCGGAGAGTGGGCCGCACCCGTGGCGAAATAGAGAAAGAAGGGCTTCCCGGGCGCGATCTGCCGCTGCCGGTCGATGTAGGAGATGGCTTTGTCCGCCAGCTGCGCGTTCAGGTGCCGTCCGTCCGGCGCCACGTTGGTGTTGTCCTCGACGAGGCGCGGCTTGTATTGGTCCTCGGCGCCGCCCAGGAAGCCGAAGAAATGATCGAAACCCTTGCCCGAAGGCCAGCGGTCGAACGGACCCAGGTCGGTGAGCTCGGCGTCCGGCGTGAGATGCCATTTGCCGAGTGCATACGTGCTGTAGCCGGCCGCGCGCAGATACTCCGCGACGGTGCCGTCCTTCGGCTGCAGCCTTCCCGTGTACCCGGGAAACTCCGCGGACAATATGTCGTGCGGGAACATGCCCATGCCGACCTTGTGGTGATTGCGCCCGGTGAGGAGCGCCGCGCGCGTCGGCGAGCACACGCCGGTGGTATGGAAGTTGGTGTAGCGCAAGCCAGCGTTCGCCAGCTTTTCGAATGTGGGCGTGGGGATGGGGCCGCCGAAGGCGCTGGAAGCGCCGAAGCCCACATCGTCCAGCAGGATCCAGATGATGTTGGGCGCGCCCTCCCGCGGCTTCACCTGCGGGGGTTTCGCGGCTTCGCTGGACTCTGCGTAGGTCTTGCCGATGACGGCTGCTCCCGGCCTTTCCTGAGCCTCGGCCCTCTGCGCGGAAAGAACTCCGGCGCTGCCCGCGCCGAGCAGGGCTGCGATCACTGCGGACACGGCAGGCCTCGGGAAAATCGTTCGGGTGGTGATCATTCGCGCTCGAGCTCACGGTTCGTATGACGGACGCGCACGATAATGGCGAGGCGGTCACGAGCTCAGTCGCGAGAGGGTTATCGATCGGTCTGCGCCGCCCGGGGACGAACGCCCCGCCCGGGCTTCAGGCACTTCGCCGAGGATGATAAGCTCGGCCCGTTACTCGCCCAGCCAGCCACCGCAGCCACGGCGTAACGTCGTGCGGCCCCGCGCCGCGGTCTGGAGCTCGAGACATGACTGCATCACTACCCTGGCTCCCGGTTACCTTGCGCATCGTCGCGGCGGTGGGCGGCGGCTACTTTTTCGTCTGGGGGCTGTCGGCGCTCATCGTCGCACTCACCCTCCTCACCAGCGGGGACTACGACGAAGGCCTCACCCTCGCCTACCTTCTGGCGTTCGTCGTCTATCTCATCGTGTTCCTGTGGGCGTTCGCGGCAAAGAACCTCACCCGGGTCTGGGTGGTGCTCGTCGGCGGCGGCACAATGATGACGATCGTGGCCTGGGCACTGACGCGCGCCTCCGGCGCGCCGCACTGACGGAGAGCCGACCGATGATGTCGTCCTTCCGCCTCTCGATGACCTGGGTGCACACGTGGTTCGGGCTCACGCTCGGCTACGTGCTCATGGTGTGCTTCTTCTTCGGCTCGATGTCGGTGTTCGACCGCGAGATCGACCGCTGGGCCATTCCGGAGACGCGCTACGAGCCACAGCCGATGCCTTCGTTCGACAAGATGCTGCTGCCGCTCTTCCAGAAGATCGCGCCGCGGCAGGAAAGCTACGACCTCGCGCAGAAAGAGGTCGTGGGCGAGCTGCCGCCGGCCGCGTCGCTGAAGGCGGCTGATCTCAGCGCCTACACCACGCATCGCGACCCGGTGCTCGGCATGGTCGTCACGTTCGACGCGCCCAACAAGCCGAAAGATGCCACCGTGGATCACGTGCACGTCTTCGGCAACGAGACCATCGACCCGCGCAGCGGCTCGGTGATCTCCAGCGACAAGCTGGAGATCGGCAGCGCCTTCTTCTACCCGATGCACTTCAGCCTGCACCTGGAATGGCTGGACCTCGGCTACTGGCTCGTGGGGCTGGCAGCGCTCACGATGCTCGTGGCGCTGGTGACGGGCGTGGTCGTGCATCGGAAGATCTTCCGCGAGTTCTTCACCTTCCGGCCGAAGAAGCAGACGCAGCGCAGCGCGCTCGACCTGCACAACCTCACCGGCGTCGTCGCGCTGCCGTTCCACTTTTTCTTCGCGTTCACCGGACTCGTGATATTCGCGGGCATCTACCTGCCGGTGACCGAGACGATGTTCAGGGCACAGCACGAAGCGCACGAGCAGATCGAAGCCGCCCAGACCGGCCTGCCGCACGACCCTGCGGGCGTCGCCGCGCCTCTGGCATCGGTGGACGCAATGGTCGAGGAAGCGCGACGCCGCTGGGCCGGGCACGGCATGGCGGGCGAAGTGGGGCTGCTGAACGTCACGCATTTTGGTGATGCCAACGGGTATGTCAGCGTCTACCGCGCCGGCACGGATCGCGTGACGCTCACCGGGCAAGGCATCCACTTCCGCGCGAGCACGGGCGAAGTGCTCCATGAAGATCCGCAGCCTAGCGCGGTCGGCGGCATCAACGACTGGCTCACGGGCCTGCACCTGCAGCACTTCAGGCACTGGATGCTGCGGTGGCTCTACGTGCTCGGCGGGCTCGCGGGTTGCGCGTGCGTCGCCACCGGCTTCATCTTCTTTGTCGAGAAGCGCAAACGGCAGCATGCGAAGGCCGGCAACAACGGCGCGCGATGGGTCGATGCGCTCGCCGTCACGGCAGTCACCGGCATGCTGATCGCAGCGGCCACCATGCTCGCCGCCAACCGGCTGTTGCCGGAAAACCTGCCCGCGCGCGGCGATTGGGAAGAGCGCATCTTCTGGGTCGCGTGGCTGGCGGCGCTGCTGCACGCGGCGTGGCGCAGCGCGCCGGTCGAACAGGCTCGGCTCTCACCCGCATGGCGCGATCAATGCCGGGTGCTGGCCGCGCTTTGCGTCGCCGCGCCCGTGTTGAACTGGGTGACGACGGGCGATCATCTGTTGAAGACCATCAGCGAGCGCTACTGGCCGGTGGCTGGCTTCGATCTGGCATTGCTCGTCACGGCGGGTCTCGCGGCTTACGCCGCGCGCCGCCTGAAGCGCGCCGCCGAAGCGAAGGATCCGGAAACGAGCACCCCGGGCGGCAGCATGCTGGAGCGCGCTCATGCCTGACGCCACTCGCCTCCTGGTGGCATTGATCTGCAGTGTCTGCGGCATGGCCTGGCTGGCCCTGGCGATGAAAGTGCACTGGCAGCAGGTGCGCGCGAGCGCGGCGCCTTCCGCCGGCACCGTTACCGCTCTGCGGTGCCTCGGTGCGATCGGCATCGCGCTGTCCCTCACCCTGTATCTCGGAGTGGATCATGCGTCGATGGCGGCACTGGTATGGGTGATGTCCCTGGCCGCTTCCGCGCTCATCGTTGCTTTCACGCTCACCTGGCGGCCGCGCGCGCTGGGGTGGCTGGTGGTGTGGGCCAGGGCGGATGGGTAACGCAGCGCGAAGCAGGCCTGCGCTCCCCGCGCCATCCGCGCTCACCACATCATGAAAGGCTTCACGGCCTCGTCGGACACCGCGCCTCGAGCCACGTCCTCCAACGCCTGTGAGATGATCGCCGCGCCATCGGACGCCTGCCGCTCGGTGAGGATCAAAGGCGGCGTGAGCTCGAGCACGTTGCCCTTGAGACCGACGTATACGAACAAGGCGCCCAGCTCCCACGCGCGATAAATGACTTTGGCCGTCGTCGTGACGGGCACCGGCGCTTTCGTACTCCGGTCCGCGACCAGCTCCACGCCGATCACCAATCCGCGGCCGCGAACGTCACCGATCATCTCGTGCTTCTGCGTGAGCGCCTGCAGCTCCCGCAGCAAATGCGCGCCCGTGCGCCTGGCGTTCTCGACAAGATTCTCCTCCTCGATCAACGCCACCACCGCGCGACCAGCCGCGGCCGACACCGGATTGCCCGCAGTAGTCTGCAGCGCGAAGGCCGGCGCGTGATCCAGCAGTGCCGCAGGCCCGACCACCGCGGACAACGGCAATCCTCCGCCGAGCGCCTTGCCGAAGATGACCAGGTCCGGCTCGAGGCCCTCGTGCTCGAAGCAATGCAGGCGGCCACTGCGCCCCAGCCCCACCTTCACCTCGTCCACGACCACGTGAATGCCGTGGCGGCGGCACCGGTCCTGCAACGCCTTCAGGAATCCCGGCGGCGGAACGATGAGCCCGCCGTCCGACATGAGCGGCTCGATGAACACGGCAGCCACCTGGTCCGGCGGGCACGTCGTCGCGAACTGGTAGTCGAGCAGCGCGAGCACCTGCTCGGGTGAGAAGTCGGCGCGATAAGGATCGGGATACGGCAGCAGCACCAGCCCGGGACGTGGCAGCGTGTGCGTCATCGCCGTGTGACCGCTGATGCCCATGGAGCCGGAGACGTTGCCGTGGTACGAACCGATGAACGAGATGAACCGCTGTCGCTTCGTGGCGGCGGCTAGCACCCGCACCGCGCAATCGTTCGCGTCGGAGCCTGAGTGCCCGAACCACACGCGTCGCTCACCTTTGCCGGGCGTGATGCGCAACAGCTCTTCGGCGAGCGACACGGCTTCGCCGTTCGGATAGCCGAGCAGGCTGGCGCCAGCCATGTGGCTCGCGGCGCGCGTGATGGCTTCCACGATGCGTGGGTGCCCGTACCCGGCAATGGCTGGCCCGAACGAGGCGCAAAGATCCAGCAGCTTGCGCCCGTTCTCCTCGTACAGATAGGCGCCCTCCCCTCGCGACAGCGCGACGGGACAGAACCTCAGGCGCCCGACGTTCGCGACGACGCGCGCATCGCGTTCACGCAGCGACGGCAGGTTCGCCGCTTTCGCGACCGCACCCTTCGCGCTCATGCCGACACCTTCGAGCTCTCGGGGCTCGCCGATACCTTGCTCCCGGCGATCATCCGCCGCAGCACCCAGATGCTGATTCCGGAAACGACCACCATCGCCGTTTCCGCCAGGAGCATGCCCGGATACCCCGCGCTGCTGGAAACGAGCTGGCCCGCGATGGAAGGCCCGAGCATCAGCCCGAGCCCCGCGACGAGATAGATCTCCGCGATGATCCGGCCGTCCTCGTCCAGCTCGCCGATGATGGCCAGGATGAAAGGCAGCACGTAGGTCCATGCGAACTTGAAGGCCACCACCGCGAGCACGAAGGCGACGACCTGCCCGGTGTCCAGGAACGTGAGCGCGCTCGCCACCAGCAGGAAATATCCGACGATCACCGGAATGCGCGTATCGGCGTCCGGCTTCGCGAGCGAAGCCACTCCGGCGCCGACGATGCCAGCCACCGTCGCGGCGGAGAGTATCTTCCCCGCCAGCACCGGATCGAGCGCGGCCCGGCCGGCGAGATCGCCCACGAAAGTCCAGATGCCACCCAGAGCGATGTAGAACAGCAACAGCACCGGAAAGCGCAGCAGACGCCGGAAGTCCGAGGCATGCCGCCCTGCGGCTCCCGTGGACGCGAGCTCAGGCACCCGCTTTCCGCTCGCGAGCCACGCGGTCATCCTGGCTGCGAGCATCAGCAACACGGCGACCACGACGAGATAGGAGATGAAGCCGAAGCGCTCGAAGAGCATCGGCAGCACCGCCAGCCCGGCCACGCCGACGGCCAGCTGCCCGATGATGTAGAAGCCGAAGGCGCGGCTGGAATTCACCTCTTCGTTGGCGCTCGCCATGCAGACGACGCCGATCATCGCGCCACAGCTCGCGGTGAGCGCGCGTACGAACAGCAACGCCGTGAGTGAATGAAGCACGAACGCCGTGAGGATGGTGCCCGCCAGAAAGCCCACCAGGCTGAAGAAAGCGATGCGCCGCCAGGGGAAGCGGGGCATCAGCCATTGCCCGGCGAGCCCGGAGATCACGAATCCCGCGAACTCGGCGGAAAAGAAGAACCCCACCCGCGCGGCGTCGAATCCGAACTCCCGTGACAGCTGGGATGCGAGAGCCGGCGCGCAAGCCAGGCTGGCGCTGCTCAGCCCCGCAAGGAGCATGAGCGCGGCCGCCCTTCTCACACCGGACGCGGGTGCTCCCGTCACAACGATATCGGCGGGCGTCGCGATTTCCACGGTCGTGCAACCTCTATTTGTGCGGCCAGCCGCAGCAGCGTGGCCTCCTCGCCGATGCGCCCGGCGAATTGCGAACCGAGGACTCTCCCGCCGCCGCGCGCCTTCCGAAGTCGTACAGCTCGTGGATGTTCACGGACTCACTGAAACATAGTTTTCTCGAAAGTGTCAACAAAGACACTTGAAAATTTCATTACACGCTGCGGGCGTCGTCCCTCAGCATCTCGAGCCGCGCGATGCGGCTGCGCCCCGGCTCGCCGCAGAGGCTGCCCAGCTCGCCGACCAGCGCCTCGACCAGCGCCAGGCACGGCACCAGCGAGTGATGAGGCGATGGCGTGTCGAGGTCGCAGACGAACACGTACTTCGCCCATCGCGCGATGGGCGAGAGCATCGGGTCCGTGACGAGGATCAGCGTGGCGCGCTGGCGCCTCGCCAGTCGCGCGAGCTCGACGATGTCCGCCTGGTACCGGCGCACGTCGAAGACTACCAGCACGTCGCGCGGGCCCATGTCGAAAACGTGCTGGGGGAGCGATACCACGTTCGCGCGCAGCATGACGGTGTCCGCGCGCAGCTGGTGCAGGTGTGCCCACAGCATCTGCGCGAGGAGATGGGTGAATCGCCCGCCGACCAGGCTGACCCTGCGGGAAGGATTCAGTAGTTCCCGGCACGCCGCGGTGAGAATGCCCGCCTTCAGCCTGCCCAGGGTGCGGGAGATGCCGCTGGTGAAGACTCGCGACATCCCCGCAGCAGGCGGCGCTTTCTCGTTGCGCGAAAGGATCTGCTGGTAGTGATCCAGCGGGGAAGCCAGCCGCTCGCGCAGCTCGTTCCGCAGGGCCGACTGGAATTGAGGGAACCCGGGGAAGCCGAGCTTGATGACGAACCGCACGACGGTCGGCCCGCTGACCTTCGCCTGCTGCGCGACGCCCGCCACGTTCTCGAGGCCGAGGACGAGGTCGGAGTCGAAGAGCGCATCCGCGATCCTGCGCTCGAGCGGCGTGAGCCTGCCGCGGGCGTTGCGGATGCGCTCAGCTACGGTTCCCTGCATCTGGCGCGTCCGTTTCCGGGCGGCAGGCCGGCTCTCACATGGAGAGCGGCGGGCGGCGCGCCTTCCAGGGCAACGCCGTCTCCATCTGGCCGGCCAGTCGCAGCAGCGTCGCGTCTTCGCCGATTCGCCCGATGAAGTGCGTGCCGAGCGGCAGGCCGTCGCGCGTCCAGTGCAGGGGCAGCGAGATGGCGGGCTGGCCCGACAGATTGATCGGCGCCGTGAACAGGATGTCCGGCAGGAGCTTCTCGATGTAGCGGGAGAGGTCGGCCTCGGACATGTTGTAAGTGCCCAGCGGTCGCGGCGGATGCGGTTGCGTGGGCGTGATCACGACGTCGTGCGTGGAATACAGGTCGACGATGCGGCGTCCGAACTTGCGGATCGTCTCGATGTCGTTGGCGTGCTCCACGCCGGTGACACGCCTGCCGCGCTCGAGCAGGCTCCAGGTGAACGGCTCCACGTCGTCAGGCGTGACGGGGCGCCCGAAAGCCGCCGCCGCCGCATCGAAAGCCGCGGCGCTGAGCACCGGCACGGCCCGGAAGAACGCATCGACCGGGAACTCATATCGCGCGTCGATCTCTTCGACGTGGTGCCCGAGCTTCGCGCATTGCTCGGCGGCGACCTTCACCGCCGCGGCCGCATCGGGATGCAGGGCAGCGCCGTCCGGCCCCCTGGTCAGGAATCCGATGCGCAGCTTGCCCGGAGACTTGCCGACCTGCGAAAGAAACGACTCGGAAGGATTCGGAATCGCATACGCCTCGCCCGGCAGCTGGCCGGCGACCGCGTCCAGGTACGCGGCGGAATCCCGCACCGTGCGCGAGACGCAAAGGCAGGTGGCAGCGCCATACCAGCAGTCCGCGAGATCCGGCCCGAAGGTGATGCGACCGCGCGAGGGCTTCAACCCGACCACGCCGTTGTTGGAGGCCGGGATGCGGATCGAGCCGCCGCCGTCGGTGGCGTCGGCCATGGGCAGTATCCCGGCAGCCACCGCGGAAGCGGCGCCGCCGCTCGATCCACCCGCGGTTGCCTTCTCGTTCCAGGGATTGTGCGTGGGGCCGAACAGCGCCGGCTCGGTGGACGTGCAAAGGCCGCCTTCAGGCACGTTGGTCTTGCCCACCACGACGAGGCCGGAGGCGCGGATGCGCTTGGCGAGCTCCCAGTCCGTGGACGCCTTGTAGTCCTTGAGGTACCTGCAGCTGTTGGTGACAGGCAGGCCGCGCCATTCCATCATCAGGTCCTTCAGCAGGAACGGCACGCCCCGGAACGGCCCTTCCGGCAAATCGCCGGCGACGGCCTTGCGGCCATAGTCGTAGAGCTTGTGGGTGACGGCATTCAGCCTGGGATTGAGCGCTTCGATGCGGCGGATGCACTCCTCCACCACCTCGGCGGCCTTGACGTCCCCGCGCTTCACGCCCTGGGCGAGGCCGAGCGCATCCTGCTCGGAGTACCAACGAGCCAACTCATTCCCGGCCGGTTCCTGACGCATGGCGCCTCCAGTTGCTGGTGTCTTCGTAT
>JBGAIL010000191.1:0-8890 GCA_044225565.1 Steroidobacteraceae bacterium | reverse complement strand
TGCTGCAGCCGCTCTGCCATGCGGTCGAAGTCGTTCGCGAGATCGGCGATCTCGTCGCGGCGACCGCCCATCGAAGGCCGCAGGCGCGTGGACAATTCTCCGTTCGCCAGTCGTTCGAACCCCGTGCGGATGCTGCGAACGGGGCGCGCCAGGTACCACGCGAGCACCGCACTGAAAATGAGGCCGCCCGCGGTACCGAGGACCATGAGATCGCTCGAGATGTAGAAAAGGTCGCGCTTGTGCCGGTGATCCTCCGGCAGCCGGTACGCGATCTGCCACACCTCGCCGTCGGGCGCCGCGGCCTGCACCGTCATGTAGTCCGGCCCCGAGACGGCCTGGTAGAGGCGGTGGATGTCGACGACGTCGTCGTACTCCTTCGGCCAGGCCTGCAGCAGCTTCTCGTAGCCGGGAATGCCGCCGAGCTCGATGGCCGTGCGCGCGGCGGCGAGCTGCACCGGCGCGAACCGTTCCGCCACGGAGCGCTGCCAGGACGGGCGCGGCTCCCAGACGAGCAGGTAGATGAGCCAGGAGACCTGGTTGATGAGGATGAACGTGAACCAGAAGCCGAGCAGGATCTTCCAGTACAGCGCGATCCTCATCGCGAGGCGATCCGGTATCCGATGCCGCGCACCGTCTCGATATGGATGCTGCTCGCATCGAGCGCAGCGAGCTTCTGCCGGATGTTGCTGACGTGCACGTCGATGCTGCGGTCGTAGGGCTCACGGCGCCGGCCCAGCGCGCGCAGCGAGAGGTCGTCCTTGGAGATCACCGTGTCGCCGGCACGCATGAGCGTCTCGAGCACGTTGAACTCGGAAGCCGTGAGCTCCATCTCCCGCTGCGAATAGAACACGCGACGCTGATCCGGCAACAGGCGCAACTCACCGGCCTCCAGAGGACTGGAGGCGTCGGGTCGTGCGGCTGCGCGACGCCGCAGCACTGCACGCAGGCGGGCCACGAGCTCGAGCGGGTAGTAGGGTTTTGCGACGTAGTCGTCCGCGCCCGCCTCGAGGCCCGCCACCCTTTCCAGGCTGTCTCCGCGCGCCGTGAGCATGACGATGGGCACGTCGCTGACGCGCCGGATGCGACGCAGCGCCTCGATGCCGTTCAGCCGTGGCATCATCACGTCCAGGATGACGGCATCGTAGCTACCGGAGAGCGCAGCCTGCAGGCCTGTCTCGCCGTCCGCTGCCGTGCCGGTCTCGAACCCTTCAGCCGCCAGATACTTGGTGAGCATCCGGCTGAGCTCGGCATCGTCATCGATGAGCAGGATTCGCCACACGTCGGGACCTTTCGTGGCCAGCCAATATGCAGAGCGGGAGGCCGGCGGTCAGCGGAATTTACACAATCCTTACAGTCCGTTTTCGCCCGCCTTACCCACGGGCGGGAGCGATCGAGGCATAAAGCGCCCCAGGCGAAGAACAAGATGATGTTGCGCATCCCGAAATCCCGAGGGGCCCGGCTGGGCCTGCTGCTGGTGGCCCTCGCGGTCGCCGCATTCCTGGCGCGCGTGCTCTTCACGGCCGCCACCGAGCCATCCCGCTATCTCACGGTGGAAGCCCACCGCGAGGACGTGGAGCACACCGTGCTGGCGAGCGGCACCATCGAGCCTTACACCATGGTGAACGTGGGTGCGCAGGTGTCCGGCCAGCTCACCCAGCTGCACGTGAAGGTGGGTGACAAGGTGCATACCGGCCAGCTCATCGCGCAGATCGATTCGGTTCCCCAGGAGAACACGCTGCGCAACGCGGAAGCCGCGCTGGCGAACGTGAAGGCGCAACGCCTCGCACGGGTCGCGGCGTTGAAGCAGGCCGAGCTCGCCTTCGAGCGCCAGAAGCAGATGATCGCGGAGGACGCCACCTCGCGGGAAACGTACGAGCTGGCCGAAGCCACGCTGGATACCACCCGTGCCGAAATCGAGGCGCTCGATGCGCAGATGCGCCAGGCCGCCATCACCGTCGACATCGCCAAGACGGACCTCGGCTACACCCGCATCAGCGCACCGATCAGCGGCACGGTGGTCGCGGTGGTCACGGAAGAGGGCCGCACGGTGAACGCCAACCAGTCCGCGCCCACCATCGTGCTCATCGCCAAGCTCGACGTCATGAAGGTGCGCGCCGAGATCTCCGAAGCGGACATCACGCGCGTGCGGGCCGGCCAGAAGGTGTACTTCACCATCCTGGGCGAGTCGGACAAGCGCTACTACGCCACGCTGCGCTCCGTGGAGCCCGCGCCGGCCTCCATCATCGACAAGGCACTCAACACCGGCGGCGGGGGCTCGAGCTCCAATTCCAACGTCGCGGCGGCCATCTACTACAACGGCCTGTTCGACATGCCGAACCCGAATGGCGAGCTGCGGCCGTCCATGACGGCGCAGGTGTACATCGTGCTGGATGAGGCGAGGAACGCGCTCATGATCCCGGCCACCGCCCTGGGCGCTCGCGCCAAGGACGGCACCTACACCGTGCAGGTGCTCGACGCGGAAGGCAAACCGCAGCCGCGGCAGGTCCGCATCGGCATCAACAACAACATCGCCGTCCAGATCATGCACGGCCTGGGCGAAGGCGAGCGGGTGGTCATCGGCGACGCGGCGGATGCCGAGAAGGCCGCCGGCGAGAGGCGCTGAGCCGTGGGCGGACCGCTGCTCGAAGTGCAGGGTCTCTGGCGGGAGTTTCCCGCGGGCGAGGGCACGGTCGCCGTCCTGAAGAACGTGAACCTTTCCATCGAGGCCGGCGAGATGGTGGCCATCATCGGCGCCTCCGGATCGGGCAAGTCCACGCTGATGAACATCATGGGCTGCCTGGACCAGCCGACGCGCGGGGCCTACAAGGTGGCCGGCCGCGACACGAGCCAGCTGGATCCCGACGAGCTCGCCGAGCTGCGGCGCGAGCATTTCGGGTTCATCTTCCAGCGCTATCACCTGCTTTCGGATCTTCCGGCGCTGGCGAACGTCGAGGTGCCTGCCATCTATGCCGGCGTCGCGCGTGCGGATCGGCACGTCCGCGCAGCGGCGCTGCTCGGGCGGCTCGGCCTCGAGGACCGCACGGGGCATCGTCCGGGCCAGCTGTCCGGCGGCCAGCAGCAGCGCGTGTCCATCGCCCGCGCGCTCATGAACGGCGGCGAGATCATCTTCGCCGACGAGCCCACCGGCGCGCTGGACAGTCGCAGCGGGCAGGAGGTCATGAAGATCCTGCGCGAGCTGCACGCGGAAGGGCGCACCATCATCCTGGTGACGCACGATTCGCACGTGGCCGCGCATGCGGATCGCATCATCGAGATTGCGGATGGCGAGATCGTCAGCGACCGTCGCAATACTCCGGCTGCGGCCACCAGGGCCGCGGGCGCCGGGGCGCACATCGAGCGCGGCCTGCGTCAGGTGACGGACCAGGTCGGGGAAGCCGCGCGCATGGCGCTGCTCGCCATGAAAGCGCACCGCATGCGCACGTTCCTCACCATGCTCGGCATCATCATCGGCATCGCCTCGGTGGTGTCGGTGGTCGCGCTGGGAGAGGGGTCGCGGCGCAAGGTGCTCGCCGAGATCAGCTACATGGGAACCAACACCATCGAGATCTGGGCGGGCTGGGGATTCGGGGACATCCGAGGAAACCGGCGCGTGCCGCTGCGGCCGGAGGACGCCGAAGCGCTCGCGAACGAGCAGTACATCGCCGCGGCCTCGCCGAAGAGCGAGACGGCGCTGGTGGCGCGGTTCGACAACGTCGCCGCGAACGCCGAAGTCATCGGAGTCAACGAGCAGTACTTCGAGGTCACCGGCATCCGCATGGCGGAAGGGGTTGCATTCGGATCGGATGCCGTGAAGCGCCGCGCCCAGGACGTCATCATCGACCAGAAGGGGCGCAAGACGCTGTTCCCCAACGGCGGTCAGGTCATCGGCCAGGTCATCCTGCTCGGCAACCTGCCGGTGCGCATAGTCGGTGTCGCCGCGCCGAGCGCGGTGCTCGATTCGAACAACGAGAATCTCGTCGTCTTCGCGCCGTACACCACGCTGGCGAGCCGGGTGATGGGGCGCTCGCGCGTGCGCAGCCTCATCGTGCGGGTGAAGGACGGCGTTTCGGCGGGTGCGGCGGAGCAGGCGGTGACGCGGCTGCTCACCATCCGGCGCGGCGGGAACAAGGATTTCTACATCGAGAATGCGGACATCATCCGCAAGACCATCGAGGGCACCGCGCGCACCATGTCGCTGCTCATCTCCTCCATCGCGGTGATCTCGCTGATCGTCGGCGGCATCGGAGTGATGAACATCATGCTGGTGTCGGTGTCGGAGCGCACCGGCGAGATCGGGGTGCGCATGGCGGTGGGGGCGAGGCGCAGCGACATCCAGGCGCAGTTCCTCATCGAGGCGGTGCTGGTGTGCCTCATCGGTGGGGTGATGGGCATCGTGCTTGCCCTGGGCCTCGGAGCCGCGTTCGGACATTTCACCAAGCAGTTCGAGATGGTGTATTCCACGGTTTCCATCGTCGCGGCTTTTGCCTGCGCTACGGCCATCGGGCTCGTGTTCGGTTACCTGCCGGCGCGCAATGCGGCACGGTTGAACCCCGTGCAGGCGTTGGCGAGCGAATGAGCAGAGAGGTCACATTCGCGGCGCTCGTCACGGCTGTCTCATTGCTGGGTGGGTGCGCGCTCAGGCGCACGGATTACGAGCGACCAGCGGTCGCCGCGCCGGCGGAATGGGCACATGCACCAGCGGCGGCGGCAGGTGCAACGGAGAATACTGCGGCGGTACCGGATGCCTGGTGGGCCGAGTTCCAGGATGCCCAGCTGACGGCGCTCGTCGAACGCGCCCTGCGCACGAACAACGATCTGGCCGCCGCCACGGCCCGTGTGCGTCAGGCGCAGGCGCTGGCGGGGCTCGCACGCAACGATCTCTTCCCGCAGATCAGCGCGGGGGCATCCGCCAGCCGGCAAAAGCCGCTCGACGGCGGCGACGCCACCCGCAGCTATGGAGCGTCTCTGGCCGCGTCTTACGAGCTGGACCTGTGGGGTCGGCTCACCGCTTCGCGCGACGCAGCCCGCTGGGAAGCGCGTGCCACCGCCGAAGACCGCGAAGCCACCGCGCTCACGCTCGTCGGAACCGCCATCCACCTGCATTTCCTGCTCGGCTACCTGGACGATCGACTGGCGCTGGACGACGAAACGCTCGCCGATGCGAAGCGCACCCTGTCACTGGTGGAAACCCAATACCGGGCTGGCGCCGCCTCCGGTCTCGAGCTCGCCGAAGCGCGCACCGTGCTCGCCAACCAGGAGGCAGCACGAACCCTGCTCGCACAGCAGCGCGTCGAAGCCGGCAACGCCCTGGATGTGCTGCTGGACGGAAGCACGCCGTCGCCTTACGAGCCTGCATCGCCTGCCGCTGCTCCGCTGCCGGCCGTCGCCCCGGGCCTGCCGGCCGAAATCCTTTCGCGTCGCCCGGATCTGCGCGCCGCGGAAGCGCGCTTGCGCGCCACGCTCGCATCCAGGGATGCCGCGAATGCCGCCTTCTATCCGGCGCTCGTGCTCACGGGTGAGGTCGGGGGTTCCAGCGACGCGCTCCGCAAAGTGCTGAGCGATCCGGTAGGTGTCCTGTCCGCGAGCCTGTCGCTGCCGTTCCTGAATTTCGATCGCGTGAGGCTCACGCGCGCCGTCACTCGCGCGCAGTATGAAGAGGCCGTCGCCGGCTTTCGCCAGGCCTTCCGCCAGGCACTGGCGGATGTCGACAACGCCCTGTCCGCTGGCACTCAACTGCAGATGCGGCAGGAACAGCTCGAGCGGGCGCTCACTGATGCACGCACGGCGGAAAGGCTCTACGAGATCCGTTACCGTGCCGGCGCGGTTCCCTTGCGGGACTGGCTCAGCGCGCAGGGAACGCGCCGCTCCGCGGAAGCCGCGGCGCTGGAGAATCGGCTCGCCCAGCTCGACAACCGCACGCTGTTGTTCCAGTCCCTCGGGGGAAGCTCGCCGCGTTAGACTCGCGGCATGAGCGCAACCCGCAAGACTCCGTCTCCCTGGTGGCAGCGCGAAGGCCTCGAGGTCGTCGAAGGCCGGCTTCGCTTCGCCGGTCGGGATGCCGAATCCCTCGCGCATCGGCACGGCACACCGCTTTTCGTCTACGACACGCAGCGGCTGGCCGCGAACGCGCGGCGCCTGCAGGCTGCTTTCGAGCGCGCGCAGCTGCCGCACCGGCTCCACTACGCGCTCAAAGCCAACCGCCTGCCCGCTTATCTTTCGACGCTGCGCGCGCTCGGCAACGTGGGCATCGACTGCTGCTCACCGCACGAGGTGCTCATCGCGCTCGGTGCCGGCTGGAAGCCGGAGGAGATCTCCTACACGGGCACGAATCTGAGCGAGCGTGATCTCGACGTGATCCTCTCGCAGCCCGTGATCCTGAATCTCGATTCGCTCAGTGCCATCCGCCGCGTGGGTCGCCGGGCACGGGGTCGCGCCATAGGCCTGCGCGTGAATCCGCAGATCGGCACGGGCTATTCCGAGAAGCTGTCATACGCGGGCGAGAAGCCCACGAAGTTCGGCATCTACGCGGATCGTTTCGAGGAGGCGCTGGCGCTCGCGCGCGAATGCGGGCTCGAGGTGCAGGGCCTGCATTTCCACGTCGGCTCGGGCTGGCTGCAGGCCGGGCTGGAAACCTTTCTCGCCGCGGTCGAGCGCGGAGCGGCCATGGCGCGCCGCATCCCGGGCCTGCGCTATTTCAACGTCGGTGGTGGCCTGGGCATCCCGCTGGAGCCGGGTGACCAGGGCGTCGATCTCGACGCCTACGCGCGGGGCATCGGCAGGCATCTCGGCGCGCTCGGTGCCACCATCTTCACGGAGCCCGGCGATTATCTGGCGAAGGATGCAGCGATGCTGCTCGTCGAGGTGGTCACGGTGGAGGAGAAGGGCGGCGTGCGGTTCGTGGGCGTGGACTGCGGTCACAACAACTTCAACCTGCCGTTCGTGTACCACTACCGACAGGAGATCGTGGTGTGCCGGGCGGCGGGCGAGCCGCCTTCCATGCGCTGTACGGTGGCGGGCCACATCAACGAGGCGGGTGACCTGTTCGCCGAGGATCGCGAGCTACCCGAGGTGCGCGAAGGCGACATCCTCGCGTTCCTGAACGCGGGCGGCTACGGCACTTCGATGGCGTCCTACCACTGCGCCCGCCCGTTCGCGCAGCAGCTCGTGGTGTCGCCGGACGGAAGTACGGACGGGCGCGGGTAGAATCCGCTATCCGTCTCACCGAGCGACTCCCATGGCACATGAATCCTGGCCTGCGCTCCGTTACGCCGAGTGGCGCGACACCTGTGCCAGCCTGCACCTGCGCGCGCAGGTCGTCGGCAAGATCCGGCTGGCACTCACGCCATGGCAGAATCATTCCTGGCACGCGACGCTGTATCCGTCGGTGCGCGGCCTCACCACGGGGCCCATCCCGTACCGCGCGCGCACGTTCCGCATCGAGCTCGACTTCTTCGAGCACCGGCTCTTCATCGAGGCCAGCGACGAGCAGCGCCGCAGCCTGCCATTGAAGGAGCAGTCCATCGCGAACTTCTACGCGGACGTGCTGGCCGACCTCAAGGAGATCGGCATCGACGTGCGCATCCACGGCAAGCCGAGCGAAGTGCCGGATCCGGTTCCTTTCGCCGAGGATCGCGAGCATCGCGCTTACGATCCGCGCGCGGTGACCCGCTTCTGGCATGCGCTCTCGAGCAGCGCATCGGTGATGCAGGAGTTCCGGACGGGATTTCTGGGCAAGTCGAGCCCGGTGCATTTTTTCTGGGGGAGCTTCGACCTGGCCGTGACGCGCTTTTCCGGAAGGCGCGCGCCCAGGCATCCGGGCGGCGTGCCCGGGCTGCCGGACGCCATCACCCGCGAAGCCTACTCGCACGAGGTCTGCAGCGCCGGCTTCTGGCCCGGTGGCGGTGGATACGACGACGCGGCGTTCTACTGCTACGCCTACCCCGAGCCGGCCGGGTTCGCCTCGGCGCGAGTGCGGCCGGCTGCGGCCGTCTACGACACCGCTCTGCGCGAGTTCATATTGCCCTATGAAGCGGTGCGCACCGCGAGAGACCCGCGGATCGAGCTGCTCGCCTTCCTGCAGAGCAGCTACGATGCCGCGGCGACGCTGGGCGGTTGGGACCGCGCGGCGCTCGATTGCGAGCAGGGCGTTCCAGGCGTACCCCGCAGGGTCGATTGAGGTTTTCGATGAGCATCATCCTCTACGCGCATCCGTTCTCGTCCTACTGCCAGAAGGTGCTGATCGCCCTCTACGAGAACGCCACGCCGTTCACGTATCGCCTGCTCGGCCCGGAGGATCCGCAGGCCTTCACCGAGCTCGAGGCGATCTGGCCGCTGAAGCGCTTCCCGGTGCTGGTGGACGATGGCCATCCGGTCATCGAGACCACGGTGATCATCGAGCATCTGGCGCTGAGGCACCCGGGGCCGGTGCCGCTCATCCCGCGCGATGCCCTCGAGGCGCGCTTCATGGACCGGTTCTTCGACAACTACGTGATGACGCCGATGCAGAAGGTCGTCTTCGACTTCATCCGGGCCCCCGAGAACCGGGACCCGTACGGCGTTCGTGAGGCGCACGAGGCGCTCGAGAAAGCCTATGCATGGCTGGATACGCGAATGCGCGATCGCAGCTGGGCGGTTGGCGAGGCATTCACGCTGGGAGACTGTGCGGCGGCGCCGTCCCTTTTCTATGCGGACTGGGTGCATCCCATCGATGCCCGCTTCCCTAACGTTCGCGGCTATCGTCAGCGGCTGCTCGCGCGCCCTTCGGTTGCGCGCGCAGTCGATGAGGCGCGGCCTTACCGGAAATTCTTCCCGCCCGGCGCGCCGGACCGGGATTGAGGCCTGCCACCGCAGTCGCGAGCTGCCCGACGAAGAGCCACCGCGACACGCCCGA
>JBGAIL010000190.1:0-8920 GCA_044225565.1 Steroidobacteraceae bacterium | reverse complement strand
GTCCCGCCATCATCTCCGCCGGCTCCCAACTGAGCCGCGGCCCTCCAGCGACATGGATCGTCGTGTGACAGGCCAGACGGCCGAAGCGCTCGCCGCGGAGTTCCTCGCTGCGCGCGGCGCATCCCTGCTCCTTCGCAACTACCGCCGCAGGCTGGGCGAGCTCGATCTCGTGGCACAGCACGGCGGAACGCTCCTGATCGTCGAAGTGCGCTGCCGATCGAGCTCGCGGTACGGGGGCGCGGCGGCGAGCATCGACCTGCGCAAGCAGCGGCGCATCGTTCGAGCCGCGCAACAGCTCCTTCAGGAACATCCGGATCTGGCGAGAATGCCAGTGCGGTTCGATGTCATCGCGATCGGCGAGCTCGACGCAGGGCAACCACCTCGCATCGAATGGATCACCCACGCCTTCGAGGCGGCGTGAAGCCGTTCAGGCGAGGCGCATGTCCCGCTCGGCCTCCGAGAGGCTGTCGCGAAAACCGGGCCGGGCGAACACCAGGGAGGCGTACTTGAGGATGGGCTGGGCCTGGGAAGGCAGGTCGATCTCGTAGCGGGGCAGCCGCCAGAGGATCGGCGCGATGGTGGCGTCCACCAGGGAGAACTCGTCGGAGAGGAAGAAGGGCTTCATCTTGAAGAGATCGGTGCTGGCGAGCACGGTGTCGCGCAGCTCCTTCTTCAGCCGCAGGGCTTCCTTCGCGTCGGGCTCCTGCTCGATCTGCTGGACCAGCCCATACCAGTCCCGCTCGATGCGGTACAGCGCCAGGCGGAAGGTGGCCCGGTTCACGGGATCCACCGGCATGAGCGGCGGGTGCGGGAAGCGCTCGTCGAGGTACTCGATGATCACCCGCGAGTCGTAGAGCACGAGGTCGCGATCCACCAGCGTGGGCACGCTGTGGTAGGGGTTGAGGTCGAGCAGGTCTTCGGGGAAGCGGCCCGGCTCGACGCTCACGATGTCGATGCCGATACCCTTCTCCGCCAGCACGATGCGCGTGCGGTGACTCCACGGATCGTTGGGAGCCGAGAAGAGCGTCATGATGGATCGTCTGCTCGACAAGTTATCGCTCCCGGACCTCGAGCCGTCCTCCGGCTCGGCGCCCCACGGTCAGTGGACGTCTTTCCAATACTCCTTCTTGAGGAGCCAGGCGAGCCAGGTGAACAGCAGCAGGAACAGCACGACCCACACGCCGAGGGCGCGGCGTTTCGCCTGGTTCGGCTCGCCCACGTAGTCGAGGAAGTTCACCGTGTCCTGCACGAACTCGTCGTACTCGGCGGCGCTCAGCCGGCCCGGCGCGACGGTCTCGAAGCGGTCGAAGACGTGGGCGCCGGCGGCGGACGTCGCCTCGGCGGCGTGCCCTTCTCCGCCCGACTTGTAAACGACCTTCTTCAGGCCCTCGAGCTCGGAGAGCACGTGCGGCATCGCCGTGGCAGCCAGGCGCAGGTTGTTCACGCCGGTGGGCTTGGACGGGTCGACGTAGAAAGTCTTCAGGAACTGGAAGATGTAGTCCGGGCCCCGTGAGCGCGCCATGAGCGAAAGGTCGGGTGGCGCCTTGCCGAACCAGGCTTCGGCGTCCACGGCCGGAAGATGGCTCACGATGTAGTCCGTGGCCTTGGCTCCGGGCGGCAGCAGGAACTGGGTGAACTGGTCTTCGGGAATCTGCAGGTCCTGCGCCATGCGCGAGTACCGCTGGTACTTGAGCGAGTGGCAACCGAAGCAATAGCCCATGAAGTTGCGGGCGCCGCGCTGCAGCGACGCGATGTTGTTCACGTCGTTGCCGGCATGCTGCATCCAGCTGGCACCGCCGCCGTGCTCCGCCGCGGTGGCGGCGGCCGTTGCGCTCAACAGGAGCGCCGCAAGGATGGCTCTCATCTTAGTGCGCATGGTAGGTCACCCGCTCAGGCGGCGTTTTCACCGGATCGATGCGCGTGTACCAGGGCATCAGGATGAAGAACGCGAAATAGATGACACTGAAGATGCGGGCCAGGATCACGTACAGGCCTTCCGCCGGTTGCAGGCCGAGGAACATGAGCACGAGGAAGGACACGACGAACAGTGCGAGCGCCGTGCGCGAGATCCACCCCCGGTAGCGCATGGACTTCACCGGCGAGCGGTCGAGCCACGGCAGGAAGAAGAACGCAGCCACCGAGAGGAACATGAGCAGCGCGCCGATCTTCTGGTCCGGCACCGCGCGCAGGATCGCGTAATACGGCGTGAAGTACCACACGGGCGCGATGTGTTCCGGCGTCGACATGGGATTGGCGGGCTCGAAGTTCGGCCCCTCGAGGAACAGGCCGCCGAGCGTCGGCACGAAGAACACGACGATGGCGAGGAACACGAACATCACGCCGACGCCCACGATGTCCTTGATGGTGTAGTAGGGATGGAACGGGATGCCGTCGAGCGGCTTGCCCGTGGGGCCCACCTTCGCCTTGATCTCGATGCCGTCGGGATTGCTCGAGCCCGTGCGGCGCAGCGCCACCAGGTGCAGCACGATGAGCAGCAGCAGGGCGAGCGGCACGGCGACGACGTGCAGCGAGAAGAAGCGGTTGAGGGTGGAGTCGGCGATGCCGTAGTCGCCGCGGATCCACTCCACCAGCCCGCCACCGATGACCGGGATGGTGCCGAACAGGTTCACGATGACCTGCGCGCCCCAGAACGACATGTTGCCCCAGGGCAGCACGTAGCCGAAGAACGCCTCCGCCATGAGTGCGAGGTACACGGCCATGCCGAGCAGCCACAGGAGCTCGCGCGGCGCCTTGTAAGACCCGTACAGCAACGCGCGGAACATGTGCAGGTACACGACGATGAAGAAGAAGGAGGCGCCACTCGAGTGCAGGTAGCGGATGAGCCAGCCCCACTCCACCTCGCGCATGATGAACTCGACCGAGTCGAACGCCGTCGTCTCACCCACCTTGTAGAACATGGTGAGGAAGATGCCGGTGACGAGCTGCAGCACCAGCACCACCAGGGCGAGCGAGCCGAAGTAGTACCAGACGTTGAAGTTCTTGGGCGCGTAGTAGCCGGTGAGCTGGTCCTCCATGAACTCCTGGACCGGGAAACGCTTGTAGAGCCAGCCCTTGAAGCCCTTCTCGGGCGCTCCGGACACCGCCGCCATCACGCCACCCCTTTGGTCGATTCATCGACGCCGATGACCAGCGTCTGATCGTTCACGAACGAGTACGGCGGCACGCGCAGGTTCACCGAGGCCGGCGAGCCCTGGAAGACGCGGCCCGCGAGGTCGAACTTCGAGCCGTGGCAGGGGCAGAAGAAGCCGCCCGGCCAGGTGGCGCCGAGCTCGGGCAGGCCAGCCTCGAAGCGGGCCTTCGGCAGGCAGCCGAGGTGCGTGCATACCCCGATGAGGACGAGGAATTCGGGCTTGCGCGAGCGCGCTTCGTTCTTCGCATAGTCGGGCTGCTCGGAGCTCGCGGACTCGGGGTCCTTGAGCTCGCCCGCGTCCTTGCCGAGGCTTGCGACCATCTCCGGCGTGCGGCGCACGACGTAGATCTGCTGCTTGCGCCAGACGACCGTGGCCATCTGCCCGGGCTCGAGCTTGGAAACGTCGAACTCGGTGGGGACGCCGAGGGCGCGGGCGCGCTCGGACGGCTTCCACGAAGCGATGAAGGGGGTCAGGGTGAACGCGGCGCCCACTGCGCCGGTTGCGACCGTGGCCGCTGTCAGAAACTTCCGCCGGCTCGCATCGACTTGCGCCTCGCCGCCGGCCTCGTGATCCGCCATCGAATGGCTCTCCCAGTGCGTCAATCAGGCCGCCCGGTCTCATCCGGCGCTCACTCGAACGCAGCGTTGGAGTTTCCGGCTAGCGGGGGGCGGCGCATTATACACAAACGAAAAATCCATCCGTGGCGGCAAGGCTGACCCTTGAGAAAAGCACTCTTCTTCATGGCCGGATCGGTGGTGGCGGGCCTGGCCCTCGCCTTCGTCCTGGTGGCCCTGCGACCCGACCTCGTCCTGCCACGGCAGGCGGCCGCGCCAGCGGCCCCGATTCCCGCTGCGGCGGCCTCACCTCCCACCGCACGCATCACCTACGCGGACGCGGTGGCGGTGGCGGCGCCGGCCGTCGTGAACATCTACACGGCCCGGCTGGTCACCGAGCGCGTCTCGCCCACGCCGCTCGACCAGCTGTTCGGGGATTTCTGGCCGCGCTACCAGCAACGCATCGAGCGCAGCCTGGGCTCCGGGGTCATCGTCGACGCGCAGGGGCACATCGTCACCAACCACCACGTCATCGCGAACGCGAGCACGATCAACGTACAGCTCGCGGACGGGCGCACCGCGGACGCGCGCATCGTCGGCCGCGATCCTGATACGGACCTCGCCGTGCTCGCCATCGACCTGAAGCCCGTGCCGGTCGCCACGTTCGGGCGCTCGGACCACCTGCGCGTGGGCGATGTAGTGCTGGCCATCGGCAACCCCATCGGCCTCTCGCAGACCGTCACCCACGGCATCGTCAGCGCCACCGGCCGGCAGCAGCTGGGGCTCGCCTCCTTCGAGGATTTCATCCAGACGGATGCCGCCATCAACGTCGGCAACTCGGGTGGCGCGCTGGTCGACACGAACGGGGCGCTGGTGGGCATCAACACGGCCATCGTGGCGAAAAGCCTGGGCGTCGAGGGCATCGGGTTCGCCATCCCCGTGAACATGGTGCGCGGCGTGCTGGACGACATCGTGGCCCGGGGCCGCGTGGTGCGCGGCTGGATCGGCATCGTGCCGCAGGACGTCGACGAGCAGCAGGCGGCGCAGTTCGGCTTGCCGAGCCACGGCGTGCTGCTCACCAATCTCTACGTGGACAGCCCGGCGCTCAAGGCGGGTTTGCGCCCCGGCGACATGCTGCTCGAGATCGATGGCACGGCAGTACAGAGCGCAAGAGACGCGATCGCACGGGTCGCGGCGCGCAAGCCGGGAACCCCGATCACGCTGAAGGTGCTGCGCAACCGGAACAACGTCACCGTGCATACGCAGGTCGGCGAAAGGCCGCGTAACCAATGAGAGTAGAACGGTTCGACACCCGCGAAGCGCTCGATGCCGCTTTGGCGTCGCGGCTGCGCACGGTCATCGAAACCGGCGGCGCGCTCATGCTTTCCGGCGGCAACACACCGCGCCCCGCGTACATGGCACTCGGCACACAGGGGTTGCAGCCGGCTCGGGACTTGAGCGTGCTGTTTTCCGACGAGCGCTACGTGCCGCGGGATTCAGAGGCCAGCAATTACCACGCTTCGCTGCCGCTGCTCGACACATTGCGGCTGTCCGAAGAACGAGTCCTGCGGGTGCGCACCGAGCTGCCGCTGGATGAAGCAGTCGCAGATTACGAGCACCGCCTTTCGCAACTGCTCGATGTGCAGAAGACCGTTCGGCTCGGCGTGCTCGGGCTGGGCGCCGATGGTCACACTGCATCGCTTTTCAGCCCGGTCGATCTCGAGCGCGCTCACGGAAGGCTTGCCATCGCCGTGCAAAGACCGTATGGCATGCAGGCGGTGTCCGTCACGCCCGGGTTTCTCGCGAAGGTCTCACGACTCTTGATCGTGGTACCCGGGCAGGACAAGCGCGAGGCACTCACTGCCCTGCTCGCGCGCGATCCGCAGCTGGTCGCGTGGCGTGCCGTCGCGAACTCTCCGGACGTCGAAGTGTGGTGCGGGCGAATAGATGTTTGAGCCGCAGGTCGCCTCGCCACAGCTGAGTCTGCAGCTTGCAGCGGAAGGGCCGAACGACTGGGTCGTGCGCGAAAGCGCGCGTGCGCGGCGGTTGTCCGTGAAGGTGTTCCGCACGGGCCGCGTCGAAGTGATCGTTCCTCGTCGGGTGTCGGCCAGGACCGTGTCCCGCTTCGTCGAGCAGCATCGTGAGTGGATCGATCAGAAACGGACCGAAGCGTTGCGCAATGCCGTGCCACCGCAGCCGTTCCCGCCCGCGCGTATCGAGCTCGCAGCGTGTGCGGAGAGCTGGCGCGTCCACCTGGCAGGCGGCAAAGGGCGTCCTCGTGCGAGCGAGTTGGCGCCTGGAGTGCTGGGCATCCGCGGGGACGCGGGGGAAACGCGGCTGGCCAAGGAGAGCCTGAGACGGTGGTTGATGTCCCGTGCATCACAGGCCCTGGCGCCCATGCTCGCGGCGACGGCTCGGGAAGTGGGGATGAGCTACCGGAAGATGGCGATTCGCCGGCAGCGCAGCCGTTGGGGCAGCTGCTCGACGCGGGGCACCATCAGCCTCAATTGCTGCCTGCTGTTCCAGCGGCCGGAGGTAGTGCGCTACCTGCTCGTTCACGAGCTCGCGCACACGCAGCACATGAATCACTCGAAGCGCTTCTGGCAGTGCGTCGAGCGACACTGTCCGGACTTTCAGGAGCTGGACGCCGAGCTACTGGCAGGATGGCGTCGGGTTCCCGTCTGGGTGTTCACCAGCTGAACCCACGCACGAGCGCGTCCATTCGTGCGCGCTCGTGCCGGGATCGTGCCAGCCGCATTCGCCCTGGATGAGATCGGCAGCCCTTGACGGACCCCAACTGCCCTCCTGATAGCGGTCGACCCGGGGCCTGCCACCGAGTGCCGGCTGCACGATGGCCCATGCGGCCTCGACCTCGTCCTGCCGCGCGAACAGGGTGGCATCGCCTTTCAGCGCGTCGCCGATGAGTCTCTCGTAGGCTTCGGCGCCTTCGCCGCGGTCCTGGCTCACGAAGAGCTCCACGTCGCGGCCGCGCATGCCAGACCCGGGCTGCTTCGCGTCGGCGCCGAGCGCGATGGCTACGTCGGGCCCGAGTCTGAAGCGCAGGTAGTTCGGACGGCGCCAAGGCAGATCGTCGAACACTTGCGTGGGCGGTGGACGCAGGTCCACGACGACTTCGGTGGCGGTCACCGGCATGCGTTTGCCGGCACGTATATAGAACGGCACGCCGCTCCAGCGCCAGGATTCGATCTCCAGCCGCATTGCGGCGAAGGTTTCCACGTGGGAATCCGCCGCGACGCCCGGCTCGCTGTGGTAACCCTCGTACTGTCCGCGCACCATCCGCTTCGGATCGAGCGGCCGCGCAGCCTTCAGTACTTTCACCTTCTCGTCGCGCAGGGCTTCGGCGCTGCCATTCACCGGTGGCTCCATCGCGAGCAGCGCCACCACTTCGAGCAGGTGGTTCTGCACGACGTCACGGATGGCTCCGGCCTCTTCGTAGAAACGACCGCGCCCTTCCATGCCGAGCTTCTCCGCCATGGTGATCTGCACGCTCGCCACGTAGTTGCGGTTCCACACGGGCTCGAGAAAGGAGTTCGAGAAGCGGAAATAGAGGATGTTCTGCACCGGCTCCTTGCCGAGGAAATGGTCGATGCGGAAAATCGAGCTCTCCGGCAGCACGGCGTGCAGCACGCGATTCAGCTCACGTGCCGAGGCGAGGTCACGACCGAAGGGTTTCTCCACGACCACCCGGGCGTTCCCGATACATCCTGCTTTCGCAAGCTGCTCGACCACCACGGGAAACATGCTCGGCGGAATCGCGAAGTAGTGCAGCGGCCGGGTCGCCTTGCCGAGGGTCTTTCGCAGAGCCGTGAAGGTTGCGTCCCGCTGGTAGTCGCCGTCCACGTACTGCAACAGGCTCGTGAGCTGCTCGAGTGCTTTCTCGTCGTGGTCCTTCACGAACTGACGCACGCTGTCGCGCACGCGCTCGGCCAGTTGCTCGCGATTCCACCCTGCACGCGCCACCCCGATGACTGGCACGTCCAGTCCCCCGCGCCTCACCAGCTGATACAGCGCCGGGTAGATCTTGCGGTAGCACAGATCCCCGGTCGCCCCGAACAGCACCAGCGCGTCAGCGCTTTCGGTGCCGGACATCGCGGTACTGGCAGTGGTGCCGGACATGCGTTGAAGGCAAAAAGTGGGATGAACTACTTCGCTTCGGGCTTTTCGGCGTGGCCGCCGAAGCCGAGGCGCATCGCGGACAGCAGCTTGTCGCCGAACTCTGCGGCGCCGCGGGAAGAGAAACGAGAGAAGAGTGCCGCGCTCAGCACGTAGGCAGGCACGCCGGTGTCGACAGCCGCCTGCAGTGTCCAACGGCCTTCGCCGGAATCCGAGACGCGACCGGAGAAGCTTTCGAGCTGCGGATCTTTCGCCAGCATGACCGCCGAGAGATCCAGCAGCTGGGAAGAGATAATGCTGCCGTGCCGCCACAGCTCCGCGATGGCGGCAACGTCGAGCTGATATTGATAGAGATGCGCATCCGCGAGCGGCGCGGTTTCGGCATCCGCATGGCGCTTCTCCAGCCCCGCGTCCGCACGCTTGAGGATGTTGAAGCCTTCCGCATACGCCGCCATCAGACCGTACTCGATGCCGTTGTGGACCATCTTCACGAAGTGCCCGGAGCCGTGCGGCCCGCAGTGCAGGTAACCCTGCGCGGCGGTGCCATCAGCACTAACCGGCTTCTCAGCCCCGCCACCCGGCGAGAGCGTGGCGAAAACAGGCTCCAGACGCGCGAACACGTCCTTCTCACCGCCGATCATCAGGCAGAATCCGCGGTCGAGCCCGAGCACGCCGCCGCTGGTACCGACGTCGAGGTAGTGCAGCTTCGCTTCGGCGAGCTCTTGCGCGCGACGCAGATCCTCGCGGTAGTGGGAATTGCCGCCATCGATGATGGTATCGCCCGCCTGCAGCACCTTCCGCAGATCCGCGATGACGCGATCCACGATCGCGGCCGGCACCATGATCCATACTGAACGCGGCGACGGCAGCGCCGCGACGAACTCCGCGAGCGAATGCGCGCCGACGGCGCCTTCTTTCACAAGCGCCTTCACCGCATCCCCATCGCGGTCGTGCACCACGCACTCATGGCCACCGCGCATCAGCCGCCGCACCATGTTCGCGCCCATCCGCCCGAGCCCAATCATTCCGATGCGCATAAATAGCCCCTGTCCTCGACGAACACTACTGGCTCCCGAGCAG
>JBGAIL010000189.1:0-8995 GCA_044225565.1 Steroidobacteraceae bacterium | reverse complement strand
GCCGATACAACTCCGACCGCGGCGGCAGCGCCAACGGCCCGGCCGCCGCCTCGATCGCCGAGGCGCTGCAGATCGCGAAATCCCTGGAGGGCTATCCTCAGCAGAGCACGCACCATTTCACGCGCCAGTTCGGCGCCGTCTACGAGCTGACTCCGCGCACCAACGCGTATCTCGCGTATTCGGAGAGCTTCGCGCCGACCTCCTCGGTCGGCTATTCGTCGACGGATCCCGCCGGCACCTATCTCGATCCTCCCCAGGGCACGACGTACGAGGCGGGCGTGAAGGGCAGCTTCCCCAATGCCTGGAGCTACGGTGTCGCGGCGTTCGAGATCACGCAGGACATCGTGATCACCGACCCGCTGCATCCGGCATTCGAGAAGCTGGTCGGCGGCCGGCGCAATCGCGGCATCGAGCTCACGCTGCAGGGCAAGCTATGGCCTGCCGTCAACGTTTTCGCGGGCGCCTCGTACCAGAACAGCGAGTACGTGGCCGGCCCGAGTGACGGCTTCCGCAGTGCCACAGCGCCGCGGCTCGGCCTTACGCTCTATGGCACATACGAAGTCCTCGGCGGACCCTGGCAGGGGTTCGGCGTGGGGGCGGGCGTGGTCCACAAGGGCGACCGCAAGGGCAGTGACGTTTCCTACAACTTCCGCGATCCCGGCACCGGCAGGCCTTATCTCTTCGACTACGGCTCCTATACCGAAGTCGACGCCAGGCTGTTCTTCAATCGGGACCGGTGGGGCGTGTACGCCGCTGCGACCAATCTGCTCGATGAGCGCTACTACGAGATCGGCGCGGGCGATCTGCTCTGGGTGGGCCAGCACGTCAACCCCGGCAGGATGCTGCGCGTCGGCTTCAGTCTGAAGCTCTGATACTGCGTTGGCCGTGCGCGTCTGCCGCAGGTGTGCGCTGCTCGCGGCATTCGCGTCGGCAATCGGTTGCGCCTGGGCTCTCCCGGCGTCGCAGGTCGCCGCTGCCGACGCGAATGCCGCGGTGACCGGGGCGCAACCGGTCGATGCGGTGGAAGGCCTGGTCGCGGCTTTCGAAACCCACCAGGTCGTGGCGTTCGGCGAGCATCACCAGAGCGAGCAGGCGCACGCGTTGCTGCGGCGGCTGGTGCGCGATCCTCGATTCGCGCGACGGGTGGACGACGTCGTCGTGGAGTTCGGAAACGCCCGATATCAATCCCTGATGGATGCGTTCGTGGCCGGCGTGGAGGTGCCTGCCGTGCAATTGCGCAAGGTGTGGCAGGACACGACGCTTCCGCACGGAGTCTGGGACGTCCCCGTTTACGAGGAATTCTTTCGGGCCGTGCGCGCCGCCAATGGGGCGGCAGCCGGACGCAAGCTTCGAGTGCTGCTGGGTGATCCGCCCATCGACTGGAGCGACGTCGATGCCCGGCGCCTGCGCGAGTGGAATCAGCAACGCGACACGTATCCTGCGGAACTGATCGAGCGCGAGGTGTTGCGCCGGAACCGAAAGGCGCTGATCGTCTACGGGTTCTGGCATCTGCGCCGCGCGGACGAGCAGGGCCGTCCCTACGCGACGTCCGATCGCAATGCGCCCTGGCTCGCGCTTTTCGAGCGCCACACTGGTGTTCACGTGCTGTCGGTCGCCGCGGCGCTCGGCCTGGAGAAAGGGCTTCCCGTCGCGACATCCTGGCCGGCGCCAAGCATTGCCTTCGTCGAGGGCACGATGCTGGCTCGCAGTCCGTTCATGGTCGCGGGCCGCGATACCGGCCCCGCCGGCAAGCTGTACGACGCCGTGCTCTACCTGGGCCCGGAGCAGGAGCTGACTTTCTCGATGCTGCCTCTGGAGCTCTTGCGTGATTCTTCGTACCAGCAACTGAGGATGTCGCGCATGGCGCTCTCGGTGCAGCAAGCTTGCCAGCCGTTTCAGCTCGCGCGCCAACGTGCCGGCCGGCAGATCGACCGGCCCGCAGGCCATCCAACGCATCGACCTGCGCTTCCCGTGCGTCCGCTGGTTATCATCCGCCCGCCCGGCATGACACCAGGAGTCGATGAATGAAGTTTTCCTCCCTCGCGGGAGTGACCGCGACCACGGTGATGGGCCTGCTTTCAGTGATGGATGCCGGCGCGCGCCCGCTGAAGATCGAGGACCTGGACAAGATCGAGCGCGTCGCGGATCCGCAGCTGTCGCCCGACGGGCAGTGGGTGCTGTACACGATGACGAGCACCAATGTGGCCTCGGACGGCCGCCGCACGAGCGTGTGGCTCGCGGGCTGGGCGGGAGGCGACCCGATCCGGGTGACGCGCGAATCCGAATCGGCGAGCACGCCACGCTGGAGCCCGGACGGCCGCTGGATCAGCTTCCTGCGGGAAGGCGATGGCGCCGAGGGCGGCAGCCAGCTGTGGCTGCTGGATCGCAAGGCCAGCGGCGAAGCGCGGCGCGCCTCCGACATTCCCGGCGGCATCGGCAGCTACGTCTGGTCGCCCGACTCGCGCCGGCTGGCAGTCGAGTACCGGCAGGAGATCCCGCTGTCGAAGGACGCAGGCGGGAAAGACATTCCTGCGCCGTGGGTGATCGATCGCGTGCGGTTCAAGGAGGACGCGGGCGACGGCTATCTTCACGACCGCATCAAGCCTCCACGCATCTACCTCTACGACGTGCAGACGAAATCGTTCGAGCCTCTGACGGCGGGAGGCGAGTTCGAGGAATCCTCTCCCGCGTGGTCGCCCGACGGCCGTCGCATCGCGTTCGTCAGCAATCGCGAAGCGGACGGGGCCTACAGCGACTACGGCGACATCTACGTCGCGCCCTCGCAGCCGAACTCCGCGCCTCGACGGTTGACGGATTTTCCCGGAGCCGACGAGAGCCCCGCCTGGAGCCCGGATGGCCGCCAGATCGCGTTCCTGCAGGGAGGCGAGCCGAAATACTGGATGTACAACCAGATGAGCCTGGCCGTGGTGCCCGCTGCGGGCGGTGCGGTGCGGCACCTCGCGGAAGCGCTCGACCGGGACATCGACAACCCGATCTTCAGCGCCGACGGACGCTCGATCCGCTTCCTGGTCACCGACGACCGGCTGCGGTATCCGGCGCAGGTGCCCACGGGGGATGGCGAAGCGCAGCGGCTGCTGCAGGGGAAGTACGCCGTCGCCGCATTCAGCCAGGCGAAGGATCGCGTGGCGGTGCTCGCATCCTCCGACCGCAGTCCGCCGGAAGTGTTTGCTCTGGAGAAAGGGCGCCTGCGGCCGCTCACTCGTCACAACGAAGCGGCACTGGCGGGAATCGACCTCGTCGAGCGCGAGGACATCGATTTCCCTGCCGCCGATGGAGAGCGGATAGGCGGCATGCTCGCGCGGCCCGCTGGCTACCAGGAAGGGCAGCGCCATCCGACGATATTGTGGTTGCACGGCGGGCCGTACGGGCAGGACTCCCACGCATTCCACAATGCAGTGCAGGTATTCGCCGCGAACGGGTATGCGGTCGTGCAGGTGAACTACAGGGGAAGCAGCGGGCGCGGCAGGACTTTCGGCCGCGGCATCTTCGCGGACTGGGGCAACCGGGACGTGTCGGACTCTCTCGCCGCGGTCGACCATCTGGTGAAGAGAGGCATCTGCGATCCGCAGCGGCTCGGCGTGGGCGGCTGGAGCTACGGCGGTTTCCTCACCGATTTCATCATCGTCAGCGACGGCCGCTTCAAGGCGGCCGTTTCCGGAGCCGGCTCCGGAACGAAGACCTCGCTCTACGGGACGGATCTGTACGCGCACGGCAACGAGCTCGAGTGGGGAACGCCCTGGGGCGACACCGACGTCTGGATGCGCATCTCGCGGCCGCTCTATCAGGCGGATCGCGTTCGCACACCCACGTTGTTCATCCACGGCGCCAAGGACTACAACGTGCCAGTGAGCGGCAGCGAGCAGATGTATCGCGCGCTGAAGACGCTGCGAGTGCCGACTCAGCTGGTGATCTATCCGGGCGAACACCACGGCATCGGGCGACCCAGCTATGCCCGCGACCTGATGCAACGGTTTCTGGATTGGTACGCGCGCTATCTGCAGCCGGTGTCCTGACGCTTGCACATTCCTGTTTTCGAGCCGCTGGGCATGCGGCACACGCGGCTGGACGTGATCCAGGCGATGAGTCTGATGCCGGAGCAGCGCCCTGGAGGCGATCGCGCGCGCCGCCGGGTTCCTGCTATCCTGCCGTAATCCATCGGCCAGGATGCCATCAGCATGATGACCCGCATCAGGATTTGCGCGCGCGCAATGTCGACCTGCCTCGGCATCGCGATGCTTTCGGCCTGCGGCAGCAGCGAGCGCGACCGGATCGCGGATCGAATCGAGTCGGAGATTTCCCCGACTCAAACGGCCGATCCCGTGGAGCGGCGCGAGGTGGCCGAATCGATGGCGGATGACGCGATGGCGCTGGGCCGTGAAGCGAAGGAAGTCGCCGCCGCCCAGGAGGCCGCCACGCGCCAGATCGAGGCTCGGATCGGCACGCCCGAAGAGGCGATGGCTCGCGAGTGCGCCGAGCTGCGACTGCAGCTCGATGCGCTTCAGCGGCCGTCATCGGAGATCCGCACGCCCGAGGAGACGGCGGGCATCCCGGCGGAGATCGAGAGACTCCAGGCGCGAATCGGCCAGAATTGCTGATCAATTTCGGAGAGGCTTCCAGATGAGAAGATTGCCGTTCGGCGCGTTCGCGCTGCTGGCTCTATGGATCACATCATTCGGCCCGGTGGCCCGGGCCGGCGATCCGGATGCTTCCGCTGCGGCCCAGGCGTACCTGCAGCGCTGGCAGGCGGAGACGGGCGCGCCCGGGGTGTCGGCGGCGGTGTCGGTGGGCCCGGAGCTGGTGTTCTCGGGCGGAGTCGGCATCTCGGACCTGCAATCGGGCACGCCGCAGAACGGGCGCAGCGTGCACAACATCGGCTCGATCTCCAAGACGCAGGCGGTGGTCGCCGTGCTGCAGCTGGTGGAGCAGGGCAAGGTGGACCTGGACGCCGAGATCCAGACCTATGCGCCGTGGTTCCCCCGCAAGGCGCAACCGGTCACGGTGCGCCAGATCCTCACGCACACCTCGGGGATCCGCCATTACAAGGACGGCGAGTTCGGCCCGGACGAGGTGCTCTCGTTCCGTCACTACGAGCGCTTCGAGGAGTCCACGCGCTTCTGGCGGGATGATCCGCTGGTATTCGAGCCGGGCACGCGCTGGATGTATTCCTCCTTCGCCACGAATCTCATCCATGCGATCGTGGAGAAAGCGAGCGGACAGGGATTCGAGGAGTATCTGACGGAGCACGTGTGGCGTCCCGCAGGCATGGCGGATACGCGCTTCGACGTTCCATCACGCATCGTGCCGCGGCGCGGGCAAGGGTACGAGCGCGGCAAGGATGGGCAGCTGCAGAACGCCCGCGCGGAGGATGTGAGCTACAAATACGCGGGTGGTGGAGTGATTTCCACCGACGAGGACCTGTGCCGGTTCGGCATCGCGCTCAACTCCGGCCGCTTGCTGAAGTCGGGTACGCTGGCGGAGGCATATCGATTGCAATTGCGGCCGGACATCCCCTATCCGGAAGCGGAGATGCAGGAGTACTCGGCAGCGCACCCGGGGCAGTCGAAGCCGTCGCGGGGCCTGAGGCAGGGGCTGATCTTCGCGCTGGACCGGGACGTGGAAGGGCGGCGCTATGCGGGGCATTCGGGCAGCGTGAAGGGCACCGAGTCGCGCTTCACGAACTACTACCAGGACGGCGTGGTGGTCGCCATCCATTTCAACCTGGGGGATGCCGGCGCGGTGGACATGCTCAAGGCCGCCGAGGCGCTCGCCCAGTTGTATCTTCCCGCGCCGAAGCTCGAAAAAGCGAAGCCGGCGCGGGCCCGCTAGGCTCGCGCACGTGGGCGTCTCCTCCACTTCCGTCCCCGAAACGCAGACCCGGCACGACCAGCACGGCCTGTACCCGAAGGCCGAGACGGTCGAGGACTTCCAGCGCAACCTCGCTTCCGTCCGCGAGCGGATCGTCGCCGCCTGTCGGCGTGCCGGCCGCGACCCGGCCGGTGTGCGCCTGCTGCCGGTCAGCAAGACCATCGACGAGGCGCGCATCCGCCTGGCCTATGCGGCGGGTTGTCGCATGCTCGGCGAGAACAAGCCCCAGGAAGCGTATCGCAAGTGGGAGGCGATGGCGGACCTCGCCGATCTGCGCTGGTCGGTCATCGGTCATCTGCAGACCAACAAGGCGAAATGGGTGGCCCGCTTCGCGGCCGAGTTCCAGGCGCTCGACAGTCTGCGCGTGGCCGAGGCGCTGGAGCGCCGCCTGCAGGCCGAGGGACGAGGGCTGGACGTGTTCGTGCAGGTCAACACGTCGGGTGAAGCCAGCAAGTACGGGTTGCCACCCGATGAGGTTCCCGCATTCATGCGCGCATTGGCGCCGTTTTCCGCGCTGCGCGTGCGAGGACTGATGACCCTGGCAGCGTTCTCCACGGACGTCGCGCGCGTCCGGACATGCTTCGTTCTGCTGCGCGATCTGCGGAATCGGCTGCGTCAGGAAGGCCTTGCCGGCATGGAACTGGACGAATTGTCGATGGGCATGTCGGGGGATTTCGAGATTGCCATCGAGGAAGGAGCGACGGTGGTGCGCGTCGGCCAGGCGATTTTCGGCGCGCGCGCCCTGCCGGACAGCCACTTCTGGCCCGCATCCTCCGGCGCGCGCGGCGCGACGTGAGCTCCATCGAGTCGCCGCCGGACGAGGCGGCGCTGCGCGGGGCGCAGCGGACCCTTTCCAAGGTGGCGGTGCGCACGCCACTGGTGGAATCGCCCGCGATCAACGAACGATTCGGGATGCGCGTGCTCCTGAAGCTCGAATGCCAGCAGCGCACCGGGGCGTTCAAGTTTCGCGGCGCGTACTGCAAGGTGGCCTCGCTCACCGAGGCGCAGCGTCGTTCGGGCGTCGTGGCGACTTCTTCCGGCAATCATGCGCAGGCGCTGGCGGCGGCCGGCAAGCTGCTGGGCAGCCCGGTGACGCTGGCGATGCCGAAGGATGCGCCGTCGTTCAAAGTGGAGCGCGTGCGCGCGCACGGCGCCACCATCGTCCACTACGACCGGTATCGGGACGACGAGCGGGAAGTCGGTCCGGCGCTGGCCCGGGAACGCCACGCGGTGATGGTGCATCCGTTCGATGACCCGCAGATCATCGCGGGACAGGGGACGGTGGGATTGGAGCTGTTCGAGCAAGCTGCGAATCTGGGAGCTGCCGTCGACGCAGTGCTGGTGCCTTGCGGAGGAGGCGGCCTCACTGCGGGGATGGCGCTCGCGGCCCGGTATGCGAGCCCGCAGGCCAGGGTTTGCGCGGTGGAGCCGCAGTATTACGACGACACGGCCCGCTCACTGGAGGCGGGCCGCATCCTCGCCAATGACATGGGCGCTGTGCATCCGACGCTGTGCGATGCGCTGATGGTGGCGCAACCCGGCAGGCTCACGTTCGACATCAATCGGCAGCTCGTGGCGGAATCTTTCGTGGTGAGCGATGAGGCCGTGCGCGAAGCGCTGGCGCTGCTCTGCGCGGAACTGCGGCTCATCGTGGAGCCTGCGGGGGCCATCGGCGTGGCTGCGCTGCTCGCGGGCAACAGGCCGGCGGGCGCTGGGTGCATCGCCGTCGTCGTTTCGGGAGGGAACGTCGCTCTCGAAGCCCTCGACGCGCTGATCAAATCCTAGCGCACGGCACCGGCGCGGGAGTCGATACGCGCCGATGGGGTCGGCAGGCGTGGCTTGACAGGTCCGCGGCGTGGGGCGAGTCTGCGCGGATGTCCCAACTGGTGGCCAGCTTTCCGTCGCTTCCGGTGGCGGAGGCCGCGGGCGCTGCGGCCGGCGGCTTGCCGAATCCCTTCGGCTCGGCGCTCGGCGCGAGGCACGTCGTGCGGCCGGAGCTGGGGGAGGGGCATCGCGACTTCCTCGAATTTCCGCGCGGCCTGCGCGCCGCGCATTCGCGGTTTCGTCCGGCCGTCGACAGTGTGGGCCGCTGCGAGGGCCGTGACCTCTTCAAAATGCATTTCAGCCTGGCGGGCCGCAACCGCGTGCGCTACGAAGGCCAGCCCGAGCGCGAGGCCGGCCTGCCGAGCGTGTCGATCAGCGTGCATCCCGCCGGCGTGGGCAAACTGGATTTCCATCCGCGCGAGGTCTGGGAGCACTCGCTGACGCTCACCTGTCCGGCTGCCTTTCTCACCGAAGCTTTGCGTCTCGAGTCCGCAGGGCTGCCCGAGCCTCTGGCGCGTTTCGCGTCGGGCCACGCCGCCCGGCCATTCTTCGCCGTCATGCCCCTGCCGGGGCGTGCGCGGAGATTGATCGAAGAGCTGCTGTCGCCGCCTTGCGAATCCCGCCTGGCCCATCTGCATGCCGAGGCGTGCGTGCTGAATCTTCTTTGCACCGGCCTGGATTCGCTGCCGGGCGAGTCGGGGCGCAGCGTCGGAAGACTGTCGGCGCGGGACATGCGGGCATTGCGGGCGTTGCGCGAGCGCCTGGCGGAAGATTTCGTTTCTCCGCTCTCCATCGCCGTCCTCGCGCGCAGCACGGGCCTGAACCGCACCAAGCTCACCATGGGATTCCGCGAGCTCTTCGGCGAAACCATCGGGGACTGCCTCACGAGGCTGCGGATGCAGCACGCCTGTCGCATGCTGGAGGAGGGTTTCCCGGCTTCCGCGGTAGCCGCGGAGCTCGGTTACCGGCATCAGAGCAGCTTCTCCACCGCTTTCCACGCCTATCTGGGCAGGCCGCCCAGCGCGCTCCGCGAGCGTAACGTGCCCGCTGCCGCGGAAAAACTGACGAAGTCCAAAGGAAAGCGGACGATCCCCTAAGCCACCGCCCCGGCGGCTGACTATGTTCGCCGCGACCATTGCGGTCGAACCTGAGGGGGCGGAAGTCATGGCGCATATATTTTTCGGGGCGCGAACGGCAGCGGTAGTGCGGCGTACGCTGATGGCGGCAGCGATGGCGGCCGGCGCGGCCGGCGCGGTTGCGGCGGAACAGGCGGCATCGCCTGCCT
>JBGAIL010000188.1:0-9052 GCA_044225565.1 Steroidobacteraceae bacterium | reverse complement strand
GAGCCCCGCCGCGCGCATCATGGTCGCGAGCGTTTCCTGGTCGGGGTGCATGCGGATCGATTCGGCGAGGTAGCGGTAACTGGCCTCGTCCTTCGCGACGATCTTGCCGAGGAGGGGCAGCAGGCGGAACGAATACGCGTCGTAGAGCGGGCGCAACATTTCGGCGGGCTTCGAGAATTCCAGTACCACCAGCTGCCCGCCCGGCTTCAGCACGCGGGCCATGGAGGCGAGCGCCTTCTGCTTGTCGGTGACATTGCGCAGCCCGAAGGCGATCGTGACGCAATGGAAGCTGCCGTCGGCGAACGGTAGTAGCTCGGCGTTCGCCTGCACGCACTGGATGCCGCGCACGAGGCCGGCGTCGATCAGGCGGTCCCGGCCGTGCGCGAGCATGGCGGCATTGATATCCGTCAAGACGACGAGGCCCTGTTGGCCGACCTGCCGCGCGAGGCCGAGGGAAATGTCGCCCGTGCCGCCTGCGACGTCGAGGGCGGACTGGCCCGGCCGCAGGCCCGTGATCGACAGCGTGAAGCGCTTCCAGAGCCGGTGCACGCCGCCCGACATCAGGTCGTTCATCAGGTCGTAGTTGTCGGCGACCGAATCGAACACGCCGCGCACCCGGCGGGCCTTGTCCTCGCGCCGCACGCGCTCGTAGCCGAAATCGGTGGTCGGGTCGGGGGAAGGCTGGCTCAAGGAAACCTCGCGTGAACGGTCATTCTAGCGCGCCCGCCTTTACAAGCCCGCGAAAGTTCGCTAACAATCCGCGCCACGTTCGAGCCCGCAAGGGCAGTCGATACGGGGGTCTGAAGGCCGGGCACCGCGAGGCGCCCGGCCTTTTTTACTGGCCCATCCTGCGGCCGAGCTCGTGCAGGTACTTCCACGTGTAGAGCCCGCTGTCGTGCCCGTCGTCGAACACAAGGCGCACGGCGTAGTGGCCGACCGGCTCCACGGCCTGCACCACCACGTTTTCCTTGCCGGTCACCGTGACGCGCTGGCCGGGGCCGTGCCCCTGGACTTCCGCGGACGGGGAGTTCACCCGCAGGAATTCAAATGGCAGGTCAAAGCTTTGCCCGTCGCTGAAGCTGACGGTCAGGACGCGCGATTTCGTGCGCAGGCGGATGAGTGTGCAGGTGAGTGTCGCCATCGTGCCGCCAGTATCGCGCAATCCCGGTTGCCGTATACTCGCCGAACGGCCCGCCAATCCTGGCGTCGTAGACCCGACCCGCCGAATGCCACCCACAGACACGTCCCATCCGGATTACTTCCATCGTGTCGTCGACTGCCAGTGGGCCTGCCCGGCCCATACGGATGTGCCCGAGTACATCCGCCTGATCGCGCAGGGTCGCTTCACCGATGCCTACATGGTCAACCGCGAGTCGAACGTATTCCCGGGCATCCTCGGGCGCGTTTGCGACCGGCCCTGCGAGCCTGCCTGCCGCCGCGGGCGGGTCGAAGACAAGCCCGTCGCGATCTGCCGCCTGAAGCGCGTCGCGGCGGACCACAAGGACGAATTCGCCGACCGCCTGCCGCAGGTCCCGGCGGCGAAGAACGGCAAGCACGTCGCCTGCATCGGCGCGGGCCCCGCGAGCCTCACGGTCGCAAACGACCTGCTGCCGCTCGGCTATCGCGTCACGGTGTTCGAGCAGTTCGGCGAGCCTGGCGGCCTGATGCGCACCAACATCCCCTCGTTCCGCCTGCCGCAGGCGGTGCTCGACGAGGAGATCGGCGCGATTGCCCGCATGGGTGCCGACATCAAGCTCGGCCACCCGGTGAAGAGCATGAAGGAACTGCTCGAGCGCGGCGGCTTCGACGCCGTGTTCGTCGGCTCGGGCGCGCCCAAGGGCAAGGAGCTGAAGCTCCCGGGCCGGCAGGAAGGCGCCGCGAACATCCACATCGGTATCGACTGGCTCGAGTCGGTCGCCTTCGAACACGTCAAGCAGGTCGGTCGCGAAGTGCTGATCATCGGCG
Organism: Steroidobacteraceae bacterium; assembly: GCA_044225565.1. GTDB lineage: Bacteria > Pseudomonadota > Gammaproteobacteria > Steroidobacterales > Steroidobacteraceae > CAVXAE01. The sequence continues at coordinate 7,087 of JBGAIL010000188.1, read as the reverse complement.
TCGGCAATACCGCGATGGATTGCTGCCGCACTTCGCTGCGCCTCGGCGCGCAGCACGTCAAGGTGATGGCGCGCAAGCCGCGGCAGTTCTTCAAGGCCTCGGCCTGGGAGCTCGACGACGCCGAGGAAGAGAGCGTGGCGATCATCGTCAACCGCTCGCCGAAGGAGTTCGTGGTCGAGGGCGGCAAGCTGAAGGGAATGCGGTTCGATGTCATGGATTACGACATCGACGCCAGCGGCCGCATCACGGCCGAGCGCGTGACCGGCGAGGAGTTCCTCGCCGCGGACGACGTGATCCTCGCGATCGGCCAGGAAAATGCCTTCCCGTGGATCGAGCGCGACCTCGGCATCGAGTTCGACAAGTGGAGCGTGCCGAAAGTGGACGCGCAGACCTTCCAGTCCACGCGCGCGGGCGTGTTCTTCGGCGGCGATGCCGCGTTCGGTCCGAAGAACATCATCTGGGCCGTCGAGCACGGCCACCAGGCCGCTATCTCGGTCCACCGCCACTGCCAGGGCGAGCCCGTCGGCGAGCGTCTTGCGCCGGGCGTCAATTTGCAGAGCCGCAAGATGGGCATGCACGAGTGGTCGTACGCGAACGACTACAACCCGGTCGAACGGCGCCTCGTGCCGCACGTCTCGCTGAAGGAGCGCTTCAAGAAGCTCAACATCGAGGTCGAGCTCGGCTTCACCGCCGAGCAGATCGCCGCCGAGGTGCAGCGCTGCCTCAACTGTGACATCCAGACCGTGTTCGAGGCGAAGCTCTGCATCGAGTGCGACGCCTGCATCGACATCTGCCCCACGGACTGCCTCACCATCACGCAGAACGGCGAGGAGGCGGACCTGCGCTCGCGCCTCAAGGCGCCGGCGAAGAACCTCGCGCAGCCGCTCTATGTTTCGACGCCGCTCAAGCAGACCGGCCGCGTCATGGTGAAGGACGAGGACGTCTGCGTGCACTGCGGGCTTTGCGCAGAGCGCTGCCCCACCGCAGCCTGGGACATGCAGAAGTCCCGGATCCGGTGGCCGCATGCCGAGGACGAGGCGCGCGCCAGCGCCGCGAAGGAACCCAAGATCGCGTGAACCACCGCGGCGCCCCGGCACGGGCGCCCGACCTCCCAGCCGAGAACGAAGCCAGCCATGTCGCCAGTCGCACGCATCAACGATTTCGTCATCAAGGTCGCCACCGTCAACGGCACCGGCTCCGCGAGCGCCAACACGCTGCTGATGAAGTCCATCTTCAGGAGCGGCATCCCGGTGATGGGAAAGAACTACTTCCCCTCCAACATCCAGGGCCTGCCCACGTGGTACGAGATCCGTGTGACCCGGGACGGCTACGTCGCCCGCTCCGGCCGCACGGACATCATGGTGGCCATGAACGCGGAGACCTACGCGAAGGACGTGCGGGACGTCGCCCCCGGCGGCTATCTCATCTACGACTCCACCTGGCCGCGCCCCGCGCTGCTGAAGCGCGACGACATCACGGTGATCGGCGTGCCGCTCGCGAAGCTCTGCAACGAGAACTTCAACGGCGTGCGCACGCGCATCCTGATGAAGAACATCTGCTACGCCGGCGTGCTCGCCGCGCTGCTCGATCTCGATCTGGACAAGATCCGCGAGCTGCTCGCCGAGACCTATGCCAAAAAGCCGGCGCTGGTGGAGAGCAACATGAAGGCCATCCAGCTCGGTTACGACTGCGCGAAGCAGACGCATCCCTGCCCGCTGCCGCTGCGCGTCGAACGGATGGATAAGACCGCCGGCCACATCATGATCGACGGTAACACGGCTGCGGCGCTCGGCTGCGTCTTCGCCGGAGCGACCGTGGGCGCGTGGTATCCGATCACCCCGTCGACCTCGCTCATGGATGCGTTCAAGGCCTTCTGCGACCGCAATCGCGTGGACCCGCAGACGGGCCGCAAGAACTTCGCGTTCATCCAGGCGGAAGACGAGCTCGCCGCCATCGGCATGGTGATCGGCGCGATGTGGAACGGCGCGCGCGCTTTCACCGCCACGTCCGGTCCCGGAATCTCGCTGATGAGCGAGTTCCTGGGTCTCGCGTACTACGCCGAGGTGCCGGCAGTGCTGTTCGACATCCAGCGTGTGGGTCCTTCCACCGGCATGCCCACTCGCACGCAGCAGGGCGATCTCATGGCTTGCGCGTATGCCTCGCACGGCGACACGAAGCACGTCTGCCTCTACCCGGCCAATCCGGAAGAGTGCTTCTACATGGCTGCGCAGGCGTTCGATCTCGCGGAGCGGCTGCAAACGCCCGTGATGGTGGTGTCGGACCTCGACATCGGCATGAACGACTGGATGTGCCGCGATCTGAAATGGGACGACGCGTATCGCCCCGACCGCGGCAAGATGCTGAGCCTCGAGGAAATCGAGAAGCTCGAGAAGTTCCACCGCTACGTGGACAAGGACGGCGACGGCATCACCTATCGCACGTTGCCCGGTGTGCATGCCAAAGGCGCGTATTTCACGCGCGGCTCGGGGCACACGCAGTACGGCGTCTATACGGAGGACTCCGCGGACTATCAGCTCGTGCTGGACCGCCTGGTGCGCAAGTGGAACACGGCGAAGGCGCTCGTTCCGCGGCCCGTGATCGATGCGCAGCCCGCCACGGCCGGCCCTACGACGGAAATCGGCATCGTCTCGCTCGGCAGCTGCGATGGCGCGATCCGCGAAGCCATCGACGTGCTGAAAGCGGAGGGCGTTTCCGTGAACTACATGCGCGTGCGCGCCTTCCCGTTCGGCGAGGAAGTGGAGCGCTTCCTCGCGAGCCACCGGCTGCTGTTCGTCGTCGAGCAGAACCGCGATGCGCAGTTCCGCTCCCTGCTCACGCTCGAGACTGCCGTGGATAAAGCCAGGCTGCGCTCGCTGCTGCACTACGACGGCCTGCCCATCTCCTCGTCCTTCATCGTCGAAGGGGTGCTGGCGGAGGTGCGGCCGCGGCCCCAGGCCCAGCCGAAGGAGGCGGTCGCCCGATGACTTTCATCGCAAAACCCAAGGTCGCACATCCCTCGCTGCCGAAGAACGCGCTGGGCTTCACACGCCGCGATTACGAAGGCTCGCTGTCCACGCTCTGCGCAGGGTGCGGGCACGATTCCGTCACGGCTGCCGTCACCGAGGCCGCGTGGGGCATCGATCTGCAGCCGCAGAACCTCGTGAAGCTCTCAGGCATCGGCTGCTCGTCCAAGACCACTGCGTATTTCGTCTCCGGTGGCCACGGGTTCAACTCCGTGCACGGCCGCATGCCGTCGATCGCGATGGGCTCGAACGCAGCCAACCGGCAGTTGCAGTACATCGGCATCTCGGGCGATGGCGATACGCTCTCCATCGGACTCGGCCAGTTCTGCCACGCCATCCGCCGCAATCTCAACATGCTCTACCTCATCGAGAACAACGGGGTGTACGGGCTCACCAAGGGGCAGTTCTCCGCTTCCGCGGACATCGGCACCAAGGCGAAGAAGGGCGAGACCAACGTGCAGCCGCCGATCGATCCGGTGCTGCTCGCCATGACCCTGGGGGCCAGCTTCGTCGCGCGCAGCTTCTCCGGCGACAAGGAGCAGCTGGTGCCGCTGATCCAGGCTGGCCTGAGGCACAAGGGCTTCGCGCTCATCGACGTGCTCTCGCCCTGCGTCACGTTCAACGATCACGAGGGCTCGACCAAGAGCTATGCCTACACGCGCGAGCACTATGAGCCCGCCGTACACGCGGACTTCATCCCGTTCGAGCGCGAGATCAAGGCGGACTACAAAGCGGGGGAGTCGCTGCCGGTCGTGATGCACGACGGCAGCCGCATCGTGCTGCGCAAGCTGGAGGAAGGCTATGACCCGACCGACCGCACGGTCGCGGCCGCGCGGATCCAGGAGCGCATGAAGGCGGGCGAGTACCTCACGGGGCTGCTCTTCGTCGAGCCGGCCCAGCCGGAGTTCCACGAGTTGAACGGAACACCGGACGCGCCGCTCAACAGCGTTCCCTACGAGAAGCTGTCACCCGGCTCCAGGGGTCTCGAGAAGATCCTGGCGCGCTATCGATGACGCCAATAAAAAGGCCGGGCTTCTCGCGAAGCCCGGCCTTTTGCGTTACCGCATGCCCGTCAGGGCAGGACGGTTACCAGCGGCGCTGACCGCCGCCGCCGCCGCGATCGCCACCACCGGGGCCACGACCACCGCCACCACCGGTGCGCTCCTGCGCCTCGTTGACGCGGAGCGGGCGGCCGCCCATGTCTTTCCCGTTGAGGCTCTGGATGGCGCGCGAGGCATCGGCACGCGACATCTCCACGAAGCCGAAGCCGCGCGGGCGACCGGTCTCGCGGTCGGTGATGAGGCTCACCGATTCCACGGTCCCGTGCTGGCCGAACAGCTCGCGGACTTCGCTCTCAGTGGCGGAAAACGGCAGATTGCCGACGTAGATTTTCGTCATGACGGAAACAAGCTCCTGAAGCGGGCCCGCGGCGCCGCATCCGCGGCGCAACAACGTGCCCAGAAACATACAGGCAGGGAAGGGATACATCCGCTGCCACCTGGATCGAGAACGATTCGGCTTTTCTCAACTCGGAAGCCGGCACCAGGCCAGACAGGCGGCAGGGAAAGGGGAAAGGTCACGAACCGCGGGCGACGATACCTCAAGCCCAAAACCCGGGCAAGGCAGGGCCGGCCGGTCCGCGAAACGGGTCCCGCACCTGTGGCGCGGAAGCCTCACGGGCCCCGCGGACGGCCCGGTGCGACCCCTCCGCGCACCCCCGTATTGAACGACCGTCCGACAGTCTCAAAATGGGGCGCCTGCGCCGCTCGACTGTTGAATTGAGTTGATTGGGCCGGGGGAAAGCCGTCCCGCGCGCGCGCGCCGACGTGAGGAAATACGAAAATCAGCCTCCAAAAAGTGGCTTTTGTCGCTTTGCTTTCTATAAGATGCGCCACCCTTAAACTCAACGCACGGGATCATCCGCATGGCACGAAAGAAGAAGACCCTCCGCCGCTGGAGCGCCGCCGACGTCAAACTGCTCAAGAGCCTCGCCGGCAAGAAGAGCGTCCGGCAGATCGCCGCCAAGCTCAAACGCTCCGAGGCGGCCGTCCGCTACAAGGCATGGAGCAAGCGCCTGCGGTTGACCTCGCGCTGATCGCGCCCCGATGCGTCGCCCGCCACACCACGGCGCGGCGGCATCGAACAGCCCCATCGGACGTGCGTCCGGTGGGGTTTTCATTTTGGTAGACTGCGCGCCCCGCGCTGGGGCGCAATCCGGAGAACACTGCATGGGCAAGGGCGATCGCAAGACCCGCCGCGGCAAGATCTACAACGGCTCTTTCGGCAAGACGCGGCCGAAGGATCCGGCCAAACGCCGCAAGAAGGCGAAGAAGGCCGCCGCGCGCTGAGCCGTGGTCGGCGGGTGCGCATGGGCCGCGAGCCCATGACCGCATCGTGCGCATTCCGGCCGGCGCCGGCTCTCTGTGAGGCCGGCACCGGTCTCGGCTCGCAAGAGTCAGCGGCCGCCCACAGCCGGGCGGGGCGTGCTCTTCGCCGCCTTCAACTCCCGGACGATCTCGAGCGCACTGCGCCCGTTCGGCGGCAACTCCACGTTCGATTGCGCGAGCGGCGCCACGCGTTCGCCCCAACGTACCGCGTGAGCGCAGAAGCTCAAGCCACCGCCGAATCCCGGTAGCAGCAGCAGGCTGCCCGGCCGTACACGCCCTTCCTCGAGCGCTTCGCACAATGCGACGGGCACCGTCGCGGAAGACATGTTTCCGTAACGCTGCACGTTCACGTAGACGCGGTCCATCGGTATGCCAGAGCGCTTCGCCACGGCTTCGATGATGCGCAGGTTCGCCTGATGGGGGATCGTCAGGTCCACGTCCGCCGCCGTTTTGCCGATCTTCGCCAGCGCGTTTTCGGACGCGCCGCTCATGCCCTGCACGGCGCGTTTGAAGATCTCCTGGCCTTCGAACTGCCATTGCGTGATGCCGTAGAGCTCGCCGCGGTTCGCATAACGGCCGCCCATGCCGTGCACGCGCAGGATCTCGCGCGCATCGCCATAGCAGCCGAGCTTCTCGGCGAGCAGGCCTTCCTCCGCATCCGTGGCCTCGAGCACGACCGCGGCGGCACCATCGCCGAACAGTACCGCGACGTTACGGTCCGTCCAGTCCATGAAGGGCGAGATGAGCTCGGCGCCGATCACCAGCGCATTGCGTACGACGCCGCTGCGGATCAGCGCGGTGGCGGTGGAGAGCCCGTACAGGAAACTGGTGCAGGCCGTGTTGAGATCGAGCGCGGCGCAGCCATCGGCGCCGATGCGCGTCTGCACGCCCGAGGCCATGTTGGGCACCTGCTCGTCGAAGCTGCAGGTGCCGAAGACGATGAGCTCGAGCTGGCGCCCTTCGAGGCCTGCGCAGGCCAGGGCCCGTGCCGCGGCGACATGGCCGAGCTCGCCCAGCGACACGTGCGAGACGCGCCGCTCGTGGATCCCGGTGCGCGTCGAGATCCATTCGTCGGTGGTGTCGAGCAGCTGCGTGAGGTCGGTGTTTGTAAGAATGGCAGGCGGCAGGCACTTGCCCCAGCCGGTGATGGTCGCGTGGCGCACGACGGCCTCCTGTGGTGGCGCAGGGCAGGATATCAGAGGCCGCTGACGGCAGATGGCGACATGGAACAGGGCTTGCGACCCCTCGCCGTGACCCACCGACACAGCAATCGAGGTGATCCATGAACCGCAGTCTTCTTCTGATCAGCGTCGCCGCCGCCCTGCTCGCCACGGCCGCCTGCTCCAAGCAGGAAGCCGCCAGCACCGGCGCGGCCGACGATGCAGCCGCTGCCCCCGAAGCGACGATGCCGGGCACTCCCACGGACGGTACCGCCATGCCGGATTCCTCGACGCAGTCGACCACGAATCCCGACGGCTCGGTTACCGCGCCCGATGGCACTACGCGGTATCCTGACGGCACGACGGCCGCGCCTTCCGACGCGACGACACCCCCTTCGGACACGTCGGGCACTCCGACCCCGCCGAACTGAGCGAAGTCACGGAACGTACGGACGTTCGATCATCAGGCCGGTCCGGGCTTTCCCGCGTCATGCAAGCAACGCGGGAAGGCGCGGGC
>JBGAIL010000187.1:0-9065 GCA_044225565.1 Steroidobacteraceae bacterium | reverse complement strand
ATTGCTCAGGCCGTCGTCACCGGAGTCAATCAAATTGACGGTGTATTCGGCGGTCTGTCCGATCGCCGCAGCAGCAGGCCCCTGCACGGACAGCCGCGTACCTACGGTCTCGACCACGACCGTTTCAGTAGTCTCGCCCACGGCGGCGGTGACCGTAATCGTCGTGTTCGACGGATCGCTCTGCGAGGCAGTCAGGGTGGCCGTGGCAATGCCGTTGTCGTCCGTCACGCCCTGCGTGACGTTCAGGAAACCGCCGTCAGTGGAAAAGATCACTGTCACGCCGGAGAGCGCGACATTGTTCTCGTCCTGCACGAATGCGCGGATGTCAGCCGACAGGGAACGGTCGGTCGGCAGAGTCGGCGTGCTGGTGGTGAGAGTCAGTGCACCGATGACGGGCGGCAACGTCCCGGGATCGTCCGGATTCTTGAACGAGTCGTCGCCTCCACCGCAGCCGCTCACTGCAAGCGCCAGCGCCGCGAGGAAGATCGTCGAGAAGAATTTACGCATAGTCCATTCCATCCAATTCTGTCAGTCGGCCGCGCCGGGCGGTCAGTGAACGTTGACGCCTTCGCGCACGATCTTCGGAGTCACGAAGATGAGCAGCTCGTCCTTGTCGTTCTGCTTGCGCGTGGTCTTGAACAGCCTGCCGAGCACCGGGATGTCGCCCAGGTACGGCACCTTGTTCTCGGTGTGGCGCTCCTCCTCCTCGAGGATGCCGCCGAGCACGACCGTCTGGCCGTCATTGACCAGCACCTGCGTCGTCACCTCGCGGGTATCGATGGCGGGCACGCCGACACCGCCGGACTGCACGACGATCTCGCCGACGCTGTCCTTCTTCACGTTGAGGTCGAGGATGATGCGGTTGTCCGGCGTGATCTGCGGGGTCACCTTCAGCGCCAGCACCGCCTTCTTGAACTGGATGGTGGTCGCGCCGCTCGACGCCGATTCCTGGTAGGGAATCTCGACGCCCTGCTCGATGCTCGCTTCCTTCTGGTTGGCGGTGAGCAGGCGGGGCGAGGAAACCACCCGGCCGCGGCCTTCCGCCTGCGCCGCGGACAGCTCCAGATCCACGATGTAGTTCGAGCCCAGAATCATCGTCGCGATCCGGCCCGCGGCATTCTGCACGGGCAGGTTGACGTTGTAGCGGTTCGAGGCGTTCGTCCCCGTGGGAATTCCAACCGGATACGGAGTGCCGTTGTCCTGCAGATTGTCCAGAGCGCTGTCGAGCGCGGTATCGGTCGCTTCGGCGCTGCCCGAGGTCACGACGACGCCGTCGTTGCCGTTGCGGCGGATGCCGGTGTAGCCGGCGCGCACGCCGAGCTCGCGCGTGAAATCGTCGTTGACGATGACGATGCGGGCCTCGATCTGCACCTGGCGGATCGGAATGTCGAGCGTGGCCACCAGGCGCCGGATGTCCGCGAGCCTGTCAGCCGTGTCCTGGATCAGCAGCATGTTGGTGCGCTCATCGACGGCGACCGCGCCGCGCGTGGAAAGCAGCGAGCCGCCACTGCCACCCTGCGCCTTGACGAGCGCCGCCATGTCGGAGGCTTTCGCGTAATTGATCTGCACGTACTCCGAGCGCAGCGGCGCAAGCTCCTGGATGTCCTTCTTAGCCGCGAGGTCGGCCTTCTCGCGCGCCGCGAGCTCCTCGGCCGGCGCCACGATGATGACGTTGTCCTGCTTGCGCATGTCGAGGCCCTTGGTGCGCAGCACGATGTCCAGCGCCTGGTCCCACGGCACGTTCTGCAGCCGCAGCGTGACGTTGCCGGTGACCGAATCGCTCACGACGATGTTCTGGCCGCTGGCATCGGCCAGCAGCTGCAGCACGGCGCGGGTCTCGATGTCCTGGAAGTTCAGCGTGAGGCGCTCGCCGGTGTACTCGCGCTTTTCCTCCTGCGCGGCGGCCTGCTTGCGCGACGGCTGCACTTCGACCACGTACTGGTCGTCCGACTGGTAGGCGAGCTGCTCGAAGTTGCCCGTGGCGTTGATGATCATGCGCGTGGCATTGCCGGCACGCACGACGTCGAAATCGCTGATCGGCGTACCGAAATCGGAAGCGTCGTAGCGGCGCATCAGGTTCTTCGGCAGCTCGGCTCCCGCGAAGTCCACCATGATCTGGTTGCCGAGCTGGCGCAGGTTGATCTGCGTGCGCGGATCGCTGAGCTTCACGATGACGCGGCCCGCGCCATCGGTGCCGCGACGGAAGTCGATGGCCCGGATCGAGCGGCCGGAGGGAGCCGCGGACGCCGACTGCGCGCCGGCCGACTCGGCGGGCGCGGCGGCGGCTTGCTGGGCGACCTGGGCCCCGAGCATCACGACGATGTTGTTGCCTTCGACGCGGGTCTGGTAAGGCAGCAGCTGGTCGAGGTTCAGCACCAGGCGCGTGCGGTCCTTGGCTTCGGCCGCGACGATCGAATCGAGGCCGGAGGAGCGCACGTCGATGCGGCGCGACGGCAGCGCGAGCGCCGTCCCCGGCAGGTCGAAGGAGATGCGCGCCGGATTGTCGATGGTGAACGACAGCGGCTCCGCGGCAGGGCCGGAGAGTCGCATGATGAGCTGCAGCTGCTGCCCCGGAAGGGTCTGCACGTCGACGGCCTCGAGCCGGTTCGCGCCTTGCGCACGCGCCGGACCGCTCGCCAGCACCCAGCAGGCGAGCGCGAGCCCAGCGGCTGCACCCAGGATTCGATTCATCGCACTGTGGCGTTTCATTGCTGTTGGAACTCCCTAGAGGGCTGGCGACTACTCGTTGAGGGCGAGCGCGGCAGCGCGCTCCATGTACCCGCCGAGGCCGTCCGGAACGATTTCAATCACCTGGATCTTCGAGGGCGAGATGTCGATCACCTTGCCGTCGCTGGTGCCGAGATAGTTGCCGGGCACCACGCGATGCACGAGTCCGTCCTTGGTCTGCACGAGACCGTAGTTCTGGCCGGCGAGCTTGAGCGTGCCGACCATCTTCAGCGTGTCGAGCGGGAACTGCTCGAGGAACTCGCGATTGCGCTTCGAATCGGGGCGGACGCCGGCGCCCGCGGCGCCGCCCGGGCTCGCCGGCAGGAACGGCGAGCGCAGGCTGGCCGCCGAGTAGACGAAGCTCTGGTACGGCTTCACCTCGGGCAGAGGCTCGACGCGGCCACCCGCCTGCTTCTTGGTTTCCGCGATGAAGCTCGAGAGCTGGTCGTCCGCGCTCGAGCAGGCGGCGAGGCCGCCCATCAGCGCGCAGACGAGCGGGATCCGGAATGCGAGACCGATGCGCTTCATGTCAGCCACCACCCGTCGCAGGACGGCGGGCCGCCTGCTCCTTCTGCTTCTCCGCCTCCGCCGCCGCGATCTCTTCCTCGTCGAGGTAGCGGTAGGTCTTGGCGACGAGATCGAGAGTCAGCTGATCGTAGGCGTCCTTGGAATCGGTCTTGATCTCGATGTCGTGCAGCGTGACGATGCGCGGCAGCGCCGCGATGTTGCTCACGAACTCGCCGAACTCGTGGTAGCTGCCGGAGAGGCGGATCTTGATCGGCTTCTCCGCGTAGAAGTCCTTGGCCTGCTCGGCCTCGGGCTGGAAGAGCTTCTCCTCGAGGCCCGCGCCAGTGCCCGCCTGCGAGATGTCCACCAGCAGGTTCGGCACCTCGGTCTTGCCCGGCAGCTGGCGCAGCAGGGCGCCGAAGGAGCGCTCGATGTCCTTCAGCTGCGTCTTGTAGACGTCGAGGTTGACCGCCTTGGCATGCTTGGTCTGGAACTCGGAGCGCAGTTGCTGCTCCTCGGCTTCCTTGGCGTCGAGCTCCGGGCGCTTGTCGCTCCAGACGAAGAAGTACGACAGCGCGAAGGTGAGCACGATGAACCAGATGCCGATCGCGCCCAGGCGGATGGGCAGCGGCCAGCGGCCCGGGTCGCTGGTATCGAGCGTCCGCAGCTCTTCCATCAGGTTCATTGCGCGCCTCCGCTGCTAGCGACACGCGTCCTCGCCGCGCCGGCCGCGTCTTCGTCGCTGACGTTGCTGACCTGGTCGGCGTACATCGTGAAGCCCATGCCGCCGACCTGCCCGGTCTTGGTCTCGATGACCTCGAGGTCGGGGTTCTTCAGCCACTCCGAGCCGTCGATGTTGCGCATGAAGGCCGACACCCGCGTGCTCGACTGGGCCACGCCCTCGAACTTCAGGCGCTTGTCGGTCTGCTTGACGCCGGTGAGGTACACGCCCTCGGGCACGGTGCGCACGATCTCGTCGAAGAGATGCACGATCTCGGGCCGCGAGCGCTGCAGCTTCTCGATGATCTCCATGCGGGCGATGAACTTCTGCTTGGCGCTCTCGAGGTTGTTGATCTCCTCGATCTGCTTGTCGAGCAGCAGTTCGTCGAACACGTGCACGATCTCCGGGCGCGAACGCTGCAGCTTCTCGATGATCTCCATGCGCGAGATGAAGCGCTGCTTCTGCGCCTCGAGGTTGTTGATCTCCTCGATCTGCTTGTCGAGGGTCGCGATCTCGGCCTTCAGCCTGTCGTTGCGCTGCTGCTGGCCCGAGATCAGCGAATTGAACATCAGGTAGATGACGAAGGTCGCAAGCAGTGCGGCCAGCGTGCCGCCGCCGAGCGCGACGAGAAACGCCAGCTTGCGTTCCTTGCGCTGTTCCGCGCGCCAGGGAAGCAGGTTTATCTGTGGCATGTCAGTCGAAGCTCCGCAGCGCGAGGCCGCAAGCCGTGAGCAGGGCGGTGGCGTCGCGCTGCACCGCCTGGGCCTTGGCGCGCGACGAAAGTTTCATCTGGCCGAGCGGGTCGCCCTTCTCGGCGGCGATGCCGACGCGGCTCGAGACCACTTCGGCGACGCCCGGGATGTTGGCGCAGCCGCCGCAGACGAGGATCTTCTCGGGCTGCTCGCGCCCGCTGCCGGAGGCGAGGTAGAACTGCAGCGAGCGGCTCACCTGCTGGGTCATGTCGTCGATGAAGGGGTCGAGCACCTCGGACTGGAAATTGCCGGGCAGGCCGCCTTCCTTCTTGGCGCGGCCGGCCTCCTCCATCGAGAGGCCGTAGGTGCGCATGATCTCTTCGGTCAACTGCTGGCCGCCGAAGGCGAAGTCGCGCGTGTAGACGACCTTGAGGTTGCGCAGCACGCTGAACGTGGTGCTGCTCGCGCCGAAGTCCACCACGGCGATGGCGCGGTCGATTCCGCCGTCCGGCATCTGGTGAGTCATGAGCTTGCAGGCGTTCTCGAGGGCGAACGCCTCGACGTCGACGATGCGCGCCGTGAGGCCCGCGGCCTTCACCGCCGCCTGGCGCTGCTCGACGTTCTCGGTGCGCGTGGCGACCAGCAGCACGTCGTTGGTCTCGGGGTCCTTCTCGGAAGGGCCCAGCACCTCGAAGTCGTAGCTGACTTCGTCCATGGGAAAGGGGATGTATTGATCGGCCTGCAGCTCGACCTGCGCCTCGAGGTCGGCGGGCCGCAGGTTGCGCGGCATCTGGATCACCTTGGTGATCGCGGCATCGCCGCTGATGGCGACCGCCACCTCGGTGCTCTTCGCACCGGCGCGCTTCAGCGCGCGGCGGATGGCTTCGCCGACGGCTTCCGCATCGACGATGGCCTTCTCGTTGATGGCGTTCTGGGGGGTCGGTTCGGCGGCATAGGCCTCGACCCGGTACTGGCCGCCTGCCATGGCCAGTTCGATCAATTTGACCGATGAGGTCGTTATGTCAAGCCCGAGCAGGGCGCGATACTTACGCTGGAAGAGGAACATTTTCTTATTTCCCTCAGTAAGTTACGCCCGAAAGCGCCGACCCCGCCTGCAATCGGCGGTCACTATATAACAGCGCAAAGTTAAATTGAACGTAACCACGCCCATTAAGACACTGACGACCACCAAGCACAGGGGCCGCACTCTAGGGGTTGTCACGCCCACGAACCTTGACGCATTCGACGAATCACGCCGGAACCTGAGCGGGGGAGTCCGGACGCACGAGACCCAAGCAAGCGCGGGCTACTATGCACAGCACCCAAAACTTGGGCAAGCAGTTACTCTGTTTATCTTTTGTGGCCTGACACCCATGGAAAGAACCGCGCCGTGACGTCCCGCTATCTGCGCCTAGGAGGCTTCGCGGCCGGCGGTGTGATCCTGCTCACACTCCTGATCGCCTATGCGGTGCTCTGCAGCTACGCCTATGTGGAACCCTCCCTGCCATCGGTGGAATCGATGCGCAAGGTGGAGATGCAGGTGCCCCTGCGCGTCTATACCCGCAGCGGCGAGCTCATCGCGCAGATCGGGGAGCAGCGGCGCATCCCGGTCACGTTCGAGCAGATCCCGGATCTGGTGAAGAACGCGTTCCTCGCCGCCGAGGACGACCGCTTCTTCGAGCACCACGGCATCGACTACCTCGGCCTGCTGCGCGCGGCCGTGATCAACCTCGTCACCGCGGAGAAATCACAGGGCGCGAGCACGATCACCCAGCAGGCCGCGCGCAACATGTTCCTGACGCTCGACAAGACCTGGCGCAGGAAGCTGCTCGAGCTCTTCGTGACGTTGCGGATGGAGCGCGAGTTCAGCAAGCAGGAGATCCTCGGCCTCTATCTCAACGTCATCTTCTTCGGCCAGCGCTCGTACGGCGTCGCCGCCGCCGCCGAGACCTTCTTCGGCAAGACGCTCGACCAGCTGACGGTCTCCGAAGCCGCCACGCTCGCCGGGCTGCCGCAGCTGCCCTCCCGCTACAACCCCCTCGTCAATCCCCGGCTCGCCACCGGCCGGCGCTCGTATGTGCTGCGTCGCATGCGCGAGCTCGGATTGATCGATGACGCGACGGCCGCCGCCGCGAACGCCGAGCCGCTGGTCGCGCGGGCCCACGTGCCGCTCTTCGATGTGGAAGCGCCTTACGTTGCCGAGATGGCGCGGCTCGCGCTGCGGGAGCGCTTCGGCGCCGCGGCCGAGAGCGCGGGTTACAAGGTATACACCACCATCGACGGCCGCCTCCAGACTGCGGCGAATCGCGCCTTGCGCATCGGCCTCATCGAATACGACCGGCGTCATGGCTGGCGCGGCCCGCTGGGCCACGGCGAAGTGGCGGCGGGAGCGACGCCGGACAAGCTGGATGAGGTGCTGGAGGAGTATTCAGCGGTAGGCGTGCTCATCCCGGCCGTCGTCACGGCAACTGAAGGCCGCACAGCGAGCGTCGTCGTGAAGGGCCGCGGCGCCGCGAAGATCGAATGGGACGGCCTCTCCTGGGCGAGACGCCTGCAGCGTGGCTCGCTGGGCCCGGCGCCCAACGCCGCTCAGGACGTCGTCACGCCTGGCGACGTCGTCTATGTCATCCTGGTTGGCAAAGGCCTCGCCCAGCTGGCGCAACTGCCCGAGGCGCAAAGCGCATTGGTCGCGCTGGACCCCTACGACGGCGCCATCGCGTCTCTGGTCGGCGGGTTCGACTACTTCGTCAACAAGTACAACCGCGTGACGCAGGCGCGGCGCCTGCCGGGCTCGGGATTCAAGCCGTTCCTGTACTCCGCGGCCCTGGAGAACGGCTTCACGCCCGCCAGCGTGCTGCTGGATACACCCATCGTGCTCGAGGGAGACGACATGGAAGCCGCGTGGCGTCCCGAGAACTCCACGGGCGAGTTTCATGGCCCCACTCGTCTGCGCGAGGCACTGGTCCGGTCGCGCAATCTCGTTTCCATCCGCCTGCTGCGGGCCATGGGTACCGCTGCCGCCATCGACTACGTCACCCGCTTCGGCTTCACGCGCGAGGCGATGCCGGACAATCTCACGCTCGCCCTCGGCACCATGCAGGCCACGCCGCTCGAGATCGCGGCGGGCTATGCGGTCTTCGCCAACGGCGGTTATCGCGTGCAGCCTTATTTCATCGACCGCATCGAGAACGCAGCGACGGAAGTGGTGTGGAAGGCGGAGCCGCACGCCGTCTGCGATACCTGCCAGCCGTCGGATCAGCTGGCACCGCAGGTGATCTCGCCGCAGAACGCATGGCTGATGACGGACATGATGAGCGACGTCATCCGCCGCGGCACGGGCCGCAGGGCATTGGCGCTGGGCCGCGAGGACATCGCGGGCAAGACAGGCACCACCAACGATGCGAAGGACGCCTGGTTCAACGGCTTCTCGCCCAATCTCGTCGCCTCGGTGTGGGTCGGCTTCGACCAGGAACGCTCGCTGGGCGAGTCCGAGGAAGGCGGCAAGACGGCGCTGCCCATCTGGGTGGACTTCATGCGCGAGGCCCTGCGCGGCGTGCCGCAGAAGGCGCGGCCGCGGCCCGAAGGTCTGGTGACCCTGAGGATTTCGCCGGACACCGGCCGGCTCGCGGGCGATGGCGATCCGGAGGCGATCAGCGAGACGTTCATCGCGGACCACCTCCCGGTGGGCGCCGCACCCGGGGAGGAGGGCGTGACGCGCGAGGACACCGGCGAGCCGGCCAGCAACGATTCCATCTTCTGATGACCCGACGACACCATCCCGAACGCTCCGAGAATCTCCGCCGCGCGGTCGCGCAGGAAGCGGCACGGCTGATGGCGGAGCACGGCATCCACGATTTCCTCACCGCGAAGCGCAAAGCGGCGGAGCGCTTCGGCCTCACCGAGAACGGCGCACTGCCCAGGAACAGCGAGATCGAGGCCGCGTTGGCGGAATATCAACGGCTGTTCGAAGGCGAATCGCACGGCGAGTCGCTCCACGCGCAGCGCCTGGTGGCGCTCGAGGCGATGCGCCAGCTGCGCGAGTTCCAGCCGCGGCTGGTCGGCGCAGTGCTGAGCGGCACGGCCACTGAACATTCGGACGTGCAGCTGCATCTGTTCACGGACAGCGCCGAGTCGGTCGCCATCAAGCTGATGGATGCGGGCATCGCGCACGAGGTGACCGAGCGGAAAGTGAGGATGGGCGCCGAGCGTGTGCTCGCCTGCCCCGGCCTGCGCTTCGAGCTCGACGACCAGCCCATCGAGGCCACGGTGTTCCCGACGGACGGCATCCGCCAGGCGCCGGTCAGCCCGGTGGACGGCAAGCCGATGAAGCGGGCGGGCGTGGAAGAACTCGAGGCCCTGCTGAAGGATTGAGGATCAGGTCCTGCAATGCGCCGCGCGCGGCGCATTGCAGGACCTGA
>JBGAIL010000186.1:0-9147 GCA_044225565.1 Steroidobacteraceae bacterium | reverse complement strand
CAGCAGCCGCTTCGCGAGACGCTCCAGGGAAGGACGATCCGGGGCGTCGGAGAGCTCCAGCGCCGCGGCGACGCGCAGCGCGCTGCTGTCGATCTCCACCTCCTGGTCGACGGCCAGCGAGATGGCGCGCGCGGTCTCGACGTTCTGCGCCTCGACGATCTCCCGTTGCTGCTGCCACAGCCGCCCGATGAGCAGGCTGGCGAACAGGCCGAGCGGGATGAGCGTCGTGAGGACGAGCAGCGTGAGCAGCGTGCGCAGCCTCATTCCGCCAAAATGCACTCGAAGGAACCTCCGGTGGGGCGGTCAGCTTACACTACCGTAATGAAGAGCCTGACGTTCATCCTGGCTGCAGCGTTTGCCGCTGCTTGCGCTGCAGAGGGCGCGCAGCCGCCGCCTGCGACCCTGGCCGAGGTGCTGGCCGCCTCGCAGGCCTCGGACTGGCGCCCACTCGACCCGAACGAGACGCTGTACCTGCAGCTGGATGCCGGTCGAGTGGTCATCGAGCTCGCACCGGCGTTTGCGCCCCACCTGGCAGCGAACCTGAAGGCGCTGGCGCGCGCCGGGTTCTTCGACGGCCTCGCCATCGTGCGCGCGCAGGACAACTACGTCGTTCAGTGGGGAGACGCCGCCGCGAAGCGCCCCCTCGGCGAGGCCAGCGCGCATATCCCTGCGGAGTTCGATCGCGCCTCTGAAGGCATCTCGTTCACCGCGTTGCCGGATCCCGACACCTATGCGCCGCAGACCGGATTCGTCGGGGGCTTTCCGGCGGCGCGCGATCCGGCCACCGGGCGTGCCTGGCTCACTCACTGCTACGGCATGGTCGGCGCTGGCCGCGACGACGCGCCGGACAGCGGCAATGGGCAGGAGCTCTACGTGGTCATCGGGCAGTCGCCGCGCCACCTCGATCGCAACGTCGTGCTGTTCGGCCGCGTGGTGCAAGGCATGGAGCTGCTCTCCGTGACGCCGCGGGGCACCGGCGCGATGGGCTTCTACGAAAAGGCCGGACAGCGCACCCCCATCCGCAGCATGCGGCTCGCGGCGGATGTGCCGCAGGCGGCGCGCACGAATCTCGAAGTGCTGCGCACCGACACGGCCACTTTCGCGGCGCTCGTGGAGTCGAGACGCACTCGTCGTGAGAGCTGGTTCGTCCGGCCCGCCGGCCGCATCGAAGTGTGCAACGTTCCGTTGCCGGTGCGGGCCGAGGCCTCTCGGCGGTGAGCACGATGCGCTCAAAGGCCTCCCTCGCATGGGTGCTGGTCGCCATCGCGCTGCTCGGCGGCCTCGGCGCGTGGCTGCTGTGGCCGCAAAAGCCGCCGCCGGTGCCACAGGCGCAGCGCCTCGCGGACGGCCTGGAAGCCTTCCATCTCACGGACTCACGCCTCGAGCCGTCGCCGGGCTACCCGAGCCCGCGCGAGATGCGCGTCGACGGCGACTTTTTCATCCGGGTGCCCGACGCGCCGACTCCCCTCGTGGTGCGGTCGAGGCTCCTCGTGCTCACCGTCACGGGCAAGACCGCCTTTCGCATCACCGCGTACTCGCACGAGGCCGGTGAGCAGGTGGAAGTGCTCTACGGCCACATCGAGGCGCGCAAGAGCTATCCGTCGAACTACATGGAGCCGGACCGGCTCACCGACGGCGAGATGACCATGATCAACCGCGACATCGATCTCATGGAGAAGGAAACCACCGACGTCGCGGCGCTGCGGGCCTGGGCCGACGCGCTGGTGGCCTCGACCGCCCGCTGACCGGACCAGGCCCTGACCATGACTGCCGCCATCCTGCGTGTCGCGCTCGATGTGCCGCTGCGCCGGCTGTTCGACTATCTGCCGCCGCGGGACGGCCACGCAGCGCTGCCCGGCACGCGCGTGCGCGTGCCCTTCGGGCGGCAGAAGCTCGTCGGCCTGGTGGTGGACGTCGCGGACCACTCGGAGCTGCCGCCGGGCAAACTCAAGCCCATCATCGATGTGCTGGACGAGCAGCCCGTCCTGGATACGGCCGCGCTCGGCCTGTTGAGATGGGCCGCCGAGTACTACCACCATCCCATCGGCGAGGTGCTCGCCGCCGCCATGCCCAAGGCGTTGCGGGCCGGCGCGCCCGCGATCGCCCGGGTGGAGCGCTGGATGGCGACCGTCGAGGGCCGGGAAGGCTGGGCAGCCGGCGAGCCGAAGCGGGCACCCAGACAACGGCGGCTGCTCGAGTACCTGGTCGAGCGCGGGGATGCGCCGTCCGACTCCGCAGGCAACCCCACTGCAGACCAGCTCGGCGCTGCGATTCCCGGATGGCGGGACGCAGCCCGCACGCTCGCTCGACGAGGCTGGATCGCATCGGTGGAAAGTGCACCGTCGACCTTCGAGCGTCACGCACCCACGCCCGCGCGGCCCGGCGCGCATCGTCTCGGTGACGAACAGCGGGCGGCGGTCGAAGCCATCGTTGCGGGCTCCGATGCCTTCCACGCATTCGTGCTGCATGGGATCACCGGCAGCGGGAAGACCGAAGTCTATCTGCACGTCGTGGAGCAGGTGCTGGCGAAAAGTCGCCGTGCGCTCGTGCTGGTGCCGGAGATCGGCCTCACGCCGCAGCTCGTCGGGCGCTTCCGTGACCGGTTCGACGCGCCGCTCGCAGTGCTGCACTCCGGCCTCACGGATCTAGAGCGATTGCAGGCCTGGCGATGCGCCTTCAGCGGCAAGGCACGCATCGTGCTCGGCACGCGGTCCGCGGTCTTCGCGCCGGTGCCGGATCTCGGCGCGATCATCGTCGACGAAGAGCATGACGCCTCGTTCAAACAGCATGAAGGCGGTTTCAGGTATTCGGCGCGCGACCTCGCAGTGATGCGCGCCCGGCGGTCCGGGGTGCCCATCGTGCTCGGCTCGGCGACTCCCGCGCTCGAGAGCCTGCACAACGTGGAAGCCGGCCGCTACACGCGACTCTCGCTGCCGAGACGGACCGCCCAATCAAAGCCTCCGCGCATGACGCTGGTGGATCTCCGCGCGGAAGCAGTGCATGCAGGTGTCTCGATATCGGTCGTCCATGCCATGGAGCGGCATCTGGCCGAAGGCGGGCAGGTGCTCGTATTCCTCAACAGGCGCGGTTACGCACCGACCCTGCTCTGCACTGCCTGCGGCTGGGTCGCCGCCTGCCGTGACTGCGACGCCAAGCTCACCGTGCACCGCGGCGCGGCCCGTCTCCGATGCCATCATTGCGGGGCGGACGCGCCGCTGCCCGAGAAATGCCCGCAATGTGGCTATGCCGTGAAGCCCGTGGGTCAGGGCACGGAGCGCATCGAGGAAGCGCTGGCGAAACGGTTTCCCCAGGCGCCGCTCGTGCGGCTGGACCGCGACGTGGTCCGCAAGCGCGGCGACATGGACGACGCGATGCGCCGCATGGCGAGCGGCGAGGCGCGCATCCTGGTCGGCACCCAGATGGTCACGAAGGGCCACGACTTTCCCGACATCACCCTCGTCGTGGTGCTGAATGCGGACCAGGGCCTCTTCAGCACGGATTTCCGTGCCTCGGAGCGCCTGGCGCAGACCATCGTGCAGGTCGCGGGACGCGCTGGACGGGGGATGCGCGCCGGTGAAGTGCTGATCCAGACCGAGTTTCCCGAGCACCCGCTGCTGCTGAATCTCCTGAAAGAGGGGTACGAGGGCTTCGCGCGCGAGGCGCTCCGGGAGCGGGCCGAAGCCGCCTGGCCGCCCTATTCCCGGCTGGCGGCGCTCCGGGACTCGGCCACGCACGCCGAGGATGCGCTGGCTTTCCTCGCCGCGGCCCGGGAGCTGGCACGGCCGCCCCGCTCGGTGCTGTTGCGCGGTCCGGTGCCGGCCGCGATGGCAAGGCGCGCCGGCCGGCATCATGCCCAACTTCTGCTGGAGAGCGCCGACCGCACCGCCCTGCATCGCTTCATCGACCAGTGGCTCCCCCAGGTGGAACAGCTGCCGCAGGCCCGGCGTGTCTCCTGGGTGCTGGACGTCGATCCACTGGAATTGTTCTGAGACCGCGAGTCGCGGCTGGAAAAGAATTCTCTCCGTTCCGTGATCCGTTTCGCGGCGGATTTACGCCTTGAGGAAGCGACGGCCCACCACGGCCCCGCGACGGGCCCTGCCACCGTTGCCACTCCTCAATACCTCAGAGAGAAAAACCATGATCGCCACTGCCTCCCCCCTCAAATCGCTCGTTTCGCGCGCCGCCGCCGGTCTCATCGGCTGCGCGATCGCCACGGCGACTCAGGCTGCACCCCCACAGGTATTCCGCGTCGGTAACGTCGCCGGTGTGAACCTGCCAGCCGCCGCCACCCAGGTCGGAAACGACCGCATCGACTACGTGAACGCCGAGCCGCTGCGCCTGCCAACGGCGGGCAGCTTCTCGAGCGAGCTCGCACAGGCCGAGCTGATCGGCGTGATGTCGTCGCCGTCCTCCCAGGCTGCGTCCCGCGCGGTCAAGGTGCGCGGGAACACAGGTGACGGCAAGACGAACCCGACCTTCGTCGGCGCCCCGGCCAAGTACATGGGCTCGGACGAATACGCGCCGCAGGAATCCGGCACCACCAACCACGCGTTCAGTACCGCGCGGGCCGACGGCTACACCGGCCAGACCAACAACGTCTACCCGTATCGCGCGGCGGGCAAGATCTTCTTCAAGAAGGCTGACGGCGGCAGCTACATCTGCTCCGGCTCGCTGATCAAGAAGGGCGTCGTGGTCACGGCGGCCCATTGCGTCACGGAGTACGGCTCGCGCACCTTTTACCAGGACTTCAGCTTCGTCCCCGGCTACCGCAACGGCGCAGCGCCGTACGGCAAGTGGAAGGCGAAGTCCATCTTCGTGGTCGCCGGTTACTCCAATGGCAACGACAAGTGCTCGGCGCGCGGCGTGATCTGCCAGAACGACATCGCGGTGATGGTGCTGCAGCCCCAGGGCAGCAGGTTGCCCGGCACCAGCACCGGCTGGTACGGGTACACCTACAACGGCGGAGGCTTCACGCCGAACGGCCGCATCCACGTGACGCAGCTCGGCTATCCGGGCTGTCTCGACAACGGCGGCCTCATGGAGCGCAACGACTCCGAGGGCTTCAAGTCCGCGGGAAACACCAACAACACGCTCATCGGCTCGCTGATGTGCGGCGGCTCGAGCGGCGGCCCCTGGCTGCTCAACTTCGGCCGGCGCCCCGAGCTCACCGACACGACCCCCGGCCGCTCGCCGGAGGAGAACATGGTGATGGGTGTGACCAGCTGGGGATCGGTCAGCAACGGCCCGAAGCAGATGGGCGCGAGCCCGTTCCTCAACACCAATGTCCAGGCACTGGTGGACGCGGCCTGCAACAGCAGCCCGGCCAACTGCAACTGAGCCAGCCCTGGGCGCGCGGCGGCCGCCTCCGGGCGGTCGCCGCGCCGGCGGCACGTTGCGCGCCCACGCCGGCCTCAGCGATGCGCCTTCCCGGCCGGCCGCGGGCCGGAACACCTCCAGCCGGATCGGCGGGTCTCGGGTAGACTTCCCGGCCCCGAATCGTGACCGGACAGCCTTTCTTGAAGCAGCAACTCGAGCAGCTTCTGCGTGATGCCCTGCGCCAGCTGGGCCTGGACGAAGCCGGCGCCGCCGTCGAGCGTGCCCGCGACGCGCAGCATGGCGACTTCGCCACCAATACCGCCTTGCGCCTCGCCAAGGCGGCACGACGCAATCCCCGCGAACTGGCCCAGGCCATCGTCGCGGCGCTGCCGGCCAGCAGCCTGGTCGCGCGCGCGGAGGTGGCCGGCGCGGGCTTCATCAATTTCTTCCTGACGCCGCAGGCGCAATCCGCGGAGATCGCCCGCGTGCACGAGCAAGGTGCCGCATACGGCGAGAGCCGACTCGGCGCCGACCGCAAGGTGATGGTGGAGTTCGTCTCGGCCAATCCCACCGGTCCGCTTCACGTGGGGCACGGCCGGCAGGCCGCATACGGCGCCACCTTGGCGAACCTGCTCGCTGCCACCGGCCACGAGATCTTCCGCGAGTATTACATCAACGATGCCGGGCGGCAGATGGACATCCTCGCCGTCAGCGTGTGGCTGCGATACCTCGAGTCCCTCGGTGAAGCCGTGCCCTTCCCGTCGAATGGCTACCGTGGCGACTACGTGCGGCCGATCGCGGAGCAACTGCGTGCGAAATACGCCGATCAGTTGCGCCGCCCTGCGGCCGACGTGACCACCGGCTTGCCGCCGGATGCGCCGGAAGGCGACAAGGAAAAGCACATCGACGCGCTCATCGACCGCGCGCGGGCACTCATCGGCACCGAAGGATTCGACCAGGTGCTGGAGCTGTCGCTGTCCGGCATGATCGCGGACATCCGCGACGACCTCGCGCAATTCGGTGTGGAGTTTGACCGCTGGTACTCCGAGCGCTCGCTCACCACCAGTGGCGCCATCGACCGCTGCCTGGAGCGCCTGAAGCAGCAGAACCGTCTGTTCCAGCAAGACGGTGCCACCTGGTTTCGCGCCACGGAGTTTGGCGACGAGAAGGATCGCGTGGTGGTACGCGAGAACGGCGTAAAGACCTACTTTGCCTCGGACATCGCGTATCACCTGGAGAAGCGCGAACGCGGGTTCGAGAAACTCATCGACGTGCTGGGGGCAGATCACCACGGCTACGTCGCGCGCGTGCGCGCGGGGCTCGAAGCCATGGGCGAACCGGGAGACAGCCTCGAGGTGAACCTCGTGCAGTTCGTCAGCCTGTTCCGCGGCGGCGAAAAGATTCCCATGGGCAAGCGCGAAGCGCAGTTCGTCACGCTGCGCCAGCTGCGTGACGAGGTGGGTAACGACGCGTGCCGCTTCTTCTACCTGATGCGCAGCCACGAGCAGCCGCTCGACTTCGATCTCGAGCTGGCAAAGTCGCGCACCAACGAGAATCCCGTGTACTACATCCAGTACGCGCACGCGCGCGTGGCCAGCGTGCTGAAGCAGCTGGCCTCACGTGGCCTGGAATTCGATCGTGCACGCGGCCTGGTGTCCCTGGGCCTGCTCACCGGCACACACGAACAGGCGCTGATGAACGCCATCGCGCGTTATCCCGAGGTCGTCGAGCTGTCGGCGGTGAACCGCGCTCCGCATACACTCGCGCACTACCTGCGGGATCTCGCGAACGCCTTCCACACTTACTACAACGCAGAGCAGTTCATCGTGGAAGATGCCTCACTACGCGACGCTCGCCTCGTGTTGGCGCTCGCCACACAACAGGTGATCCGCAACGGGCTCACGCTGCTGGGCGTCTCCTCGCCGGAGAGCATGTGAGCGGAGCGCGATGAGCCGGCTCACCCGGGACTACAAGAAGCCGCAGCACCGCTCCCTGGATACTGCGCGGCTGCGCGATTTCGCCGTCGGCGCGGTGGTCGGTATCGTGTTAGCCAGCGCCGGCTTCCTTTACATGAAGCAGAACCCGACCGAGGCACAGGCCGACGCGCCGCGGCCCGACCCTCATCGCCAGCACACCGCAAAGGGCGAAGACGCGGAAGCCGAAAGCGGCGCGACCGCAGACAGCGGCGAGAGCTACGACTTCTACGAGATGCTGCCGAAGTTCGAAGTAGTCGTGCCCGAGAAGGACAAGGACGTGAAGCGCGACGTGCCAGCGACGCGCGTCGAGCGCCCCGGCGTGTACGTGCTGCAGGCGGGCTCTTACCGCAATCAGGCGGACGCGGATCGCATCGCCGCGCAGCTCAAACTGCAAGGCGTGGATGCAAAAGTGCAGCGCGTTGCCGTCGACAACGATGTATGGCACCGCGTGCGTATCGGGCCCATCCGCGACCTCTCCGAAATCAACCGCGTGCGCGAGCAGCTGCAATCCGCGGATATCGACGCGCTCGTGATCCGCGTCGGAGACTAGCGCCCGCTCAAACCGGCACGGCGCGTCGCGCGAGCAACTGCTCCACTTCCACCAGCGGTATGGGCTTCGAATGCAGGTAGCCCTGCGACATCGGGCAGCCAAACCGGCGCAGCAGCCCGAGCTGCTCGCGGGTCTCCACGCCTTCAGCCACGGCGATCAGGTCGAACGCCGCCGCCAGTCCGATGATGCTCGATACCAGCGTGAGGCTTCCGCGGTCCTGCGGCAGGCCGCTGATGAAGCTGCGGTCGATCTTGAGCAGATCCACGGGCAGCTTCGACAGCAGCGCGAGCGAGGAATAGCCCGTGCCGAAATCGTCTATCGCGATGCGCAGGCCGGCCTCGCGGAGCTCGTGCAGCTTGCGGCTGGTGCCTTCGAGGTCCTGCAGCAGGCCGGTCTCGGTGATCTCGAGGTCGATGCCGAAACCGTCCCGTGCCCAGCCGGCTGCGTGCCGCAGCACGGTCTCGACGAAATTGCGTCGCCGGATCTGCAGCGCGGCGACGTTCACTCCCACGCGCAGCGGCCCGAAGCCTGCGAGCTGCCAGCGCTGGCAATCCGCCGCCGCCTGCTTCAGCACCCACTCACCGACGGACACGATCATTCCTGAAGACTCGAGCACGTGCAGGAAGCGTGTGGGAGGCATCAACCCTTCGTCGGGGTCCTGCCAGCGCAGCAGCGCCTCCACGCCTTCGATGCGCCCGGTGGCGATGTCGATCTGCGGCTGGTAGTGCAATACGTACTGCTGTTCGTCGAGCGCGGCGCGCAGCTTGTGCTCGAGAGCGAGCCGCTCCGCCATGTCGCTCTTCATCTGCAACTGATAATGCAGATACAGCTCGCCGGACTGCTTCGCCTGTTTGAGCGCCGCTTCGGCGTGCTGAACGAGGGTGTTGCCGTCTTCACCGTCGGCAGGGTAGCGGGCGATGCCGGATTTGAACGACGCCCGCAATGCACGCCCTTCGACCTGGAATGCTTCGTGGAAGACCGTACTCTCGAGCAGCGCCGTGGCATTCTCTTCGGACGTGGAGGCTTCAGGCAGAAGCAGGGCGAACGTGCCGCCCCCGAGGTAGCCGACGCGCCCGTCGTCATTGATGTGGTGTTTGAGACGATCTGCCACGCGCTGCAGAAGCAGATCACCGACGTGACGCCCGAGGCTGTCGTTCACGCTGCTCAGCCGGTCGACGTCGAAGGCCACGATGGTCGGCCGCACGTCAGGGCCAAGCCGGCCGTGCAGCAGATCATCCACGCGCTCGCAGAACAACGCGCGCTTCGCAAGGCCGGTGAGCGGATCGAAGTAAGCGAGGAACTGGA
>JBGAIL010000185.1:0-9065 GCA_044225565.1 Steroidobacteraceae bacterium | reverse complement strand
CAGCGGCTCCGCGGCGCTGTACGTGACGTCGGGGCTCGAGGTGGGCACGTCGGGCGTCGGGTCGTCCACGAACAGGATGCTGTCCACCGCCGTCTTCGCCGTCGTATCGGTATTGATCCAGCGCACGCCCGCGCTGGCGAACCATCTCTCCGCGCCGAAGTTGGCGTTCAGGTAGAGCGCGAGGGTCTCCTCCCGCACGTCATAGGATTGCACGGGATTGAAGGCGGGGAGCACGCGCGAGGCGTCGTAGACCTCGCCTGTCGGGTTGCCGTCCTCGTCGAGGATCGGCTGGCCGTCGAGCGCCGAGAGTGCGTTCAGGTACTCCTTCACGTCGAAGGACATGAACTGCTTCGGATAGCTGCCGCCGCCGTTGCGCATGAAATTGGGAAGGGAGAGCTCGTGCGCCACGCTGGCGCCGAGGCTCGCGAACGTGGTGCCGTACATGTTGCAGTACTGGCAGGAGCCGCCGTTCGTGTCGTTCTCGATGGTGTCGCGCTGCTTGGTGCGCTCGGTGCCGGCCGCGCCGAACTGCAGGGATCTGAAGCTTCCCGCGTCGAACTTGAGCTCGCCTGCGAGCGTGAAGCCCGTGACCTTGTCGGTGACGTCCGTGCCGGAAAGGCCGATGTAGTGCAGCCCATAGTCTGCGTCGCCGAGCTCGCCGGCCGCGAGCGCCGTGGCGAGATCGCGGCCGTCCTCGAGCGTGACGCGGATGTCGGGCAGCGCGTTGTCGTTCATGTCGACGCGGGCGGTGTGGCTGCCTGCGATGCCCGAGACGACCCACGTGTCCTTGCCGCCCGAATCGCGCTTGGACTTCGACTGGTAGGCGTCCAGGTTGAACTTCAGGCGATCGGAAGCCTGCCACACGCCGTTCCAGCCGAACTGGCTCGTGTCGACCACGCGGTGCTCGGTGATCGTCGAGATCTCCGGCACCAGCTCGGCGACGGTCATGCCCGTCACCCAGTGGTCGCGGATGCTCACGTCGCTCCAGCGGTGCTGGCCGGTGCTCTCGTCGAGGATGGAATCCTCGACGTAATAGGACTGGTGGTAGCCGACCGTGGGGGCATTGAGCCGCGTGAACAGCCCGTCGACCGTCATGCGGAAGGCATCACTCACCTCCCATTGCCACACGCCGGTGATGCCGGTGCGCCGCTTGTCCTGGATGCGCGCGCCGAAGCTCGTGCAGCACAGGCCGAGCAGCCCGCTCTCGTCGTCGGAGATGACGCCGTCGCCGTTCGCGTCGAACTCGCCGGGCGAATCCGGATTGACGTAGAACTCGTGGACCGCGTCCGAGCGGACGGTGGTGTCCTGGTGGATCGCGGTGAGCAGCACGCCCATGCGGTCGTCCGCGAACGTCTTGCTGAAGACGGCGCTCGCCTTGTAACCCTTCTTCTCCGAGAGGTCGTTGTAGTCGCCTTCCACGCTCAGGCCGGCGCGCGTGCCGCGCGTGTCGAGCGGACGCGCCGAAGTGAGGTTGATCGCACCGCCGATGCTGCCTTCGAGGTTCACGGCGCTCGCGGACTTGTACACGTCCGCGCCGGAGATGACCTCGGACGGCAGAACGTCGAAGGCGAACTCCCGCCCGTCCCCGTCGGTGGCGAGGATGCGCCCGTTGAGCGTCACGATGCTGAATTCCGGGCCGAGACCCCGCACGTTGACGTATTGGCCTTCGCCGCCGCGCGTGCGCTGGAGCGTGATGCCCGTGATGTGCGAGAGCGAGTCGGCGACGTTGCTGTCCGGGAAGCGGCCGAGATCCTCCGCGACGATGGAATCCATGACGACCTGCGCGTCGTGCTTCCGGTCCAGCGACTGGATGAGCGCAGCGCGCGTGCCGGTGACGACGACTTCCTGGAGCTCGTCGGCGCTCACGCCGGCATCGGCGGCCTGCTGCCCCTGCTCCTGTGCGGGCGAGGCGGCGCTGGCGGCGAAGCCGCACGCGATCAGGAAACCCTGGAGGCGACCGGAGTGGACTTTATTTTGAGTCATGGCGTGCACCACCTGGCTGTACGGGCGCGGCCATCCTAGGGGACGCCATATGAAAGCACAAGAAACTTTCGTTTGTTTTCGTTTAGACTCGAGCCCAGGTGATTTTGGCCTTCACTTTCGTTTAGGATCGAAAGCGAAAGTCGAATGGGAAAGACTCATGGCGAAGCGCGAGGCAAAGAAGGTGGCGGCGAGGCGCGGGCGGATGCTCGAGGCGGGGGCGGTCGGGACGGAAACCATCCGTGCGCGAGGCCTCGCGATGGAGGAACGGCGGCGGCGCATCCGCACGCTGATCGAGCAGCAGGCCCAAGGCACCGTGGCGGAGCTCGCAAGGGACTTCGGCGTCTCGGCCGTCACCATCCGCACAGACCTGACGGCGCTCGAAGATCTCGGCGCGCTGGTGCGCACGCACGGCGGCGCCCTTCCCCGTGGCGACAGCGATGAGCTGCCGATCGACGTGAAGCAGACGCTGCATCGCGCCGAGAAGGTGCGCATCGCAGCGGCGGCGGCGGAGCTGATCCGGGACGGCGAAACGCTGATACTCGACTCCGGCACCACGACGGCGGAGATCGCGAAACAGATTCGCGGGCTGAGGCTCTCGTCGATCAACGTGATCACGAACGCTCTCAACATCGCCGCGCTGCTCGCGAATGCCCCGCACGTGAACCTCGTCATTCCGGGCGGCGTCCTGCGGCAGAAATCGTGGTCGCTCTCCGGCCCGCAGGCGGAGCGGGCATTGAGCGAGCTGCAGGCGGATCACCTGTTCCTGGGCGTGGACAGCCTGGATCCCGACATCGGGCTCATGACGCCCTATGTGCTCGAGGCGCAGCTGAACGCGCAGATGATCCGCATCGCCCGGCAGGTGATCGCGGTGACGGACTCCTCCAAGCTGCTGCGCCGCAACCTGTCGGTGATCGCGCCGGTGGAGCAGGTGCACCTGCTGATTACCGACGAAGCGGCGCCTGCGGCATGCGTGGAAGCCATTCGCGCCCGCGGCGTGGAAGTACGGCTGGTCTGAAGCAGCCTAGGAAGCAGGTTGCGCGAAGCCCTGCTCGATGGCTTTGAAGCGCGGCTCCTTTCGCAGCGGATCCAGCAGCGGGTCGACTTTGAGCTCGGCCAGGCCCGGATCGCGGATGCGCTGTGCCGCTTCCAGCCATTTCAGCGCGGTGGGCCTGTCGCCCCACTGCGCGTAGAGCTGCGCGTACTGATAGGAGAAGTCCTCCCCTGCCTCCTTCATGAGCGCGTCGAGCTGGCGCTGCGTGTCCGCCTTGCGCCGCAGCTTCTGATAGGCCATGGCCATGCAGAACTCCGCGAACACATCGCGGGGCGGCGTGGCGCAGGAATCCAGCGCAGCGTCAGGTTTACCCAGCATCAGATGCGCGAAGCCCCGGTAGGCCGAGACCTGAGGCGAGCTGCGACTGAGCTCGAGCGCACGGTCGAACGATGACACTGCATCCGGGAATTTCCGCAACGCGTAGAAGACGAATCCCAGCGCGCGATGCACCTGGGTGTTCAGCGGGTCCAGCACCACCGCGCGGCGGCCGTAGCCCAGCGCCTTCTCCGGCTCGCCGTGCGCAGAGAAGAACTGGGCGGCCGCGCTCAGAACATACGCATTGCCGGGGGCCAGCTCCAGCGCGCGCTCGTACTGCCGTTGGGCACCCGTCGCGTCGTTGAACCCGCCATCGAGGATGTCGCCCAGACCGGCGTGCGCCGAACCGAGGCCGGGCGCGAGCTCGATGGCCTTCTCGGCGGCCTGCCGTGCCTGCTCGTAACTGTCCCCGCTCATCAGGGCGCCGAGGTTGCCGAGCGTGTCCGCCTTGCCGATGTAGGCGTTTGCGAACGCGGGATCGAGCGCGATCGCCTTGTCGTACGCCGCGAGCTGCGCCAGCAGCGCCTCCTTCGGTCGCGGCTGCGAGCTCATGTAATGGGCGCGCAGATAAGCATCGAACGCTTCGGTGCTGGACGTGCCACCCATCGCCACGGCCGACGCCGCGGAGCCGAGCAATGTCGCTTCGAGCTTGTCCGCGACGGCGGTGGCGATCTCCGTCTGCAGCGCCAGGATCTCCCGCAGATCGCGATCGTAGGTCTGCGACCACAAGTGGAAACCGGTGACGGCGTTGATGAGCTGCGCGGTGATGCGCACACGCGCCCCTTCCTTGCGGACGCTGCCTTCGAGCACGGCACCCACGTTCAGGGCGCGCGCGACCTGCGGGATGCTCACTTCCTTGCCCTTGAACGAGAAGGAAGACGTGCGGGCCGCCACCTGCAGCTGCTCGACGCGGGCGAGCGCGTTGAGCAGCTCTTCGCAGAGGCCATCCGAGAAGTACTGCTGCTCCGCGTCCCCGCTCATGTTGACGAAAGGAAGCACGGCGACCGAATGCGCAGGGGGCTCGAATCTCGTACCGGCGTCCAAGTCTTCCGCGCCTGCCGCCGTCGAATCACCCCGGCCGTCCGCCCTCGTCAGTCCATACACCGTCAGCGCCGTGGCAGCGGCGACCGATATCACCGTGATGGCCGTGAACACCGCGGTGGGCCACATGCCATGCCCCTCCGCCGGGAAGTTGCCCGCCTTCGCAGCGTCCCTCGCCTCGCCGAACCAGCCCTTCCATGCGCCGAGCAGCGCGATGGGGAACCCGAGGGCGAAAAGCAGGAAGAGCACCTGCGGGACGGCAGAGGGCAGCTTGAAGATACCGACCAGGCTGTTGACGATGGAGACGACCAGCCAGGCGAAGGCGATGTAGGCCGTCGCCACCTTCAGCGTTCCTCGGCTGCGGGCTTGCGCGAGCAGTTGTTTCAGGTTGTTCTTCAGATGGGTGACCGCCAGCGCCCCGTGGCGGGATTTTCCCACAGGAGGCGGTCAGGCGTGGAGTGGTCTCACCCCGGCCTGGCTCGCCAGTCGCCCTCGAAGAGCTGCTCAGTGTCGAGGGCCATCCCCGGGCGCGGCGGCGGACAACGGGCGGGCGACCTCCTCCAATGAGCATCGCTCGGCCGCGACGCCCAGCCACGACGCCACGAGCGCCGCGCAGAGCATGAGAGCCGCGGCGAACGCGTATCCCCAGGCGACCGAGGTCGGATCGCCGGTGCCGATCAGCCCGCCGAAGATCCAAGGCGCGGCAATGCCGCCCAGCGCGGTGCCGAACGCATAGAAGACCGCTATCGCGAGGGCACGCACCTCGAGCGGGAAGCACTCGCCCACCGTGAGGTATGCCGCGCTCGCCGCCGGCGAAGCGAAGAAGAAGACGATCGAGAATGCGACCGTCAGCGTGACCGCGGTCAGCGTGCCGCCGACGAAGAGCAGCGCGGTCACGCCCAGCAGCAGGCCGGAGATCGCATAGGTCGCCGAGATCATGGGCCGCCGGCCCCAGTGATCGAAGAGCCAGCCGAGCGCCAGCGGGCCGATGAAGTTGCTGACCGCGAACGGCAGCAGGAACAGCCCCACCCGATCGCCCGGCACCGCGTAGAACCGGCTCAGCACGAGCGCATAGGTGAAGAAGATGGCGTTGTAGAGGAATGCCTGCGCCGTCATGAGCGTCAGCCCGAGCGCCGCGCGACGCGGGTAGTGCTTGAAGAAACTCGCGGCGAGATCGGCCAGGCTCCCGGCATGCCGCCTCGGATGGAGGCGCAGGAGCCTCGGCGGCGATTGGGCCGACCGGCCCTGCGGCGCGGCGACGCGCTCGATGCCGCTCACGATGGCTTCAGCCTCGCTCACGCGCCCGTGCAGGATGAGCCAGCGCGGGCTCTCGGGCAGGCTGCGGCGGAAGACGAGCACGATGAGCGCCAGGAGCGCGCCGATGAAGAACGCGAGACGCCAGCCGACGTCCGGTGCGAAGCGTCCGGGCACCAGCAGGATCGCGGAGCCCGCCGAGCCCAGCATGGCTCCGACCCAGAAGCTGCCGTTGATGGCGAGGTCCGTGCGGCCGCGATAGCGCGCGGGAATGAGTTCCTGGATGGCGGAGTTGATGGCCGCGTACTCACCACCGATCCCGGCTCCGGTGAGGAAGCGGAACAGAGCGAAGGTCGTGAAGTCCGTGGCGAGCGAGGTCGCCGCGGTCGCGAGCGCATAGACTCCCAGCGTCACGAAGAACAGGCGCTTGCGCCCGAGCCGGTCGGTGAGCCAGCCGAAGAACAGCGCCCCCAGCACCGCGCCCGCGAGGTATGCGCTGGCGGAAGCGCCGACCTGGGAGTCGCTCAGGTGAAGGCTCGGGCTCGACTTCAATGCGGTCGACACTGCGCCGGCGAGCGTGACCTCGAGCCCGTCGAGGATCCAGGTGATGCCGAGAGCCAGCACGACGAGCCAGTGGAATCGCGACCAGCGCAGCCGGTCGAGCCGGGCGGGGAGATCCGTCTCGACGACGGTCGCAGTTGCGGAAGTCGCAGGCACGCATCATTAGACGATCGCCCGATCCGCGAAGCAATTGCGGATCGCGGGTACACTACGCTCGCCCACCCTCTCCGGAGTCACCGTGATGTGCGACGAGCATTCTCTCGACGACATGGCCGAGTACGCGCTGCGTGCCCGCAACCTTTCACGTCGCGAGCTCGGGGCAATGACGCTCGGAGCCGGCCTCGCTTTCGCACTGCCGCGCGCGGCAGATGCTGCAGAGACTCGCGAGTCCGAAGTGGAGATCCAGACGCCGGACGGCACTGCGGATGCCTATTTCGTGCATCCCGCCAGCGGCAGGCACCCCGCAGTCCTCGTGTGGCCGGACATCTTCGGGCTGCGCCCCGCCTTCCGGCAGATGGGCAGGCGACTCGCGGAATCCGGCCATGCGGTGCTGGTGGTGAACCCGTTCTACCGGACGAAGAAGGCGCCCACTTCTCCCGAGCATGCCGACTTCGACGACCCCGAGGTCCGCAAGACGCTGATGAGCCTGCGCGGGACGCTGAGCTCCACCACTGCGAAGACGGATGCGAAGGCCTTCCTCTCGTGGCTGGACGCCCAGCCCGTCGTCGACACGAATCGCAAGATCGGCACCACCGGCTATTGCATGGGCGGCCCGCTGGTGTTCGAGACCGCCGGCGTCTCACCTGCCCGCGTCGGCGCGGCCGCCACGTTCCACGGCGGCGGCCTCGTCACGGACGCGCCTGACAGCCCGCACCTGCTCATCCCGAAGATGAAGGCGCATTTCCTCATCGCCATCGCCGGGAACGATGACGCGAAGCAGCCCGAGGCCAAGAGCGTGCTGCGCGAAGCCTTCGCCAAGGCGCATCTGCCTGCGCAGATCGAGGTGTACCAGGGCACGCTGCACGGCTGGTGCCCGCCGGACTCCAAGGTCTACGACGCCGCGCAGGCGGAAAAGGCATGGGGCCGATTGACGGCCCTGCTCGAAGAAGGCCTTGTCTGAGACTCCCCGGTCGATCTGGAGATCCGCCCCATGCTCGACGCCATTCTCTGCTACCACAGCGAATCGACGGTCTGCGCCTGGTCGAAGGAGCACGAGGACAAGGTCATGGCGGACCTGGGCGCCGTCGAGGAGAAGCTGAAGCGCCAGGGGCGGCTCGGCCCGGTCGCCCGCCTCATGCCCACCACGGCGGCCACCACGCTGCGCAAGGACCGCGAGCCGGCGCTGGTCCTCGACGGGCCGTTCGCGGAGACGAAGGAGCAGTTGCTGGGATTCTTCGTCGTCGAGTGCACGGGGCTCGAGCAGGCGCTCGAGACGGCGCGCGAGCTGGGCAAGGCGAACCCGGGCGGCTCGTACGAGATCCGACCGCTCGCGGTGTTCAAGCCGGGCGAGGTGAAGGCCTGACGGTCGAGGCTTTGGACGCTTGAATCGCCCTCGCCTCTTCATCACTCGCCGCTGGCCGCATCCCGTCGAGGTCTACTTGCGCGAGCGTTACGACATCGTCGGCAACGCTTCGGATGCACCGTTACCGGTGGACGAGATGCATGCCGCCGCGCGCGAGCACGACATCCTGCTCACCACCGTGGTGGACAAGCTGGGCGCCAGTGTCTTCGATCAGCCGGGCTGCACGGTGAAGCTGGTCTGCAACTACGGCGTCGGCCACGAGCACATCGACCTCGACGCCTGCCGGCGCCACGGCATCGTCGTCACCAACACGCCGGACGTGCTCACCGACAGCACGGCGGAGCTCGCCATCCTGCTCATGCTCATGGTGGCGAGGCGCGCGGGTGAAGGCGAGCGCGAGTTGCGCGCGAACCGGTGGAAAGGCTGGCGGCCTTCGCACCTGCTGGGCGCCCAGGTCACGGGCAAGACTCTGGGGCTGGTCGGCTTCGGGCGCATCGGGCAGGCCACGGCCGCGAAGGCGGCAGGCGGGTTCGGCATGAGCGTCCTGTACCACGCGCGAAAGCAAGTGGATGCGGCCGTGGAGCTTCGCCTCGGCGCTCGGTTCTGCCCGGAGCTGCACTCGCTGCTGGCCGCCGCGGATTTCGTGTCCCTGCACTGCCCGGGAGGCGTAGCGACGGAGAACCTCATCGATTCCGTGCGGCTCGCGCAGATGAAGCGCTCCGCGTTCCTCATCAACACGGCGCGTGGCGGCGTGGTGGACGACGATGCGCTCATTCGCGCATTGCGCGAAGGCACCATCGCGGGTGCGGGACTGGATGTGTTTCGCAACGAGCCGCACGTTCGCGAGGAATACAAGACTCTGGACAACGTCGTACTGCTGCCGCATCTGGGCAGCGCCACGACGCAAACGCGGGTCGCCATGGGAATGCGCGCCGTCGCGAACCTGGAAAGCTGGCTGGCTGGCCGGCAGCCGCCGGATCGGGTGGCTTAGGACGCCGCAGGCTCAGGGCTTTGCGCCCTGCCGCGCAGCCGTTCCTGCATCACAAGCCGAGCGGGCGTGAATCCACGGGCCGAGCCGCATCCCCTGCGGATCATTCTCCGGCGCAGCTTCCAGAACCCGGTCCGCGGCACATCCCAGCATGCCGTTCCGCTCGATCCACCAGCGGCGCACGTGCGAGGCATCGTGTGGCTGCGCTTCGGGATATCCGGCATAGAACGCTTTCGGAAAATCCCTGCTCTCGCCGCGCACGTAGGTGTCGAGGAAATCGAGCGTGGCATGATTGACGAGCTCGACCGCCTTCACCCCGTCGATCGCGCCGTAGAGCCGCGCATGCGAGG
>JBGAIL010000184.1:0-9168 GCA_044225565.1 Steroidobacteraceae bacterium | reverse complement strand
CGTGCAGCTCACCATCCCCACCGACATCGTGGATCGCAAGTCCTCGCAGGGAGTCGTCGGAACCTTGCCGGCCCGCAGCGCGCTGGCCCGCCTGCTCTCGGGCACGGATCTCACCTACGACGTCATCAACGAGAACACCGTTCTCATCCGGCCCGCGGCTGCCGAAGCGGCGCGTTCGGGCGTTCGCGAGCCGGTGGCGTTGCAGTCGGGCGGCTCCGAGCGAGGGCTGCTGCTCGCCCAGACCAACGCGGCGGCGGCGAGCGATACGGAGGGCGCCCCGGCGGCCGATGCCGCTACGGATTCCGTGGCGGAAGTGCTGGTTCTCGGCCGCGGCTATCAGGAGAACCTCGCGGGTGCGAAGAGCCTGGTGCCGGTGTTCGAGACGCCGAGCTCGGTCACGGTCATCGATCTCGAGCGTCTGCAGAACCAGCGGCTCATCTCCGTCGAGGACCTGTTCCGCGAGACCGCCGGCGTCACCACCACCAAGACCATCTCTTCCTACCCGGCCTTCTTCGCCCGCGGCTTCGAGATTTCCAGCTTCCTCGTGGACGGCGTGCCGGGCACCAGCGGCGTCAACGCCCCTTACTCCGTGCCGGACCTGTTCCTGTACGAGCGCGTGGAGCTGCTTCGCGGCCCCGCGTCTTTGTTCAGCGGCTCCGGCAGCCCGGGCGGCAGCCTGAATCTCGCACGGAAGCGTCCGTCCAGCGAGTTCCATCTCAACGGCAACCTGCAGCTCGGCTCGTGGGACTTCCGTCGCGCCGAGGTCGACCTCTCCTCGCCGCTCAACTCCGCGGGCTCGGTGCGCGGCCGGGCCGGAATGGCGTACCAGAATGCAGGCGAGTACATCGACCACTACGACAAGGATCGCACGCTCGTCTTCGGCTCGCTGGCGTTCGATCTCGCCGAGAACACCACGCTCACGGTCGGCGCGCACTACGACGACTACGACTCGACGATCCAGATCGGCCTGCCCGGCATCGCAGACGTGGGCCTCATCGATCTGCCGCGCGACACCTACTTCGGCAGCGACGAGAACTATTTCCACACCACCACCCGGCAGGCGTACGGTGAGCTCGCGCAGCGCTTCGGCGAGCGCTGGAAGGGACGTCTGACGCTGCAGTACACGTCGATGAACCGGGAAGAGGAGTACGTGTGGGCCGCGGGCCCCATCACCGAGACCGACGGCGTCATCACGCCGCTCAATTCCTATCACGGCAAGCACGACGCCAACGCCCTCTCGGCCGACGCCAGCGCCGTCGGCGAATTCGACCTGTTCGGCCGCACGCACGGCCTGTTGTTCGGCCTGGACTATCAGCGTGCGGAGTGGAACTACGCCTCCAACTCGGACGAGCCGGCGTTGAGCTTCGATTATTACAATCCCGTCGTCCTGAGGCAGCCGGACATGCCGGTGGATCCGAGCGGCCCTGGCTATTACTCGGGCAGCGAGGTCAAGAAGCAGTATGGCGCCTACGGCCAGGCGCGCATCACGGTGGCGGATCCTTTGACCGCCGTGGTCGGCGGGCGCGTGGCCTGGGTGTCCTTCGATTACCAGGAGTTCGATCTCATCCCGACCGGGGTGTACTCCGTGGACGCCAAGCTCACTCCGTATTTCGGCCTGGTGTACGACCTCACCCGCAAAGTGAACCTCTACGCGAGCTATGCGGACGTGTTCGAGCCGCAGTCGGCCATCACGGCGGGCGGCTCGCAGGTGGGGCCGGTCATCGGCAAGCAGCTCGAGGCGGGCATCAAGTCCAACGTGCTCGACGGCAAACTGCTGCTGTCGGGCGCGATCTACCGCATCCGCCAGAGCAATCGCGCAGTGGCGGATCCCAACGATCCGAACTACTCGGTGGGCTCGGGCCTGGTCGAGAGCAAGGGCTTCGAGCTCGAGGCGAACGGCAGGCTCGCGTCGAACTGGACCTTCGACGGCGGCTACGCCTACAACAGGAACGAGACGCTGCGCGACACCGACCCCGCGCTGGTAGGTGTGCAGTTCCTGCCCGTGACGCCGAAGCACAGCCTGAAGATGTTCACCAACTACGAGTTCGCGGAAGGCGCGCTCCACGGCTTCAGCCTCGGCGGCGGGCTCACCTGGAACGGTGACGCCACGAGCGGCACCGCAAGCCCGGCGCGCACGGTGAAGCAGGATTCGTACGTGGTCCTGAGCCTGCGCATGGGCTATGACTTCTCGGAAAAGGTGGGCGTCACGCTCAACGTGAACAACCTGCTGGACGAGAAGTACTACGAGAACATCCGCGACACCCGCTTCGGCAACTACTACGGCGCGCCGCGAAGCGCCTTCCTGGGTGTGAGGATGCGCTACTGATCGTGGCCGTGTCGCCCGATTCGCGGGCACGGCTGCGCCGGATCGCCGGATCGATCGTTCTGCCGCTGTGCGCGCCGGGCGGCGCCTTCGGGGCGGGCGAGCTTCTCCCACCTTCGAAGACCGCTCCGGTCGAAGTGGTGGAATGGATCGGGACGCAGGCGAGGCCTCTCTCCACGGTCTCGCTTTCCGGGGATGTCGCCGATCTGGCGCCATTGCGCGAGATCGTGGGGAACGCACGCCTCGTCGGCTTCGGCGAAGGCATGCACAACACTCACGAGCTCTGGTCGTTGCGCAATCGCCTGTTCGCCTGGCTCGTGCAGGAGCTCGGGTTCACGGCGATCGCCCTGGAGACGGGGTTCCTGGATGGCATGGCGGCGGATGACTACGTGCAAGGCGAGCCGGTCGACCCGCACCAGGCCGCACACGGCGTGTTCTCGTGGGCGTCCGGCGTCTTCGCGGAGAACCTGGAGCTCATCGACTGGATGCGCCGCTACAACGCCGGTCGCGCACCCCAAGACAGAGTCCGGCTGTATGGTCTCGAGATCCTGTCCTGCGGCGAGTTCGATGGCCGCTGGCTGGTCGAGCCGGCTCTGGATTTCCTGACGGCGCACGGGCCCGCGAGCGCATCGGAGTTG
Source organism: Steroidobacteraceae bacterium (assembly GCA_044225565.1). GTDB lineage: Bacteria > Pseudomonadota > Gammaproteobacteria > Steroidobacterales > Steroidobacteraceae > CAVXAE01. The sequence goes on along the minus strand of JBGAIL010000184.1, from coordinate 6,207 downwards.
CGACGACGATTCCTGCTCCTGCTGCCGAAGTTCAACGAGAAAGGTCATGCGGGCGCCTCACCCGAGGAGAGAAGGGCGCTGCTGGAGGCCGTGGAGGATCTAGTCATTGAATACGAGCGTAGCCAGTCCCGCCTGATCGCTTCCGCCACGCGGCGGGCCTACGAGCGCGCGTATCACCTCGCCATCGTCTCCAGGCAGATGCTCGCCTACCTGCGCATGGGCGGGAAGGGGCGGGACATCGCGGACGCGCAGAACTTGCGTTGGGTGCTGGAACGCGAAGGCCCGCGTGCCCGCGTGTTCGTGTTCGCGCACGACGGGCACCTGGCGAAGCGGGCCTCGCTGGTCGATCGCCGCGGCGCTGCGCCAACTCCCATGGGGGAGCTTCTCCACGGTTCTCTCGTGGAGCCGATGGTCGTCATCGGGTCTCTCTTCTACCGCGGCACGGGGCGTGAGCTCTTCGGTCTCTATGGTCCGGTCAACGGCACTTTCGATGTCCTGCCGTCCCGGCCGGACAGCCTCAACGGCGCATTCGCGGCGGCGGGGCTGCCACTCTTCCTGCTCGATCTGCGGAAGGTGCCCACTGCAGGGAGCGTGCACCAGTGGTTTGCGCAGCCTCAGGGCATCCGCGATGTCGCAGGCTACGATCTCATCGACGTGCGCGCATCGTTCGATGCGCTGCTGTTCGTCGAGCGGGTTTCGCCTCAGCGGCTCCTGGCTCCCTCGGTTCCGGGGAAATGCCGGGACGGTGGCAGGTTGAGCCTGCAGCGGGCGACTCGATGAGGCGCGGAGTCCTCGCCTTGCGCAGTTGCGCCGTGCTGCTGGGTTGCCTCACGCTGCCGGCTCTCACGTCGCATGCCGGGGACAGCGGGCCTGGCACGATGCCGCAGATCGTCTTCGAGAAGTACCGTCTCGCGAACGGCCTGCGGGTGATCCTGTCGCCCGACGATCGCCTGCCGCTGGTGGCGGTCAACGTCCGTTACGACGTGGGCTCGGCGAACGATCCGCCGGGGCAGGCGGGACTCGCGCATCTGTTCGAGCATCTCTTCAGCTTCGCTCCGCTCGCGACGCTGGGGGAGCCCCCGATCGCCCTGTTGCAGCAGGCCGGCGCGACCCAGGCGAGCGCGGTGACGAGCCCGAACCGCACCACCTATTTCACCACGGTGCCTTCCGGAAAGCTGGAGCTGGCTCTGGCGATCGAGGGGGACCGCATGCGCCACTTCGCCGGGACGGTCGACGAAGCGCTCTTCTCCCGCGAGCGGACCATCGTGCTCAACGAGCGCCGGCTGAACGTGGACGCGAAGCCCTACGGCACCACGGACGAAGCGGTCTTCGAAACCCTGTTTCCGGCGGGGCATCCGTATCGACATCGATACATCGGCACGGTGGCCGGCATCGAAGGGGCGAGCCTTGCGCAGGCGCGGCGCTTCTTCGATCGCTACTACGATCCCGGCAATGCCACGCTCTCCATCGCGGGCAGGATCGAGCCGGCCCGAGTGAAGGCGCTGATCGAGCGGTACCTCGGGCCCGTGCCGGGAAGATCGATGGAAGTCCCTCCGGGGAGCGTCGGGCTTCCCGCGGAGGCCGCGCCTTTCGCCGCGCATGAGCCGCGCAAGACCGTGCGTGATCGGGTCACTCTGCCGCGCGTCACGCTCGCCTGGCTGGCGCCTCCCGCTTTCGGGCCTGGCGATGACGAGATGCGCATGTTGCCGTTCGTGCTGGGTGGTCCCGCAGGTGAGCTGCACAGGGACATCGTGCATCGCCGCAGTCTCGCTCAGGAGATGGCCGTCGAGCACTTCCCCTATGCCGGCGCTTCCGTTTTCCGCATCGAGGCGACGGCGCGCCCGGGCATGGGCCCGGAAGATCTCGAGCGAGCGCTCGTCGAGACGCTCGAGGCCCGCCTGCGCGAAGGGTTCGGCAGGGATGAGATGGAGCGGGCGCGCAGGACTCTGGAGCTGCAGATGCTGCAGGGCCTGGAGAGGCTCGGCGACATCACCTCCGCGGACGACGGGGCGCGCGCGACGCCTTATGGTGGAGTCGCCGACCAGCTGAGCCAATGCGATCGCTTCTTCGGCGATCCTGGATGCCTGCCGCGCATGCTGCAGCGCTATCGCGCGGTGACGCCGGATACGATGCGGAAAGTCGCGCGATCGGTCCTGGGCGAGCGGAATCGGGTGATCATCCATACCCTGCCGGCGATGCCTGCGGAGGCGGAGTCTCACGACTCGAAGTCATCGGGGGTGCAGGCAGCGCAGCTGCCTGTTCCGCAGCGCTTCACGCTGGCCAACGGCCTCACCGTGCTGTACTTCGAGCAGAGAAAGCTGCCGGTGATCCGCGCGAACCTAGTGGTGCGCGGTGGAAGCGCCACGAGCCCTGCATCGCAGCCGGGAATTGCCTCCTTCACTGCGGACATGCTGCTGCACGGAACGCAGGAGCGCTCCGCCGAGCAAATGACTGGCGAGGCGACGCAATTGGGCACGTCGCTCGAGATGGACGTCGGCAGCGACGGCGCGGCGCTCGGGCTGAGCACGTTGAGCGGGAATCTCGGAGAAGGAATCGGGCTCCTCGCAGATGCGATCCAGCGTCCCGCTTTCGCACGCGAGGAAGTCGACAAGGTGCGGGAAGGCCGGCTCGCTCGCCAGGCGGGCGTGCGAAACGATCCGGAAGTCATCGCCTGTCACCTGCTCATGGAGGCGCTGTTCCCTGCGCAAAGCCCTTACCGCAACGCCGGCCTGCTCAACGACGGCTTGTTCGCGCCGACGCCGCCTTATGGGTGCGACGAAGCGCAACCCGAGATCGCTCTGAAAGGCATCGCGCGGGAAGATCTCGTTTCATTCTGGCGGCACGCGTACCGGCCGGAGCGTTCCGCCCTGGTGGTCGCCGGGGACGTCTCGCTCGAGGCGTTGCGCGGCCTCGCGCAGCTTCATTTTGGGAACTGGGCTGGCGCAGCGACTGCGGATTCCGGGCAGCCGGAACCGGCCGCTCCCGTCGCGCAGCGGAGCCGGATCGTCATGGCGAATGCCGGCGCGGCTTCCCAGACGGTGCTGCGCGTGGGGATTGCGGTGGATGCGTCGCTGAACGGCCCGGAGTACGCGCCGCTGCGGATGGCGAACATCGTCCTGGGAGAGATCCATTCCAGCCGGCTCACGAAGAACCTTCGCGAACGGAACGGCTACACCTACGTGGTGAGATCGCGGCTCGCTTCGCGTCGGGCGCCGGGCCAGGTCTTCGTGATCGGGACCAGCGTGAAGACCGAAGCGACGGCGGAGGCGGTCCGGGAGCTCATGGCAGAGGTCCGGCGCATCTCCGAGGAGCCGGTGACCACGGGAGAGCTCGATCTCGCGAAGAACGTGCTGCTGGGCAATCTCGTCGGGCGGTTCGAGGTGACGAGCGAGGCCGCCACGGCAATGGGAGAGCTGTTCCTGCTCGGGCTGCCGCTCGATTACTACAGCGACCTGCAGAAGCGCATCGATGCGGTGGGAATCGCCGATATCCAGCGTGCGGCCCGTGCCCACCTTCCCGCGAAGAGCATGGCGGTCGTCGCGGTCGGGGATCTGTCCAGGATCGAAGTCGGGTTGCGGGCGCTGGACATCGCAGGGGTGAGCGTGCGCTAGAATACGGCGGCGCGCCGGAAGCCCGGTCGTCGTATCCAGGGGGCAGGCAATGTCTCATGTCAGAGCCGGACACTGGTCGTTCCTCGTCGTGCCACTGCTCGTAGGGCCGCTTTGCGCATGCGGCATGTCGACGGCAAAGCCGCATGCGGAGGCTGCAGTGGCCGAGTTCCACAAGCAGATGAACGCCGGCGACTACCACGCGATCTGGAACGGTGCCGACGACGCCTTCAAGAGCAGTGCCTCGCGGGAGCAGTACGATCAGCTCATGGCGGCCATCGCCCGCAAGCTCGGGCACGTGGTGAGCACGTCTAATGAAGGCTGGCAGGTGAAGTCGCACAACCTGAAAACGCTGACCGTGCTCTCGCAGAGCACGCGATTCGAGCGCGGCAGCGGCGCGGAGACGTTCACATTCGTCGAGGCCGGCGGAAAGGCCCGCTTGCTGGGCTACAACATCAACTCGATGGACCTGATGACGCAGTAGCGCTTCCCGGGAGAGGCTGGCCCGAGGCGCGAGGCATTCCCCATGCGAAACCTGGATTTCAGCTCCTGGCAGGCGGTGCTCTCGACGCTGCTCGGGCTCGCCGTCATCACGCTCATCGGCGTCGGCCTGCGCCTCATCGTCATGCAGACCGTGCAGCAGCGGCGCGAACGGGAGAACCGGCAGATCAACGAGCGGTTGCGCACCCTCATCGCGGCGTACAAGACGCTCGGCGGATCCTTTACGGGTGATCTGGCCGTCAGTCCGGCACACTTGCGCGACCTGCTGCGCCAGACCGGGGAGGCATCCTCCACCGTCGAATCACCGGCTTCCGATCGCCCACGACGGATTCGCGACGCCGTCGAGGCGGCATTGTCGGACGTCATCCTGCTCGGCACCGAGGAGCAGGTGAGGCTCGCGGCACGAGCGGCGTCCGATCTCGCGGCGGGCAGGCTGGTCCACACCGCGGAGCTGGTCGTTTCGCTCCGCACTTTCATCCGGCAGGTGCTGGATCTGGATCCCGTGCCTGCGGGGCTCGAGATTCCGGCGCAGGGGCCTGCGAGGCCGGGTGCATCACGCGGTGGTGGGAAGGGCGAGGGCGGCGTGAAGGAGGAAGGCCGGCAGGGCGGCAGGAATTCCGGCGGAGGCGGTGCGATGGCGGGTGCCGGAATGGGAATGGGTGCTGGCGCGATCGCGGGAGCGCCTGACGACGAGGACGCCGCGCACGACCGCTGAGAGAGATTCGTCGCGGCCGGTTGGCGGGCGGGGTACTTACTTCATCCGCAATTGACGCTTCCCTGCCGCCTGTGTCAGCGTATCCCTGCGGGCAGTGCAGCATGACTGCTGCGGCAGTCCGCCAAGCCGCAAGAATATAAGAATATCAGGGGGTCAAGGGATGGGGAGTCGCCGCGCCGCAGCGCTGCTGCCTGCAGCATTGCTGCTGTCCGCGTTCCGCGTATGCGCGAACGAGCCCCGGACCATCCAGATCCAGGTCGAAGGCACCCCCAGGTTCGACGTCTTCTACTACCGCGCGCGCAACAACAACACGGGCGCGCTGTTCGGCGGCCTCATCGGCGCCGGCATCCAGTCGGGCATCGAATCCGACAACGATGCCGAGAAGCGTCGCACGTTGAGCCCTCACGTCTCCGAGCGCATCTGGGAAGAGGCGTTCGTGAAGACTCTCAACGAGACGCTGCAGGCGAAGGGATTCGAACCGGCGTGGGTTGAAGCGAAGGGGAAGGACGTGCACGCGAAAGCGGATGCCTATCTCACGCTCTTTCCGGACTCCTACGGCTTCCGCATGGTGGACTCCACGACGACGACGCTGTCGGCATACGTCGAGTTCGATGCCATCTATGCGCTGCAGCCGCTCAAGCGCAACGGCGGCAAGCCGCCCAGGGAGCTCTTCTACGTCACCGGCGAGCGGCAGACGTCCTACGAGCAGTGGTTGACGGAAGCTCCGGCGCTGAATGGCGAGATCGAATCCGTGCTCGCGCGGGCGGCGCGCCGGCTGGCGAACAAGATCGTCTACAACATCAAATGACGGGGGTGGGAGCCATGAAGATTCCTGGGATCCTGGCAGTCGTTGCCATCGTCCTGCTGCAGGGCTGCGCGTTCACGAAGGCGACGCTCGACGTCCACGCGAGTCCCGACGTCAAGGTCGCCGGGCCGCTGGGTGACGTCGGCTCGATCCAGCTCGGCACGCCGCAGCTCGAGGATGCGCGGCTCGACAAGGCGCGCATCGGCTGGAAGAAGAACGGCCTCGGCCAGAATTCCGCGGACATCACCACCGCCGAGCCGGTCGACCGCATCGTCGGGAACGCGGTCGCGAAGGCCTTCACGGACACGCGCCACACCGTCGGCGACGGCGGGCGCATCCAGGTGCTGGGCACGGTCGACCGGTTCTGGTTCGACACCGACCAGAACTTCTGGACGGTGAAGTTCATCGGCGACGTGCAGTGCAGCCTGGAGTTCATCGATGCGCAGACGAAGCAGCCCATCTACAAGTCGAAGTACGCGGGCAGCTACTCCGAGGAAAAGGCCGGCGGCCTGAACAAGACCTGGGCCATGATCATGGGCAAGGCGCTCGACAAGCTCACCGAGGACATCGTGCTGGAC
>JBGAIL010000183.1:0-9868 GCA_044225565.1 Steroidobacteraceae bacterium | reverse complement strand
CATGACTGAGTTCTTTCTGCGCATGGCCGTCGTCGCGCTCGCGTTCCAGGCCGGCGTCGTCGTCGCCGAGCCCTGGGTCACCGCGCCTTACGAGATGACTCGGGACGCGAAGGCGCACGGGCCTCGCATCCTGCTCGTGTATGACATGGAAGGCGTCTCCGGCCAGGACGACATCAGGACCGCGGAGCCGGAATTTCCCGAAGCCTATGCGCGCGGCCGCCGCCTGCTCACGGACGACGTCAATGCCGTGGTGAAAGGCCTGTTTGCCGGCGGCGCGCGCACCGTCACCATCATCGACGGGCATGGCGGCGGCAATCGGCAGATCGACGTGCTCATTCCGGAGATCGACTCCCGCGCCGAGGTGATCCAGCGCGTGCCGGTGGATGCGTATGCCGATCTCGCCAGCCCGGGCGCATATGATGCCGTGGTGGCCGTGGCCATGCACCCGAAGAGCCTCAGCAAGGGCTTCTTTGCGCATACCTATACATACGGCACGGAAATCGCCCTCAACGGCAGCGCCATCAGCGAATCCGAGATGCTCGCGCTCGCTTATGGCGTGGCCGGCATCCCGTTGATCTTCGTGTCCGGCGACGACGTGCTCGGCGAGAGCCTGAAGCCCATGCCGTGGCTCGAATACGTCACCGTGAAGAAATCCACCAGCCCCACCACTGCGACACTCATGCCAGTGCCGGACATGCACAAATCTCTGGAGGCGGGGGCCAGGCGCGCGGTGCAGCGCCTCGCAGGCGCGAAGCTGGTGAAAGCGCCGGCGACACTGGAAGTGACCGTGCGGGTGAGCAAGCCCTGGGACGCTTCCTGGCTGCGGGATCTGCCCGGCGTGCGCTACGTGGACAACGGCGTCGCGTTCACCGCCACCGATTTCCCCGCTGCCTACCGCGGCATCAAGGCTTCGACGTCGGCCGTGATCATGGTGACCTACTACGGGACGATGGAAGAATTCATCGGCAAGCTGCCGAACCATGCCGATATCGAGCGCCGGCTCGCCGATGAATACGATCGGTTGTGGCTCGAAGGCGAACAGGGGAAATCGAATGAATAGAGCATCGCATGCCATCTGCACCACGACTCGCGCGGCTTCGGTGAAGACCGCGGGCCTGCTTTGCACGGTACTGGCTGCCATGGGCGCTGCCGCCGGTGCGTTTGCCGCCACGCCGGGCAAGCCGCTGAAGGTCTTCATCTCCAACGACATGGAAGGCCTCACGGGCGTGTTCGAAGACCGCGAGGTCTCCCACGGCAACCCGGAATACGGCTACCCCTATTTCCGAGAGGTGCTGACGCGCGACACCAATGCCGCCATCGAAGGCGCTTTCGCCGCGGGCGCGACAGAGGTACTGGTGCGCGAAGGCCATGGTGGTATGAACCACATGATCCTCGAAATGCTGGACAAGCGTGTGCGCGTGGTGCGCGGCCCCACGCACCCGCAGAGCATGATGGTGATGATGGAAGGCTTCGATTCGAGCTTCGACGCCGTGGTGCTCATCGGCTACCACGCGAGCTCGGGTACACCGAACGCAGTGCTGCCGCACACCATGGGCGAGGACATCCTCTACTTCAAGATCAACGGCGTGCCGCTTTCGGAAGCCAGCTACAACGGGCTGATCGCGGGCCAGTATGACATTCCGATCGTGATGCTGGCAGGAGACAAGGCCGCGTGCGACGAAGCGAAGCGCACGTTCGGGCCCGAGATCGAGACGGTGGCGGTGAAGGACGCGCTGAACGGTGGCATCGTCACCCTGCACCCGCAGGTGGCCCGGGACATGATCCGCAAGGCCGTGGAGCGCGGCGTCCGCAACCGCGCGCACATCCGGCCGTACAAGCTGGTCGGGCCTTACACGGCCACTCTGAAAATGCAGAAGCAGGGTCCCGTCATGCCCGGAGCCTATGTGAACGAGCAGGGCGAGACCGAGTTCAAGACGCCGGATCTGATGAAGGCGCTGAACGCCATCGTGCAGATGTGGTAAGGGCTGACCGGATGAAAGGAAACGGAATGTTGCATTCTTCGAGATTCGCGCGCGGGGCCGGCGTCGCCGTGGTCACTGCGGGCGTTCTGGCCTCGGGCTGCGCCAGCAGTCGCCTCAACTGGGGGATGATCCAGCCCCACGCGCCCTCCACGCAATCGACTGCCGTCGGCATCAATGCCGAAGGCGTCACCTGGTTCTTCCAGTGCGACGCCCAGTCCATGCTGAGCGGGCTGCGCATCCGCAAGGTCGAAGCGCCCGATGGCACGCCGAAATCGCTGAGCATCAAGTTCGATGCCGAGCCGGCGGAGGATTCCTCCTGGGTCGTGGAGGCGAACACTTATCTGATGCGCGGCGATTCGGCCACGCTGCTCGCGAGGCGGACGGCATTGGCATACAACGCGCTTCTGACGATCGACGGGGCACCGATCAAATTCGCGCTCGCCGGCTCGCACAACGCGATGCGGGACCTGACCCGAAACTGCCCGTTCCTGGCCGTGGAGTAGCAGGCGGGCGCGAAACCTCCTCGGGAATCCTTTCGGCACGGGATCTGGCCGGTCGAGGCTTTCGTCCACGATCCGGATACTCTCGGGTACTTCCTCGTGGAGGTGGATCGGCCAGCTGGCGCCCCTTCATTGGCCGACCGGGTTGCGGGCGCGCTATCCTCGGGACTGGCGGCCCGCCGGGGCCGCGCCAGACATCCCGATCACCCGGAGACCCGTTCGTGAGAAATCTTCGCCATCCGTTGCGACGTTTCGCCGTCGCGGCACTGCTCGCCGTCCTGCCCGCTCTCGCCGCTACCGCTGCATCGAAGCCGTTCACGCTGGAACAGGTGCGCAGCTACGCCTTCCCTGAATCTCTCGTGGCGGCCACGAAGGCGCCGCGCATCGCGTGGATCTACGACGACCTCGGCCGCCGCAACGTGTGGGTGGGGGAAGGCAGTCCGATGACGGCGCGGCAGCTCACGCCTTACGCGAAGGACGACGGCCAGGAGATCAGCAGCCTCGGCATCTCCCAGGACGGCGCCAGGCTGGTCTACGTGCGCGGCGGCGAACATGGCGGCAACTGGGACAACGGTCTGCCCGTCAACGTGCTTTCCGATCCCGCCGGCACGAAGGTGGAAGTGTGGGCGGTGGAGTTCAGCGGCGGCGCGCCGCGGCTCATCGCCGAAGGCGACTATCCGGCCATCTCGCCGGATGGCCGCCGTGTCGCCTTCATGAAAGGCAGCGAAGTGTGGGTCGCCTCGCTCGAAGGCGAGCCGCAGCCGAAGAAGATGTTCACCATCCGCGGCACGGCGCAGTCGCCTGCCTGGTCCCCGGACGGTCGCGAGCTCGCGTTCGTCTCGGTGCGCGGCACGCACGCGCTCATAGGAGTGTTCACGGACGAGAGCACGCCGGTTCGCTGGCTGGCTCCTTCCACCTCGAAGGACGATGCGCCGCGCTGGTCTCCGGACGGCAAGCGCATCGCCTTCGTGCGCCGGCCGGGCGGCGGCGGTGCCCCCGCGCCGCTGCTCCAGTTCGAGCCGAACACGTGGGAGCTCTGGGTCGCGGACGCGAGGACCGGTGAGGGCCGGCGCTGGCACGCCAGCGAAGCGGCGGTGGATACCTCCGACTGGGGCCTCTACACCGAATGGGCCGCGGGCGACCGTATCGTTTTCAAGTCATATCTCAGCGGCTGGCCGCATCTGTACTCGATCACCGACGCGGGCAAGCCGCTCGAGCTGACACCGGGCAGCTTCGAGGTGGAGGACGTCGCGCTGAGCCCGGACCGCAAGTTCCTCGTGTACAGCGCGAACACCGGCAGCGATCCCAAGGACATCGAGCGTCGCCACGTCTTCAGGGTGCCCGTGGATGCGGCGAGCCCGAAGGCGCTCACTTCCGGCAGCGGGCTCGAGTGGACGCCGGTCGCGCTCACCGATCAGCGCGTCGCGCTTTTCAGCGCCACCGCGCAGCGCGTGCCGGCTCCTGCGACCGTGGATGCGGGAGGGAAGGTCACCCTGCTGCCGGGCGTGCCGAAGTATCCCGAGTTCCCCGAGAAAGACCTGGTGGTCCCAGAGCCGGTCACCTTCAAGTCCGAGGATGGGCTCACCATCCACGGCCAGCTCTTCAGGCCGGCGCGCGGCGCCGGGAAGCGGCCGGCCGTCGTCTACCTGCACGGCGGTCCGCCGCGGCAGATGCTGCTCGGCTGGCACTACATGGGCTACTACTCGAACGACTACGCGGTGAACCAGTATCTGGCGAATCGCGGCTTCGTCGTGCTGGCGGTGAACTACCGGCTCGGCATCGGCTACGGGCGGGACTTCCAGTTCCCGGCGAAGGCGGGCGCGCGCGGGGCTTCGGAGTATCAGGACGTGGCGGCCGCGGGCCGCTATCTGCAGTCGCTGTCGCAGGTGGATCCGAAGCGGGTAGGCGTATATGGCGGCTCGTATGGCGGCTACCTCACCGCCATGGCGCTTTCGCGCAACTCGGACATCTTCGCGGTCGGCGTGGACATCCACGGCGTGCACGACTGGGTCGGGCAGGGCGAGAGCGATTACTGGTTCCGCCGCACCCGTTACGAGGAAGCGCCGGATCTCAAGGCTGCGCTCGACACCGCGTGGACTTCATCGCCGGCTTCGGACGTCAGCAAGTGGAAATCGCCGGTGCTGTTCATCCATGGCGATGACGATCGCAACGTCGACATCTCGCAGACCGTGGATCTCGTGCAGCGCCTGCGCAAGACCAACGTGCACCAGGAAGAGCTGGTGATGGTGGACGAGACGCACAGCATCCAGCGTTACGCCAACGCGCTGCGCATGAATGCCGCGACGGCGGAGTTCCTGGAGCGGTATCTGAAGCCCTAGCGCATTACTCCGGTACGAAGGCAGGCTCGCATGCCGTTCAAACAGGCCCGCGCGATCCGGCGAAGCCTGCGGCGCTCATCGTGCCGGAGTTCGCCATGGCCAGCCTGCTCGAGCCGTCACGTGGATCCCGGCGCATGAGAAAGCTGCCGTCTGTCGTCCTTGCGGGATTGGCTCTGCTTTCGCTTCCGGCGGTCGCGAAGGATCGCGCGGATGTGCTGATCCGCCGTGCGACCATCGTCGATGTCGCCAATGCGCGGCTGATCCTCGACCAGGCGGTCGCGCTGAAGGGCGACGAAATCGTCGCGGTCGGCGCGGACGCGGCCATCGCGAAGGACTGGCAGGCTCGAAAAGCGGTCGAGGGAAAGGGGCGCTACCTCATTCAGGACGCGGTAAGGACATGCACGTCCATTTCGGGGGCGGTCCGGCACTGATCGAAGAGAACAAGGCGCTGTTGCCGCTCTATGTCGCGCACGGCATCACGACCGTCCGCGACGCGTCGAAGACGACTTGCCGAACGAGTGCTGGCCTGGCGCGGCGAGATCGCGGGCGGCAAATTGTTCGGCCCGACCCTGCTGAGCTCGGGACCCAAAATCGAAGGCATCAAGCCGGTCTGGAAGGGCACGATCGAAACCGGGTCGGTGCCCGACGTCGATGCGGCGGTGAGGCGGCTTCAGGAGCTCGGCGTCGATTTCGTCAAGATCACCGACAGCACCCTGAAGCCCGACCTGTTCCTCCACGCCATCCGCAAGGCGCGCGCTGCGGGGCTGCGCGTTTCGGGGCATATCCCATTGGCGCTGACCGTCGATCAGGCGGTCGATGCCGGGATCAGCTCGATCGAGCATATCGGCTATGCCTACAAGGCCGGCGTGAAGGACGAGGCGGCGATCGCCGCCGACTTCGCCGCGGGGCGCATCGACCGTGCCGAGGCGTATCGCCGGCTCGACGCGGGCTTCGATCGCGAGACCGCGATGGCCGCCTATCGCGAGCTCGCAGCGAAGGGCGTGTTCATCACCCCGACGCTGAACGGCAGTCGCGTCATCGCCTATCTCGACCAGGACGATCACCAGAGTGACGACTATCTCGGCCTGATCGGACCAGGGCTGCGCGCGACCTACGCGTGGCGCGTCGAGCGCGCCGCCAAGGCCGACGCCGTCGCGATCGCCGCGCGCCATGCGGAATATGAGCATGAGGCCGGGGTGCTGCCGATGCTGCAGCAGGCGGGCGTCACGATCATGGCGGGGACCGACGCGGGCTTCCTGAATTCGTTCAACTATCCGGGTATCGCGCTGCACCAGGAGATCGCGATCTTCGTCGACAAGGGGCTGGCGCCCGCGCAGGCGCTCGCCGCGGCGACGCGCGCCGGCCCGGCCTGGTTCGGCAAGCTCGATCGCTACGGCGCGGTCGAAACCGGCAAGGCCGCCGACCTCGTGCTGCTCGACCGCAACCCGCTCGAGGATATCGGCGCGACGCGCGCCATCCGGGCCGTGGTGCTCCGCGGGGTCATCCATGACCGTGCGGCACTCGACAAGATGCTTGCCGACACGCGCGCCAAGGTCGCGGTGTGGAACGTCCAGGCGGCGAAGTGACCGATCTTCGCCTTCACGGAGCAGGCGCTCGCCAAAGTCGGCGCACGATAGAAAGGAAAGCCATGGTAGACGTAACCGAACGCTTCCTCGCCGAAGCGATCGCCCTCGCGCGCGCCAACGCCGAGCGCGGCGGCCGCCCCTTCGGCGCGGTCGTCGTCAAGGACGGCGCGGTCATCGCGACCGGGGTCAACGAGATCCTCGAGACGGGCGACCCCACCGCCCATGCCGAACTCGGCGCGCTCCGCGCCGCAAGCCGCAAGCTCGGCTCTCCCGACCTCAGCGGCTGTGCGGTCTTCGCGAGCGGCCACCCTTGCCCGATGTGCATGGCGGCGATGCGCCTCTCGGGCGTCAGCGAAGTCGCCTATGCCTATTCGAACGAGGATGGCGAACCTTACGGCCTGTCGACGGCGGCCGTTTATGCTGACCTTGCAAAGCCCTTTGCCGAGCAATCAATGACGATCCGCCATGTCTCGCCGGGTAAACCTGACATCTATGCCGACTGGCAGCGAAGGCAGCGTGCGGGCGGGGCGTGATAGCCACCGCAGCACATCCTCGCGGAGAAAGGCGTCATCCATGCGAAAGCGGATCTGCCGGCTCGGCATCGCCACGCGTCCCCGATCAGGTCGGCCTTCGACATTGGCTGGTCGTCATGAATCATTCTCATGAACGGTCGTGGAGACACGGTGTGATCTGGCGCGCCCGGAGAGATTCGAACTCCCGACCTCCTGGTTCGTAGCCAGGCACTCTATCCAACTGAGCTACGGGCGCACCGTAGAGAAAACCGCTCGGGGCTGAGGAGTCCGGAGTAAGGCTTGGTGCCTTCAACCCGCTGAAACCCAAGGAAATTATTCGCCCGAGCCGCGCGCCTGCCTTGGCGCGGGCGGCGATCCTACCACAACGCGACTCCTGCGCGGGCACAAGGTGCGGGGGCACGCGCCGCCCGCCTGCGCCGCAACCCCTCGGCATGGCCCGGCGAAACCGGCAGTATTGCGGCTTGCACAGGGGGATCCGAACCATGCCGACCCAGCTCCGCGCGGCCCAGGCCGCGGCTCTTTCATTCGCACTGTCGCTTGCCGCCTTCGCCACCGCCGCTCAGGCGCAAACCGCACCGCCGCCGGATTCCGCCAGGGCCGCCGCCCTGCAATCCATCGACAGGCACACCGCCGAGCTCATCAAGCTCTCCGACCAGGTGTGGGCTTTCGCCGAAACCGCGCTGCGCGAGACCAGGTCCGCCAAGGTGCTCGCGGACTACGCGCAGAAGCAGGGTTTCAAGGTGGAGCGCGGCGTCTCGCAGATGCCCACGGCCTTCGTCGCCACGTACGGCTCGGGCAAGCCGGTCATCGGCATCATGGGCGAGTATGACGCCCTCCCCGGCATCTCGCAGAAGGCCTCGCCCGTGAAGGAAGCGCTGGCCGAAGGCGCCGCGGGCCACGGCTGCGGCCACAACCTGTTCGGCGCCGCGAGCCTCGGCGCGGCGCTCGCCATCAAGGAGCAGATCCAGGCCGGCAAGCTGAAGGGCACCATCAAGTTCTTCGGCACTCCGGCGGAAGAGGACATCGGCGGCAAGGTGTACATGGCGCGCGACGGGCTCTTCGACGACGTGGACGTCATGCTCGCCTGGCATCCGGGCGAGGAATCGCAGGCGGACACCACGTCCAGCCAGGCGATGGTCAGCCTCTCCGTCGAATTCTTCGGCAAGGCCGCGCATGCCGCGGGGGACCCGTGGAACGGCCGCAGCGCCGTCGATGCGCTCGAGCTCTTCACGCACGGCGTGAACATGATGCGCGAGCACATCAAGCCGACTTCACGCATGCACTACGTCATCCAGAAAGGCGGCGACGTGCCGAACGTCGTGCCCGAGTACGCCAGGGTGTGGCTGTGGTTGCGCGACTGGAAACGCAGCGAAGTCGACGACCTGCTGGCCCGCGCCCGCAAGCTGGCGGAAGGCGCGGCGGTGATGACCGAGACCAGGAGCAAGCTGACGGTGCTCGGCGGCAGCTGGGAGATGCTGGTGAACATGCCGGGCGAGCGGCTGCTGGATCGCAACCTGCGCGCGCTCGGGCCCATTCAGTACACCGCCGAGGAGCAGGGCTTCGCGCGCGCCATCCAGAAAGCCTCGAACGTGCCGGAAGCCGGCATGGACAGCACCATCAAGCCGCTCGATGGGCAGGAGGCAGAAGGCGGCTCGACGGACGTGGGGGACGTGAGCTGGGTGGTGCCCACGCTGCACGTCACCGTCGCCACGGCGCCGAAGGATGCACCGTGGCATGCGTGGCCGGTGGTGGCCACGGGCGGCATGTCGATCGGTCACAAGGGGCTGGTGCAGGCTGCGAAGACGCTTGCGGGCTCGATGGTGGAGCTCTACGAGCAGCCTCCGCTCATCGAGGAGATCCGCGCGGACTTCAAGCGGCAGAAGGGTGACGTGGTGTTCAAACCCTACATTCCGGACGGCCCGCCGCCGGTGCCGAAGGATTGAGGGAGGTCATTCCGACGGGGGCGGCCTGCTTGCGGTGGGCGGGCGCGACCGGCGTCGGCCGATCACTTCACGGCGTCGTTTCCTTCGAGCGGGAGACCGGGTCCTGCGGCTTCTGCGGACCGTGGTTGCAGGGGAATTGCTGGTCCGGCGGGCAGCAGTAAGGCTGCGAGCCGCAATCCGCCTTCGAGAATGCGAGCGGCGCGGTGCCGAGCAGCAGAAGCAGGCCTAGGAGCCGGGCGGGGAGCTTCATGATGGGGCGTACGCTAACACCGGTGGTGCGGCCGGCGCCAGCCATCCCCGTTGTGTCGACCCGCGGGAGGCCCCATGTAATATGCCAGTCTCTATACAGGAGCAGGCTTCATGGCGACGGGTTGGGCGGGAGACGGAGCAGTACAGGATCAGATCGACGCCACGGTGAAGGACGCGGTAGAGCGCGCCAAGAGTCGTCTACCCCAGGGCGAGAGCCTTTCCCAGTGCGTGGAATGCCTGGCCCCGATTCCGCAGGCGCGTCGCGAAGCCATCCCCGGCGTACGCCTCTGCATCGCCTGCCAGGAAGCCGAGGATCTCGAGGCCCAGCAGTTCGCCGGCTACAACCGCCGCGGCAGCAAGGACAGCCAGCTCCGCTAGCGGCATCGGTGCCGGAGCGTGCATGAGTCGCCGTATTTGGGACGAACGGTGCGTGCTAGGAGAGTGTCCGGCCATCCTGTAGTGCGATCCACCCGCGCGCGACCCGGTAGATGATCCATGCGCCCAGGATCAAGGCGCCCAGATACCAGGTGACGAATCCGACGAGCACGAGCATCAGCGGAAAGGAGACCGCTGCTAGAACGAGCCCACACAGTACGGCGATCCAGAACGTGCGCAGCTGCCAGGTGAAGTGCGCTTCCAGCGCCGTGCCGCGCACTTCGGAGCGCCTCACGTAATTCATGATCACCGCGATGATCGAAGGCAGCCCGAACACGAATCCGCCCACTACCGTCGTGGC
>JBGAIL010000182.1:0-9439 GCA_044225565.1 Steroidobacteraceae bacterium | reverse complement strand
GGCTGCGTGCGGCCGGAGCCGGAGTGCAGGTCGTGCCGGCGTATCAATGGGCCATGGGCGCGTTCCAGATGTGCTTCCGCGACCCCACGAACGGCCAGCTCTGCGCCACCACCGATCCGAGGCGCTGCGGCCTCGCCTCGGGGATACCTGGTTGACCTCAGCGGCGGTCGACGGTGATTCCGGCTGCGCGCAACGCCGCCGTCGCGGCTTTCACGTGCTTCTCGACCATGCTGATGGAAACGCCGAGCTCGGCAGCGATCTCCACGTGAGCTTTCTGCTCGACGCGATGCTGCAGAAACGCGAAGCGGGTGCCGGTCTTGAGACTGGACAGCACACGCTCGAGCCTGTGCAGCATCTCGAGCGATTCGAATTCCAGCGAAGGATCGGCCGCATCGTCCGCCGGCTCGTCATGATGCGCGGGCTCTCCCTCCAGCCATTTGTCGCGCGTCTGCTGCCGCCGTGAGCGGTCGCGCAACAGATTCTTCGCCGCGCGGAATACGAACGCCCTTCGATCGCTGATGCCGGCCAGCGAGCGCATTCGCGCGAGGCGGAGGTACACCTCCTGGGCCAGATCCTCCGCATCGTGCAGCGAGCGGGTGTTGCGCATCAGGTATTCGCGAAGCGGAACGTCGAGCTCCCGATAGCATCGGGAGAGGTCGCCTGCGTTTCTCGCACAGACGCCAGCCGATCCGCCGCTGGCGAGGCTCAAGGGGCTGGTGAATGCGTTCTGCATGCTTCGAGCAATGCGGTCCAGACATGCGAAGCGAGGCTGCGCTGCACTCCGATCAGGTAGCGGGAAGGACCAGGCTCGCGCCAGACATAGGCCTGCACGTCTTGCAACCGCGTGACGATGGCGGTGCCTTCTGCGAAGGCTCGCGGATCGAAATCCACGGAGCACAAGGCACTCAGCGCGCGTGCGCTGGAAGCGCCTTCGAGAGCGAAGAAGACGAGCTGATCGCTCTGGTCCACGGCGGTGGCGGGCCCGGCTAGCTCTCCCGCTAGGCGTGAAGAGAACGCGCATGCGGCGTCGCCCTGCTTCACGGCCAGAAAGGTGTTGCGCCCCGCGGCGACGACCGCAACGGCTCCACCAAATGAAGCGGACCGTGCAGGCGGCAGTGGGGCTCCCAGCCTTTCGACTGCTTCGCTGGCGAACGCCGCAACGCCGTCCCCGGCGATCGTGATCAGCACCGCGCAGACGCCTTGCTGCACGACCAGTGAAATCCGATCGGAGCCGCGCCATCCGCCGGACGCTTCGGCCCCGAGCGCCGATGGGCACCGTGCTTCCAGGGGAGATTCAGGCGCGGACACGCTGGCCCTCCGGATCGAAGAAGGCAGGCTGACAGACGCGAGCGCGCGTCTCGCTGCCCTGGAGCGGATCGCAAACCTGGATCACTTCACCGATGCGTGCCGGTCCGCGAGCGAGCAGCGCAAGGCCGATCCAGCCGCCCAGGGTGGGCGAATACGCAACCGAAGTGACATGGCCTTCCGAATCGCGTGGCGATGCGCCGCCCAGGCTCGCGCACAAGTGCGCACCGGCACGAAAGCGGGTGCGCTCATCGACTGGCCTCAATCCGACCAGCGCGGGCCTCAGTGGATCCATCAGTCCTGCACGCTGCAGGAGCACGCGACCGACATAGTCCTTGTCCGGGGACAGCCATTTCCCCAGACCGAGATCGGTCGCCGTGACCTGGCCATTGATTTCCGCTCCGCCGACGAAGCCTTTCTCGATCCGCATGACGTTGAGCGCTTCGGTGCCATACGGCGTCGCGCCGAGCGACGCGCCCTGTTCGAGCAGCCGACGCAGCAACGCCTCGCCATATCGCGCCGGCACGGCCAGCTCGTAGGCCAGCTCGCCGGAAAACGAGATGCGGAAGAGTCTGGCGGTCACACCTCCGCATATCGTGACGTCGGCTGCAGCGAGGAAGGGAAACGCGGCATTCGAGACGTCGCAACGTGAATCCACGATACGGTTGAGCAGCTCGCGCGCGCGAGGGCCGGCTATCGCCAGCTGAGCCCACTGATCCGTCACCGGCGTGATCCTCACGTCGAGTCGCGGCGACAGGACCTGATGACAGTATTCGAGGTGCCTCAGAACGGCTTCGGCATGCAGCGTCGTGGTGGATAGCAGGAAATGCTCGGAACCCAGCCGGGACACCGTGCCGTCATCGAACAGCAGCCCATCCTCCCTCAGCATCAGCCCGTAGCGCGCACGCCCGACGGGCAGCGTCGAAATCCTGTTCGCATAGACGAAATCCAGGAATGCGGTGACGTCCGTTCCCTGAACGTCCACCTTTCCGAGCGATGAAACGTCGCAGATGCCTACTGCCCCGCGTGTCGCACTCACTTCGCGATTCACTGCCGCCAACGCATCGACGTCTTCCGTGCGCTTGTAGTACCGGGCGCGCAGCCACGTTCCGGCAGGACCGAAGACGGCACCGTTGGCCTGCGCCCAGTCATGGGTCGGAGTGAGCCGCGTCGGCCGGTACCGCTTGCCGCGGTGCCGGTGAGAAATGGCTCCGAGCGCGACGGGAACGGCCGGCGGACGCGCCGAAGTCGTTCCGAGATCCTCGAGAGCGCGGCCGAGCACTTCGGACAGAACGCCCTGACCGACGACGCCCGACGTGCGCCCCTGGTCCGTCGCCATGCCGAGCGTCGTATAGCGTTTGAGATGCTCGGGCCGATCGTAGCCTTCGCGAGCGGCGAGCTCGATGTCGGCAGTCGTGACGTCGTGCTGCGGGTCCACAAAGGCCTTGCCGCGCGCGGCGCGCGATCTCCAGAACACCTCGCCCGCACTCGTTTCCGTCGAACAGTCCGGCAAAGCCTCTCGCCGCGCCTCGAACCCGGACGCAGACGCCGCCTGTGCGCCTGCGTGTTGGCCATCCGCCAGGCATTCAGCCAGTGTCCAGCGCGCGTTGGCGGACCCTGCGAGGATAATTTCCGCGGGAGGGGCCTGACATACGAACGCGCGGGCGTCAGGGCTCCACGTGAGTCGAGCGCCACGATGCGTGGCGAGCTCCGCATTGGGATTCCAGCCGCCGCTCACGGCGAGCAGATCGATGCGGATCCGCTCCCGGCCCTGCGACGATTCGATGTCGACACTTCGTATTCCGTTTCGGCCGCCACTGGCATCGGCCACCTGCGCTCCCAGGATCACCCGGATGTCGCCCGGCGCCTGGACGGAAACGGTCGCCCGGGTATCGACGATCGCAGCCACTTCGATACCCGCCGACAAAAGATGCTTCGCGGTCGACCAGCCGCTGTCGTTGGACGTAAAGATGGCGGCGCGCTCGCCCGGCCGGACCGCGAAGCGATGGGCGTACGTGCGCACGGCGGAAGCCGTCATCACGCCGGGGCGATCGTTCCCGCCGAAGGCGATCATCCTTTCCGTAGCGCCTGCGGCGACGACGATGCGCCTGGCGACGATCTTCCAGTACCGCTGGCAGGGCCGGCCTGCGGCGCGCCCTTGCGCCGCATTCGTCAAGGTTTCGAGCGCGCCGCAGGTCCCATCGTCGTAGCAGCCGAAGACTGCCGTGCGTGTCATGACCCGCACGTTCGGCATTTCACTGAGCGAGCGGATGGCGGAAGCCGCCCATTCGTGGCCGGCCTGGCCATCGATGCGCGAAATCCCGGAAAGCAGACGCCCGCCGCACAGAAAGTCCTGCTCGCAAACGAGGACGCGGGCACCGGCACGCGCGGCAGTCAACGCAGCCGCCAATCCCGCTGCGCCCGTGCCCACGACGAGCACGTCGCAGAAATCGTGCGCCTTGTCGTATTCGTCGGAATCCGCCGCTGCGGATGCGCGGCCCAGGCCCGCGGCCCGACGAATGGCAGGCTCGTACACGCGCTCCCAGAAGCTGGCGGGCCACATGAAGGTCTTGTAATAGAAGCCCGCGCAGAAGAGCGGGCTCAGCAGATCGTTGACCGCCATGAGGTCGAGCGACAGGGACGGCCAGCGGTTCTGGCTCGCCGCCGTGAGCCCTTCGCGCAACTCGATCGTCGTCGCTTTCGTGTTGGGCTCGCGTCCGGCGCCGGTTCCGAGCTCCACGAGCGCATTCGGCTCTTCGGCACCCGCCGAGAGGATGCCGCGCGGCCTGTGATATTTGAACGAGCGCCCGACGAGTCGGATGCCGTTCGCGAGGAGCGCGGAAGCAAGCGTGTCTCCGCGATATCCGCGCAGAGCCTGCCCATCGAACGTGAATCCCAGCTCGTGGCCGCGATCGATGAGCCCGCCGGAGGCCTGGCGCCGCTCGCCGCGTACTACCGCTGGCGCCTTGGTAACTGCGACGTCCATCAGCTGCGCACTCTGTCTGTGACTGCCATGAGCATCAGCTGGGATCCCCAGCTGCGACGTCCGCCGCTGCGCGCACGCGGTTGATCTCGTGTGTCAGCGTATTGCGCGCAACGACCAGCCACGCACGGCAACCGAAGCCGTGATACCAGAGCTCTTCATTCGGGCCTGCCGGGTTGTCCCGCAGATACACATAGTCGACGAATCGGTCGACCGCATCGCAGGCACCGGAATCGGGCCTGGCCGATGCGACGCTGCCCAGGCAGTGAAACTCGCTCACGTCCCGGTCGCCGCAGAATGGACATTGGATGCGCATGCACGGGTCCGGCGTCAGTGCCGATTGGGATGAGGGCCCTGCGCCTTCTCATCCAGCAGGTGGCCGGTCGCAAAGCGGTCCATGCGGAAGCCACGCGCGCGGGGCTCGCACTCACCGGTCGCCAGCAGATGCGCGAAGCACCAGCCTGATGCGGGCGACGCCTTGAAGCCCCCGTAACACCAACCCGCATCGATGTAGAGGCCGTCGATGGGGCTGCGGTCGATGATCGGCGAGCCGTCCATGGACATGTCCATCACACCACCCCACGAGCGCAGGATCCTCAGCTTCGCGAGCGACGGCATCACGGCCAGCACGCTCTCGCAGACGTGCTCGACCGTCGGCAGGTTGCCGCGCTGAGCGTATGAGTTGTAGCCATCCAGATCGCCGCCGAAGACGAGCCCCCCCTTGTCGGACTGGCTGATGTACATGTGCTCGGCGCCGAAGCTCACCACGGTGTGCAGCAGAGGCTTGACGCTCTCCGTCACGAATGCCTGCAGCACGTGGCTTTCGATGGGCAGGCGCAGGCCGGCGAGTTTTGCGAGCCTGGACGTGCTGCCCGCGACGGCAAGCCCGATCCGGGGTGCTTCGATCGGCCCTCGCGTCGTGGTCACGCCGCAGATGCGGCTCTCGGATCGAAGGAAGCCGGTCACCTCGCAGTCCTGGATGATGTCGACGCCGAGCGCATCGGCCGCGCGCGCATAACCCCACACGACGGCGTCGTGCCGCACTGTCCCGCCACGGCGCTGGAACAATCCGCCTTCCATCGGGAATCGCGCATTGTCGAAATCGATCAGCGGACACAGCTCGCGCAGCTGGGTCGCGTCGAGCATCTCGGCGTCGACGCCTCTCAAGCGCATGGCATTGCCGCGGCGGACGTACGCGTCGCGCTGTCCATCCGAGTGGTATGTGTTGACGACGCCCCGCTGGCTCACCATCGCGTTGTAGTTGAGCGCCTGCTCCAACCCTTCCCAGAGCTGCATGGAGAGCTCGTAGAAATCTATGTTCTGCGGCAACAGATAGTTCGAGCGGATGATCGTGGTGTTGCGCCCCGCGTTTCCGGAACCGATCCACGAACGTTCCAGCAGCGCGACGTTGCGCATGCCGTGCGTCTTCGCGAGGTAGTACGCCGTCGCAAGTCCATGCGCGCCGCCGCCGACGACGATGGCGTCGTAGCGGGGCTTCGCAGGAGAGTGGCGCCACGCCCTGCCCCAGTTGGAGTGCCCGCGCACCGCCTCCACGGCCAGCCGCAGGAACGAGTATTTGCGTGAGCCCATCGTCGATGGACCATAGCCGCAGACCCCGTCATCTTGTATATAAGCGGAACCTATACTCTGGAGACGGTGCCATGCGGGGAGGGACGCAACGCCTGCCGTTCGACCTGCTGTCGCTGCAGGTCTTCCTCACGGTCTGCGACACCGGAACGATGGCGGCGGCCGCCGGGCTGCTCGGCCTCACCCAGCCGGCCGTATCGCAGGCGATACACGAGATGGAGCGCAAGCTCGGAACGCAGCTGTTCGATCGCAGCATCCGCCCGATCGCGCTCACACCCTCGGGCACCATCCTGCGACAGCGCGCCGAAACCCTGATGACCGAAGCCAGGCAGATCGTGCCGCTGCTCCAGCGTTCGAGGCGCGGCTATCTACCCATGCTCCGGGTCGGCCTCGTCGATTCCGTCACGCGCGCGCTCAGCGTCACGGTGGTCAAGGTCTTGTCCGAGGCCGCGGAGCGGATCATCGTGCTTTCGGGCCTGGCTGCCGCGCATGCCTCCGGCCTGCTGACCCGCCAGCTCGATCTGCTGATCGGCGTGGACGATCTCACCGAAGTCGGCGGACTCGAGCGCCGGCTGATCCTGCGGGAGCCCTACGTCCTCATCACTCCCGGCAGCATGCCGAAGCCCTCGCTCGAAGCCCTGGTGAAGCAGCAGCCGTTCGTGCGTTACAGCGCCCGATCCGTCACGGGCACCCACGTCGAACGCTTTCTGCGCAGCCTGGGCCTCGAGCCAGCCCGCGGCGTCGAGTTCGACCGGCCTTACGGGGTGAGCTCGGCGGTCGCTTCCGGCCTCGGCTGGGCGATCACGACGCCGCTCTGCCTGCTCGATGCGGACGTGCCGCTCAAATCCATCTCGGTGCATCCTCTTCCCCGCCCCGGACTGCACCGCTCGCTCACCGTCATCAGTCGCCACCGTGAGCTCGGGCCTGCGCCACGCGAGATGTGCGCGGCAGCCATCGAAGAGCTGCGGGCGCGCTGCCAGCAGCAGCTCAGGAAGTCGCACGGCTGGATCTACGACGCGATGGAGTTCGGCTCGCGCCCGGCCTGATATAGGCGCTGCTTATGCAAAGCATGCGTCCGGCCCGCACTATGCTCAAGGCATCGTGGCGGACACCGACAAGGCCATCGCTCGCCGCATCCTGCTCGGGCTCGCAGCAGGCGTCGCCGCTGGTGTCGTGACGCTGCTCGTCGCGCCGTGGAGTCCCGGCCTGCTCGACGGCGCGCGCTGGGTCGCGACACACCTCCTCGATCCTTTCGGCCAGGTTTTCCTGCGGCTGATGTTCTTCGTGGTGGTTCCACTCATCTTCTCGTCGCTCGCCATGGGAATGCTGCAGCTCGGTGACCTGCGCCTGCTCGGCCCGCTGGCCGGCCGCACCTTCCTGCTTTTTTTCCTGAACATGGCGATTGCCGCGGTGCTCGGCCTCGTGATGCTGAACCTCCTCGAGCCGGGTGCACATCTGAGCGAATCGGCGCGCGGAACGCTCATGCACGAATATGGCGGAGCCTCCGCGACACTCGCGCATCCCGCCCAGTCCCCTGAAATGACGCCGGCGACGATCGTCGACATGTTCATGCCGCGCAACCTGGTGGGAGCCGTTGCCGGAAACGATCGCGACGCCATCGGCGAGATGCTACCGCTCATCCTCTTTGCCATCCTCGTCGGCCTCGCGGGTGCGAGTCTCGCACCGGACCGGCGTGAGAAGCTGAAGGCGGGACTCGAGACTCTGACCC
This sequence comes from Steroidobacteraceae bacterium, assembly GCA_044225565.1. Taxonomy (GTDB): domain Bacteria; phylum Pseudomonadota; class Gammaproteobacteria; order Steroidobacterales; family Steroidobacteraceae; genus CAVXAE01. Next base: position 1,835 of record JBGAIL010000182.1, on the reverse strand, counting down.
AGCTGATGACGACCATCGTCCGCTACGCGCTGCGGCTCGCTCCTTACGCTGTGCCTGCTCTCATCTACAGCGTCGTCGTGAAGATCGGATTCGATATCCTGCGGACGCTGGGACTGTTCATCTTCGGATGCGTGACGGTCCTGCTGCTGCATCTCTTCGGCACGATGTCGCTGTGGCTACGTGGCTGGACGCGCTGGCGGCCCCGTGAGTTCTTCCGGGCGATCCGCGATGCGCTGATCACCGCGTTCTCGACCAGCTCGAGCATGGCGACGCTGCCGACCGCGATGGCGATCGCCCGCGAACGCCTCGGAATCTCCGCCACGACGACGGGATTCGTCCTGCCGCTCGGGACCACGATGAACATGAGCGGCACGGCCTTGTACGAAGGGTGTGTCGTCCTTTTCGTGGCCCAGGTGTTCGGCGTCGACCTGAGCATCGGCCAGCAGGTGACGCTGGTGCTGCTGGCGGTGCTGTCCGCCGTGGCCGTGGCCGGAATTCCTGGCGGCGCGCTGCCCCTCATCGCCGGGCTGCTGGCCACTTTCGGCCTGCCACCCGATGCCATCGGCATCGTGCTCGGCATCGAAGGATTGCTCGGCGCGACGCGCACGATGGTGAACGTGGGTTCTGATATGGTCACCGCAGCCGTGGTGGATTCCCGGCAGTCGCGTTCCACAGAACCGGAGATCGCCCCGTGACCCAGAAGCTGGCAGGCCTGCTCGCCGCTTTTTACCTGCTGACGGCAGCGGTGGCGGCGGCTCAAACTGCTCCTCAAGGAACGATGGCCAAGCCAAGAGTGGCGATCCTCACGACGGGCGGGACTATCGCGGGGCAGGCGGACCCCCGCTCCGTGCTCGGCTACAACGCGGGGAAGCTCGGCGCGCAGCAGCTCATCGCGGCCGCGCCAGGCATCGAGTCGCTCGCAGAACTCTCGAGCGAGAAGGTGGCGTCGATCGGCTCCCAGAACATGACGGATGAGGTGTTGCTCGCACTCGCTCGCCGCATCAGTGAGATCTTCTCGCGAGATGAAGCGGATGGCGTGGTCGTCACACATGGCACGGATTCGATGGAGGAAACTGCGCTGTTTCTCGATCTGGTGCTGCCGCACGATCGGCCCGTCGTCCTGGTCGGCTCGATGCGGCCTTCCACGGCGTTGAGCGCGGATGGCCCGTCGAATCTTTACAGCGCAGTGCAAGTGGCGACATCACCTTCCGCGCGCGGCCGCGGCGTACTGGTCGTTCTGAACAACGAGATTCACGGCCCGCGCGGCGTGCAGAAGATCAGCACGAGCACGTTGAACGCCTTCGGATCCCCCAGCTCGGGCCCAGTCGGGCACGTCGACCCGGCGAACGTGCGCTTCGTCGCTTCGGTCGCTCCTTCGTCCGGACGGCCGTACGCACTGCCGCCGTCGGCCCAGTTGCCTCGCGTGGACATCGTCTATGGCTACGCCCAGGGGGACGATTTTGCCGTCACCGCCGCGGTGGAGAAGGGCGCGCGCGGCATCGTGCTGGCCGGCATGGGGGATGGCAATGCTCCGGCGGCCGTCATCGAGGCGCTGAGGAAAGCGGCAGCTCGGGGAATCGTGGTGGTGCGCTCCACACGGGTCGGCTCGGGCTTCGTGGAGCGCAACGTCGAGAACGACGACGATGCGCTCGGGTTCGTCGCTTCGCTGGACCTCAATCCGCAGAAAGCGCGCGTGCTGACGCGGCTCTTGATCGCCAATGGCATCACCACGCCCGCGCAAGTGCAGAAGGCTTTCGCAGCCGGCGTCCGCTGAGACTCACTCCGCATCCGGTGGAAGCACCGGCAGGACGATGTGCGATGCTGCGGCCGTCGAG
>JBGAIL010000181.1:0-9833 GCA_044225565.1 Steroidobacteraceae bacterium | reverse complement strand
GCTGGCGCGATCACCGAGCGTGGCGGCGATCGCGCCGATGGCGAAAGATCCGGCATAGAAGAGTGGATTCAGCAGGCTGGGCCGCGAATCGAGCTCGCGCAGCCGGGTCTCGCACCAGGCGAGGTGATCGGTCTCTTCGCGGGCGGCCTTGCGCAGCAGCTCGCGGGTGGCCGGGGACCGCGCGACCAGAGCCTGGCCTTCGTACAGGGCCTGGGCGGCGATCTCGCCAGTATGGTTCACCCTCATGAGGGCGGCAGCCTCGCGGCGCTCGGCATCGGGAAGGGGAGCCGGATCCCTGGCGCCGGGGGTGGGTCGGGAAGCTTGGGCTGGGGCGAAAACCGCTCGAAGGGCGCGGTCCGCCGAGCCCAGCAGGGTGTCGAGGAGCTCCATGCGCTCTATATATCCTGTCGTGGCCCGCCCGGATACGGGCAGGACGGCCCCGGGCGCCGTGACCCGGCCGATCATCCCGGCCGGCCATTGGCAAAACGCCACCCCCTCCAGTACACTGCGCGGCCTTTTTCGACCGGCCTTTTCCAGGGCCCTCGGCCACAAAGATCCGCATCATGAAGACCATATTCGCCAAGTCAGGCACGATCCGTGGGGACTGGTACCTCGTGGACGCGAACGGCAAGACGCTCGGGCGCCTCGCCTCGCAGATCGCGCATCGCCTCAAGGGCAAGCACAAGGCGGACTACAGCCCGCACGTCGACATGGGCGACCACATCGTGGTGGTGAATGCCGGCAAGGTGCGCGTCACCGGCCGCAAGCTCACGGACAAGATCTATTACCACCACACCGGCGCCATCGGCGGCATCAAGTCCATCGCGCTCGACAAGCTGCTCAACGAGCACCCCGAGCGCGCCATCGAGTTCGCCGTGAAGGGCATGCTGCCGAAGAACATCCTGGGCCGGCGCATGTTCAAGAAGCTCCACGTGTTCGCGGGCGACCAGCACCCGCATCAGGCTCAGCAGCCGAAGGCGCTCGAGCTGTAACTTTTCGAGGATCCGCACAGTCATGCCAGCAGCAGCAACGAACGAGAACTACGGCACCGGCCGCCGCAAGACCGCGACCGCCCGCGTGCACCTGAAGCCCGGCAGCGGGAAGATCACCGTCAACAAGCGTCCGCTCGACGAGTTCTTCGGCCGCGAGACGGGCCGCATGATCGTCCGCCAGCCGCTCGAGGCCGTGGAGCTCGTGGGCCGCTTCGACATCTCGGTGCAGGTGGCGGGCGGTGGCATCACCGGCCAGGCCGGCGCCATCCGTCACGGCATCACGCGCGCGCTCATCGAGTACGACGAGCAGCTGCGCCGCCCGCTGCGCGCCGCCGGCTTCGTCACCCGCGACGCGCGCGAAGTCGAGCGCAAGAAGGTCGGTCGCCGCAAAGCCCGCCGCGGCCCGCAGTACTCGAAGCGCTAAGCGCTGCTCTTCCACTCTTCGACGCAGGCCGGCAAAGCCACGCCTTTGCCGGCCGGCAACGAAGGGCAAGTCCGAAAAACGGCCGCAGGCCTGTTTTCCCGATGGAAGAGGCCCATTGAGGTGGGGGATCGTCTAGTGGTAGGACTACGGACTCTGACTCCGTCAACCTTGGTTCGAATCCAAGTCCCCCAGCCAACTGAAACAGCCACCTGGCAATCGTCCGCTCGGTGGCTGCTTCATTTTCGAAGCACCCCGGTCGCACTGGGCTCGCGCTAGCGGGCAAAGCAGAGCCCGGCGGCATCCCGCACTCACCGCTCAATCTCCACTCGGGTCGAAGATATCCTCGATTGGCCGCTTGAACACCGCAGCTATCTTGAACGCCAATGGCAGGCTCGGGTCGTATTTCCCGGTTTCCAGAGCATTGATGGTTTGCCGCGAAACGTTCGTGCGCTGCGCCAGATCTGCCTGAGACCACTGACGCTCGGCGCGCAGGACGCGCAACCGGTTCTTCATCGGTACCGGGCCGCGACGAGGAACGAGCCGGCTGCCCAACCGATGCTCATCGGCACCAGCGCGAGCATCATGGGCAGTTCTGGAGCACCGGCTCTTTCGAGAACGGCGTAGACGAAACAAAACACGAAGCCTGCGGCGTAGCCGATGGCGATGCCCTGGAGCTGGACCTTGCGCATGAACTCGTCCGCTTCGCGAAGAAAGCGGAGATACGCCCGCACCGTGGGAACGCTGACGATGATGGGGATTGCCGCCAGCAGCCAAGCGAATGGTCCCTGCACTTGCGTCAGGGCGGGCAGAGCAGTCGCCACGGCGGAAAAGGCAGCTCCCCACACGACGCTCCACATCCAGATGGCGCGGAGATTGCGTTGATCCGTCTCCGTCTGTCCGCGAATCATCAAAGCCGCTTGCCACCACGTTGCTCTTTCGGAGCTGACACTATCGGCGCCGGTCATGCGTGGGTACCTCGTTGAAGTCAAGTTTACTTTACAGTCTCGAGGGTATGGCTTGCCTGGTTGCATGTCAAGCAAACTAGACATCACGCCGCGGTTCGAATCCGAGTCCCCAGCCCCCAGAGATAGGGCAAGCAATCCAGGTCCCCCAGCCAACCTGATCCGCCGCCGCCCGCCGCGGCGCTAGACTCCGCGCATGATCACGCTCGAAGAGTTCAACAAGCGCGGCACCGACAGGCTTCCCGGCCTGCTGGGTATCGTCTTCACGCACGCCGGCCCGGGCGAGATCCGCTCCGAGCTCACCATCCGGGGTGAGCTCATGGCGCCGAACGGCTTCCTGCATGCCGGCACCGTGATCACGCTCGCGGATACTTCTGCGGGCTACGGCTGTTTCGCCAGCCTGCCGGCCGGCGCCAGCGGCTTCACCACCATCGAGATCAAGTCCAATCATCTCGGCACGGCGCGTGAAGGCACCATCGAGTGCCAGGCGACCGCCGTGCATCTGGGCAAGACCACGCAAGTGTGGGATGCCGTCGTGAAACACCGGGAAACCGGGAAGACCATCGCGCTGTTCCGTTGCACGCAGATGGTCCTGTATCCGAAGCAGGGCGTTTGAGTTCGCGAGGGTGTCGCTTCGCGCGAAGCCGTTGTTCTGCCTTGAAAGCCAAAACGCTCAGCGTGCCGCTTGCGGCAGCTCGCCGCTCACGCCGAGCGCGCGCGCGATGAATGCTCGCTTCACTTCCTGACTGCGATTCACCCAGCCCAATCCCCGCTGCGCGAGACGCGAGATCGGCCCGGCGCCGTGCGCGAGAAAACGGTCGAAGGAGTCGATGGCGAAGCGCAGCGCTTCCGTCTCGCCCTTTCGCCACCGCTCGTATCGGCGCAGCAGGCGCAGTGCACCGGGATCTTCACGCTCGGCCCGTCCTTCAAGGATGCATTGCGCCAAAACTGCCGCGTCGAGGAGGCCGAGGTTCACGCCCTGGCCGGCCAGCGGGTGTACGACGTGCGCCGCATCGCCGATCAGCGCGCACCGATGCGTGACCAGCTGTGGCGAGATGAGCTTGCGCAGCGCAAAGGAGGCCCGTTCGCTCACGAGCCGTGTGGTGCCCAGTGCATGGTCCGATGCGGCATCCAGCGCCGATGCAAAAGCTTCAGGTGAAGCGTCGAGCAGGCGGGCGGCGCGTGCATCGTCCGCGGACCACACGATCGAGCTCGTTCCGTCCGTCAGAGGGAGGAAGGCGAGCGTCCCGTCCTGCATGAAGCGTTGCCACGCCGTCCTGTCATGAGGGCGATCGGTTGCGACGGTCGCCACGATGGCGGTCTGGCCGTAATCGCTGATCTGCGCACGCAGGCCCACGGCGTCGCGCACGACGGAGCGGGCGCCGTCGGCACCGACGACGAGGCGTGCGATGTGATGCCCTGCGGTGGTCTCGACCTGCACGCCGTCCTCTTCGATGCTCAGGTCTTTCAACTGCGCGGCTTCGATCACTGCGCCGGCATCGGCGGCAGCGTCGAGCAATGCAGCCTGCAACAGCCGGTTCTCGATGATCCAGCCGAGATTGGGCTCGCCCACCTCGGCGGCATCGAAGACCAGTGCACCTTCGGAATCGGGTGCCACGCTCTCGTGCCAGACGCGCATGCGCTCGTAGGGGCTGGCGCGTCGCTCGCGGATGGCGCTCCAGGCACCGGCGGAGCTGAGGATGCGTTCGCTGGCACGCGAGCAGGCGACCACTCGCGCATCCAGAGGTGCATCCGCGGCGGGAAGGGCGGGGCGCTTCGGCTCCAGCACGACGACGCGCAACGGGCGTGATTCCCGCTGTCCGGCGCGTACGAGCAGCGCCGCGAGGCAAGCCCCCACCGGCCCACCTCCGACGATCAGCGCATCGGCTATCCCGCTCACTGGAAGGATGACCTTTCGCAATGCCCATGCGGAGCGAGCCTGGCGTTGCTCATCGCACTGACAACCCGCGCGCGAGGCGAGGAGTTGGTCCGCCGAAGCCGGCGCTCACTCTCGCCAGCGCGCTCTTCGCGGGCGGCGTCACGTCGAACAGCAGCAGGCCGAGATTGCGCAGCGTGCCGACGCCGGGCCGCGCATCGCCGAAGAGCTTCACCAGGCCATCCGTGAAACGGATGACGCCCGTGCGATCCACCGCTCGCCAAGCGGCGAACCGCTCCAGCACTTCCGGGGCACCCGGATCGGTTGACGGGCCGGCGATCAATTCCGCCAGCATCGCGGCATCGCGCAACCCCAGGTTGAATCCTTGTCCCGCCACCGGGTGCAATGCCTGTGCCGCGTTGCCGATGAGCACCGCTCGCGTCGCGGTGACACTCTCCGACCGGGTGAGCTTCAGCGGGTACGAAGCGCGTCGCCCCGCGCGGACGAATTTGCCCGCTCGCCAGCCGAAGCGCTTCTGCAGCTCGGCGAGATAGGTCGTGTCGTCGAAGCCGAGGATCTCGCTGGCCCGCTCGGGGGTCACCGTCCAGATGACACCATAGCTGCCATCCTGGAGCGGGAGCACCGCCAGTGGGCCCGAGGGCGTGAAGCGCTCGTACGCCGTGCCATCGTGCGGTCGATCTGCCGCCACGTTGGTTACGACTGCGACCTGCCCGTAGTCCTCGACGCTCGCTCCGATACCCGCCACGGCCCGCACCGCCGAATGCGCCCCATCCGCGGCCACCACCAGGCGTGCGCTTACCTGTTCGCGTTGGCCGTCACGATGCACGACAGTGAGCTGCGCGCGCTCCGGCGAGATCTGCACGTCTTCGGCGCTTGCCGGCATGCGTAGAGCGATATCGGATGCTTCGCTCAAGCGTTTCCACAGAGCCGTGCCGATGACCCGGTTCGCGACGACATGGCCAAATGCTTCGATACCCTGCTCGGTGGCCTGCAGCCGGGCGAAGCCAGCGTCCGCATCCGATACGTGGATGGCGCGGATGGGCGCCGCCTCCAGCTCGATGAACGTACACGCCCAGGCTCTGAAAGATGCGGCGGCTCGCATTGCCGAGCGCCGTGGTGCGGTCGTCGAAGCTGGGTTGGGCCTGCGAGCCGGGCGCCACGCCTTCGATGAGCATCGTCGAGATGCCCGTGCCCGCAAGACCGAGCGCGAGGCTGGCCCCGACCATGCCGCCGCCCACGATGGCGACGTCAACGACGGTATCCGCACTGGCCGTCGCGCTGCGGCTGCCGGGGGGCGCCGCGCTCATCGCGCCGCCATCAGCGCTTCGATCTCGTCCGCGTCCTTCGGGCAGCGCCGGGTCAGCACTTCGGCGCCATCGCGGGTCACCGCGACGTCGTCTTCGATGCGGATGCCGATGCCGCGCAAGCGCTTAGGCGCCTCGCGCGTGCCGGGCGCGATGTAGATGCCGGGCTCGATGGTCATCACCATGCCAGGCTCGAGCACCCGCCACTCCTCGCCGACCTTGTAGTCGCCGACGTCGTGCACGTCCATGCCGAGCCAGTGGCCGGTGCGGTGCATGAAGTAGCGCTTGTAGGCCTCTTCGCGGATCAGCTTCGGCAGGCGACCCTTCAGCAGCCCGAGCTTCAGCAGCCCCTGCGTCACCACGCGCACCGCCGCTTCGTGCGGCTCGTTCCAGTGGTTGCCGGGCTTCACCTTCTCGATGGCGGCGTGATTGGCGGCGAGCACGACCTCGTACACCGCGCGCTGCTCCGGGGAATAGCGGCCGTTGACCGGCCATGTGCGGGTGATGTCCGAGGCATAGCACTCGTATTCGCACCCGGCATCCACCAGCAGCAGGTCGCCGTCGCGCAGCGTCTGGTTGTTCTCGTGATAGTGGAGGATGCAGGCGTTGTCCCCGCTTCCGACGATGGGGTGGTACGAGGTATCCGCGTTGCTCAGGCGGAACTCGTGCAGCAGCTCCGCCATCACTTCGAACTCGTTCACGCCGGGCCGGCTGCGCTTCATGGCGCGGACGTGCGCGCGTGCCGCGATGTTGGCGGCCTCGCGCATGAGCGAAAGCTCGCCCCGCGACTTGTAGAGGCGCATGTCGTGCAGCACGTGCTGGAGGGCGACGAACTCGTAGGGCGGATGGCGCCCGAAGCGTGCCTGACTGCGCAGACCGTTCACCCAGGAGCGCATGCGCCGGTCGAAGTCTTCGTAGGCGCCCATCGGGTAGTAGACCCGCTCGCGGTTCTCCATGAGCCCGGGGAGGATCTCGTCGATGTCCGCGATGGGAAAGGCATCGTCCGCGCCGAAATTGCGGGTGGCGCCCGCCGGACCGGCGCGCTTGCCGTCCCAGGTCTCGCGGGCGGGGTCGCGATCGCGCACGAAGAGGATGTACTCGGCCTGCGAGCGCCCCGGCACCAGCACGGCGATGGACTCGGGCTCGTTGAACCCCGTGAGATAGAAGAAGTCGCTGTCCTGGCGGTAGGCGAAATCCACGTCGTTGTTGCGACGCTGTACCGGCGCGGCCGGCAGCACGGCGATGGAGCCCGGTCCCATGAAGCGCATCAGCTGCGTGCGGCGGCGTTCGAACTCCGCGGCTTCGATGCGCTTCATCCGGCGGGGAGCGGTCTTCGGCATGCGGTGCCTCAATGGAAGGGGGCGCCGGGCGCCTCCCGGGGGACGTCGCGCAATCCGCCGAGCTCGTCGAACACGAGCTGGACGCCGACGCGAACGAACTCCACGAGCTCCGAGTAGGCGCTCTCGTTGGATTCCTCGCTGTCGCCGGCATCCACCTCGACCCGGCTGATCTCGGTGAAGTCCCTCACGACCTCGCCCACTTCGCCGGGCAGTCCGCCAGCGTCCGGCAGCGCGCTCGAGCCGAGCCCGTAAAGAAATCCGACGCACCATTGGGCGAGCGCCGAGGTGCGCTCGCCGATCGGCTGCGCATCCTCGGGCAGCAGCGGCTCGAACTCCATCGACTCGCCCGAGAGCGCCTCGTGGGTGCCGGTGAAGAGCTCGCGGAGCGCCTGGGCATGGTCGGCCTGCGCCTTCCCTTCGGGAAGGATCTCGAGGAGCCAGTCCTCGAAGCGGTAGGCGGGGGCGGTGCAGAGGGAGCCGGCGAGCGTGCCGTGAGCCTCGGCGGCGTCGGTGAGCGAGCGCTCCGCGAGGAGCAGCTGCTGGATGTCCGCATAGGTGGCTGTGCGCATGCCGGCGGGCATTATGCCTGAATCCGCGACCTCGCCATTTTCCGTGATTGACCGCGCGAAGAGCGCGGCTCTATAGTCCGCCGCATGACGACCACTACAACAAAAAGTCAGCTCGATCTGGAGCTCGTGCGACTCGAGAAGCGCATCGAAGAATTGCTCACGGGGATGGACCAGCTGAAGGAAGAGAACCGCGCGCTGCGCCAGCGGCACGAGTCGCTCGCCAGCGAGCGCGCCACGCTGCTCAATCGCAACGAGCAGGTGCGCACCCGGGTGGAGGCCATGATCGGCCGCCTGAAGACCCTGGAGCACAGCGCGTGAGCTCACAGCAGGAGCAGGCGCGCGTCAGCGTGCGTATCCTCGAGAAGGAATACTTCATCGCCTGCCCCTACGAGGAGCGCTCCGCGCTGCTCGATTCCGCCGAGTTCCTGAATGCCCGCATGCGCGAGGTGCGCGACAGCGGCAAGGTGGTCGGCCTCGATCGCATCGCCGTCATGGTGGCGCTCAACCTCACCAACGAGCTGCTGCAGCTGAAGGGGCACGCCAAGTCGGAGGGCGAGGCCGGAACCAAGGTGAAGAACATGCGCGAGCGCGTCGAGGCCGCGCTCGCGGGCCGCCAGGGCGGCCGCTCCTCCGGCGAGCGCCCGCCCGGCAAGAACCGTCAGCTCGAACTCTGACCACCCGATTGTGACCGGGCGCACCTCCCGGCCCGGCCCGGTGTGGTGTAGAGTCGGCCGGGCATCGCCTGCGGTGTTCGACAGCGGGTCGGGTTACCCCTCGGACCTAATTTAAACACCCGGGACAAATGGGTTTGCGTGCAGCACTGTGCATGTCCGCCCCGTGCGGAAAGCCTTACCTGCCGTGGCTCGTCCCACTTGTTGCTCCGGTTCGAGAGCAACGGCTCGTACCGGCATTGCGGGTGATGTTTTGAGTCTGCGGAGGGTGGTGGGAGGAGAGGGGCCGGGAGGCACCGGCCGTAAGAGCCATCCCTGGCAGCCTCGTCGAAATGCATCCCTGCATTTCGACGTGCCTCCCGCCCTGTCCTTACCACCCTCCGCGATTACTTCTTCAACGGTTGACCTTCTGCACGGCCTCGGCCGCTCATGAGGCCTCAAGGCGGGTTGGTACTCGCGAACGGTCGTGAGGGGAATTGAAAATGCATGGTTGCATTTTCACAAGGCCGCGAGGGACCGCTCTTACGGCCGGTCCCCTCACGACCCTTCGCGAGTGCCGACACGCTTACGACTGCCCTGATGAACCATTCTCCCCAATCCCGTCGCTCGCTCAGAGCGGACTTGCGCGCCAGAAGAAGAAGCGTCGATTCCTTGACGCGCGAGCATGCCGCGCAGCGCGTCGCGGCGCATGCCGATCGGCTCTTCCATCTGAGAGCGGGGCAGCGCGTCGCACTCTATTCCCCCATGCCGGACGAGCTGGATGCGAGGCCGCTCATCGATCTCGCGAAGGCGCGGGGCTGCATCGTCTACCTGCCGCGCATCGAGCGGCGCACCCGTCTCATCCGCTTCATCGAAGCGCGGGGCGCCACTCGCGCGAATCACCTGGGCATCGATGAGCCCGCCGGCGCATCCATCATCGGAGCGCGCTGGCTGGACCTCGTGTTCCTTCCGCTGGTGGGCTTCGATGCGTACGGCATGCGCCTCGGCATGGGTGGCGGGTACTACGATCGCACGTTCGCGTTTCTCAATCTCAGAGAAACATGGCGCGCCCCGCGACTGGTCGGCATCGCGTACTCATTCCAGCGCGTCGCATCGATCGAACCCGAGTCGCACGACGTGCCGCTCGATGCAGTGGTGACGGAGGACGGTCTCGCGTACAAGCACATCTCATGATCGCTTGCTTGTATTTTTGATTGCCGTGTATATACTCCGACCCCGGACTAACCCGTAACTGGAGAGCCAACATGGCTAAAGCGAAGAAGAAGGGCAAGAAGAAAGCTTCTAAGAAGAAGTAAGGCCCTTTAAAATTCGGTGAGCGCGGAATGAAAGTTCCGCGCCCACCGAATCAAGATTCCGAAACTGAGCCCGCGCAAGCGGGCTCAGTCGTTTCTGGCTCCTGCCAGCACCGACCCGAGAGTGTGACGTGAGCATCGATCCCAACGAGAAGAAGAGAAGAGCGGCGCTCGCCGCCCTGGAGTACCTGGAAGAGGGCGCCGTGCTCGGCGTCGGCACCGGGTCGACTGTGAACCAGTTCATAGATGCGCTCGCGCCGTGGCGCGGCCGCCTGCGCGGCGCGGTCTCGAGCTCCGAAGCCTCCACCGCGCGCCTGCAGGCCATCGGCATCGAAGTGATGGACCTCAACGAGGTCGGCGCGCTCTCGATCTACGTGGATGG
>JBGAIL010000180.1:0-9765 GCA_044225565.1 Steroidobacteraceae bacterium | reverse complement strand
AACGTCGGGGAGTACTCAGATGCCTACCTTCAAGCTCCGGCTTGCAGCCGTACCGGTCGCGGCGATCACCGCTCAAACGATGATGGCCCTCTGCCCCACCACCGCGCGGGCAGAAGAGCCCACCGCGCTCGAGGAAGTGGTGGTCAGCGCGCAGCGGCGCGAGGAATCGGTGACCAAGGTGCCGATCAGCATCTCCGCGTTCACCGCCTCCGCCATCGAGTCGAACCAGATCGAGGAGGTCGAGGACTACGTCGCCAAGGCGCCCAATCTCAGCATCAGCCAGGGCGAGACCCGCTCGGGCAACGTTTCGACGTCGAGCCACGGGCTCTCGATCCGCGGCATCAGCAACGTCGGCGGTGACTCCTCGTCCTACGGCTTCTATATCGACGACTTCAACGTCTCGCGCGCCACGGTCAACCCGCAACTGGTCGACATCAGCCGCATCGAGGTGCTGCGCGGCCCGCAGGGAACCTTCTTCGGGCGCAATGCCTCGGCAGGCGTCATCAGCCTGACGACCAACAAGCCCGACCACGACCTGGGTGGCGACATCGCCATCCAGTACGGCCGCTTCGGCAGCTGGGAAACCTCCGGCACGGTCAACCTGCCCGTGTCCGACACGTTCATGCTGCGCGCCAGCGGCAAGTATGCGACCAGCGACGGCTATGCCAAGAATCACAATGCCGTGGGAGGCAGCAACGGCTACGAGCACAAGTTCGCACGCGTCGCCGCCCGGATGCTGCCCGCCGAAGACTGGACCATCGACCTGACGGCCACTTTCAACGACGAGCAGCAGGACGACCTCGGCCTCATACCCACCGGCGTGTACGTGCCGGGCGCCATCGGCGGCTTCCTGTGCTCGGTGCGCATGCCGGAGTGCCCGCACGACACGGCTGACGGCCTGTATCCCGACGACCGGCGGTTCTACGACCACAACAATCCCCTGCGGGTGGAGGACGACTTCCAGCTCTACACCGCGACTGCCGTCTGGGAGGGCGAGCGGACGCGCTTCACCAGCGTCACCGGCTACATCAAGACGGACTTCCACCGCGACGGCGAGCTCGACATGGGCAGCCTCGACATCGTCAACGAGGACTTCGAGGACATCCAGAAGTCCTCGGTCAGCCAGGAGTTTCGCCTGCAGTCCTCCGGCGACGGCCCGTTCAACTGGATCGTCGGCGGCATCTGGGCGAGGGACAAGCACGATGAGATCGAGTCGATCAACTTCGGCACCGATCAGCAGACCCTGGACTTCTTCGGCGTGTTCCCGCATTTCATCATCGAGCTGAGCACCCTGGATCGCGAGATCACCAGCAAGGCGGCCTTCGCCGAAGGATCCTGGAGGACGGGGCGGCTGACCCTCACCGCCGGTGCCCGCTGGTCGCAGGACGAGATCAAGGTGAGCGAGACGAAGATCGACTTCGAGAGCGTGCTCGCGCCCCAATCGGCTTCGGATTCGTGGAGCGATGTCTCGCCGCGCTTCGCGGCGGCCTTCGCCCTGACGGACGACGTCAATCTCTACGCCACGGTGGCCAAGGGATGGAAGTCCGGCGGCATCAATCTCGAGCTGACCACGCCCGAGGCGCCCGTCAACAAGTTCAACGACGAGACGCTCTGGAACTACGAGATCGGCATCAAATCCTCCCTGCTGGACAACCGCCTGCGCGCGAGCCTCGCGACCTTCCTGATCGACTGGAAGGACGTGCAGGTCAATGCCAGCCGGCTGATCATCGAGGACGGCGAGCTGAGGAGCGTGCAGGGCGTGAGCAACGGCGCCAAGGCGTCCAGCAAGGGCCTGGAGCTGCAGATCGAGGCCCGGCCGGTCCCGCAGGTGGAGCTCGGCTTCAGCGCCGGGTATCTGGACACCAAGTGGGACGATTTCGAGGAAGCGCGCACGGGCTTCGGCCTGGTGAATCTCACCGGCCAGCCGCTCCCCAAGGCGCCGAAGCTCACCGTGAGCACGGATGGCCAGTACAACGTGCGGCTGAGCGGGGACTGGACCGGCTTCCTGCGGGCGGAGTTCACCCATCAGGACAAGCACTTCTACGACGTCAACGGCACGGCCGGCGCGCTGCTCGGATTCCGGTTCCCGTTCGAGATCCCCGCGCACGACGTGTGGAACTTCCGCGTCGGGGCGAGCAACGACCGCTATCGCGTGGTGGCCTTCATCGACAACGCGTTCGATGACAACTACTACACCTCGACATACGATTTCGGCTTCACGAACGGGGCCGGGGTGATCCCGAGCTTCCGCACCTACGGCGTGCGGTTCACTGCGAATTTCGGCCGGTAACGGCGAGAGGAGAGAGGCAAATGATCAAGCGTCGATCGGAAGCGCTCGCATCGCGGCGCACGTTCCTGCAGTCCGCCTTCGTCGGTGCTCCGCTGGCGGCGGCCTTGTCGGGCGCAGCGGCTGCCGCGCCATCGCAAGCGCCACTGAGCGCGCCCGCGACGCCGGACCCGTTGGCCGAGGCGCTGCTGCGCCACGGAGCAGAGTTCGGCGACCTCACCCACATCCGTCCGGGAGAATGACCATGGCCATCTTCGAAGTCGAGAGCTGGCGGGTCGCCGAGGGCAAGGAGAAGGAGCACGACGTCGAGATGCGTCGCTGGCTCTCCTGGGTGAAGAGCCACCGCGAGCTCTTCCCCGAATGGAAGAGCGTCCGCTATTTCGAGAAGCACGTCGCCGGCAGCGAGTCGGGCCGGCACCTCGTGATCTGGGAATACGAGAGCCTGGCCGCGTACGAGGCGTACAAGGCCCGTCGGAAGGATTACACCGGCGCCTACGCGGAGTACAAGCTGAACGATCCCTACTACAAGGCCGTGTTCAACCACGACAGCATGGGCATCGAGTTCTGGAAGGACGTCCAGCGGGACCTCTGGATCGAATGACGCGAGCCATGGAGCCGGTCATCCCGCAACTGAAGCCCTGCCTGATCACGCTCAAGGCAGGGCGTACCTATCTCTGGTGCAGCTGCGGTCGCTCGAAGCGGCAGCCTTTCTGCGACGGATCGCACCAGGGCACCGGCTTCGAGCCGCTCAAATACCTCGCGACGACCGACGGCGAGGAAGTGCTGTTCTGCGGCTGCAAGCACACGCGCACTCCACCGTTCTGCGACGGCACGCACAACAACCTGCCTGGCGGGGCGCCTCTCGACGATGCGCAGAGCCCCGCCAACCTTGCCGTGCAGCTCGTGCCACAGGATGCCGGTGTATCGACCGCGCTGAACGGCTCGTGCTACATCTTCTCCCCGCAGCGCGCGCAGATGTCGCAACGCGGCTCGCTTCGCTATTGCACAACGATATCGGGCGAGCTCGGTGCGCTGTATCAGACCCAGTTCTTCATGCAGGTGAAGGGGGAGCCTTCGCCGGCGATGAGCTTCGGGGACCGGGACGTCATCCTGTTCGTCTCGTCCGGGCGCGGGCGCGTCGACATCTGCGGCCGTGAGTTCGACGTCAAGGCGACGGACGGCGTCTACGTCCGGCCTTCGGAGGGCTTGCGGCTGATCCCTGCGCCCGGCACGGCGCTGGAGGTTTTCGTCTCGGCCTGCCCGCTCGCCGAGATCGGCTGGCTGGAGGCCATGCCGGTCCACTTCGACGCCTCCTTTCCTCAGCGCATCGCTTCCGTCGATGTCGAGCAGCGCACGGCGATGGGACCGCGATACTTCCAGGTGCTCGTCGACAAGACCATCGGCTCGAGCGTGATCACGCAGTTCATCGGACACATTCCCCAGTCGAAGGCGATGCCGCATCGTCACCTGTACGAAGAGTCGCTCATCATCCTTTCGGGTGAAGGCTGCGTCTGGACGGAAGACCGCAAGGCCGTCATACGCGCCGGAGACGTGCTCTTCCTGCCGCGCAAGCAGGTGCACTCGCTGCAGGCGCTATCGCCGGAAGGCATCGACCTGGTGGGTGTCATCTATCCCGGCGACAACCCGAGCATCAATTACTAGCCCGAAGGTGCCTCATGACCGAAATGCTTCGCGGAGCGCGACTCCGAGCCCTGCTCGCCTCCACC
The DNA here is from genome assembly GCA_044225565.1 of Steroidobacteraceae bacterium. GTDB lineage: Bacteria > Pseudomonadota > Gammaproteobacteria > Steroidobacterales > Steroidobacteraceae > CAVXAE01. The sequence goes on along the minus strand of JBGAIL010000180.1, from coordinate 5,751 downwards.
TTCCTCGCTGCCGGCACTGGCGCCATGGCCGGCCCGGCCCATCCGGATGTCTCGTTCTTCGTGGTCGGCAAGTCGAGCCTGCATCAGCAGGACGCGGAGGGCCGGCTCGGCCCGGTGAGCTACTACCTGTTCGCGGAGACGTTTCTCGCCCCGAACGGCAAGGTGACGTCCGCGAAACTCGATTTCCCGGGCGGCAGCGTTTCGGACTTCTCCGCTCTCGGCAGCGCCGTACGCATCAAACGCCGCGACTTCGCGACCCAGGCACAGCTCGACGCCGCGTTCCCTGACGGTACGTACCGCTTCGAAGCCAGGGCTCCTGGCGGCGACATCGCGCCACTCGCCGTCGAGCTGCGGCCGAAGAACGCGAGGACGCCTTACCCGACCGGCGTGCACATCGAGTTCAGCCAGAAAGGTCAGCGCATCCGTCAGGACCGGGTCGACCCCGGCCACGATCTGATCGTCAGCTGGCCTTCCTTCGCGACCGGAACGGCGGACCCCAACCACATTTCGAGCGACCTCGTGTTCGTCATCATGACGGACTGCGCGGGAAATGCCGTAGCGCGCAGCGAGCTGCCCTTCAAGGAAACGCCTCCCCTCACCTATGCCGACCGCAGCTTCCGCGTGCCAGCGGAACGGCTGGCGCCCGCAACGGCCTACAAGCTGCTCGTGGAGCACGCCGATCTGGTGGACACCCGAAGCCGGGACGGGGTCGCAGCGCTGGCCACGTATCCCACCGTCACGAAGACCGTGCTGAGCACGGCCGGCGTCAAGCCGGAGTGCAAGGACTGAGAGAGCCCCGGCTCTCCCCGGCAACATCCCATCCGTGACGACCAGGCGCCATCCGAGGAGATGGCGCCTCGGACCATCCGCATTGCCACCAGGCCGCGCGGGTTGGTAGGGTTCGCTCCGTGCCCTCGATCGGTCCGTCGGAATCTTGAGCGGGAACGCATACGAATGAGAAAAGGCGACGATTGGCTCGCGGACTATCTGCCCTATCTGCTGTTCGCGTCAGCAACCGTCTCGATCTGAAGCTGCGCGAGGCCCTGCGCAAGCTGAAGATCAGCATCTGGCTGTGGCGCGTCCTCGCCGTGCTCGTTCCCGGCACCATGACCATCGGCCAGATCGCCCACGCCACGGCGATCGAGCAGCCGACGGTGAGCAGAGTGGTGGCCCAGCTGGCGAGCAAAGGCTGGGTCGAGCGCGAGACGCGGCGGCACGACTCGCGGTACGTGCGTCACCCTTACCCGCGAAGGCGGCGAGGCTCTCGCGGAGATCCTGCCGGCGGCGCTGCGCCATGAGACACGGGCGCTCGAAGGCATCTCCGCCCAGGACAAGGCGAAACTCAAGCAGTTGCTCGAAACCGTGTGGGCCAACATCGAAGGCTGAAGACGGCGAGTCCCGCGAGGCGCAGCATGTCGCAATCCCAGGCTCCTTCGACCGCAGCGGAAAACCCACCGCCCGCCATCGCCCGGGGACTGGTGTTCTTCTACTACGACGACCTGCCGGCCGCCGTGGCCTGGTACCGGCGGGTGCTGGCGCCACGCTGCCTGATGGAGCTGGACTGGGTCGTGATCCTCTCCATCGGGCCCGGCAATTTCACCCTCGGCCTCGTCGACTCGAAACGCGGCATCCTCAGAGCTGGTGAGGACAAGAGTGCCCTGCTGTCCGTCGAGACCCAGGCGCTGGAATCATGGCTGGAGCGGATCAGCGCGCTCGCGCCGGAATCCATCGCGCAGGGAATCGGCTCCGGCGGGCACGGCCTGGTCGATCAGTTCATCGTCCGCGACCCCGGGGGATACCTGGTGGAATTCTTCCGCTGGAAGAAGGCGGATCGTGGAATGTCGCTCATGTGACGCCGCAGACGGCACGCGCAGATGAGGTGGCGAACGGTGTTGACGATGGCCCTCCTCCTGCTGCTCGGTGCCGTCATCGCCGGCGCCATCCTCGCCGACCGCCTGATGCCGAGGCCGACCGGCCAGCCCTCGCATGCCCTTCCGGCCGAGCCGGACGGTACCGAGCTGGATCGGGCGCTGGTGCAGGTGCTGGCGGAGCATCCCGAACAAACCGGCGCAGTACTGCTCAACGACGGCCTCGACGCATTCGCAGCGCGCGCGCTGGTCACCCGCAAGGCGGGGCGCAGCCTCGACCTGCAGTACTACATGTGGCACGACGATCTCTGCGGGAGGCTGCTCGCCCTGGAAGCGTGGCGAGCGGCCGAACGCGGCGTGCGCGTGCGCCTGCTGCTGGACGACATGAACGCGCACGGTCTCGATCAGCAGATGCTCGCTCTGGATGGGCATCCCAACGTGGAAGTCCGTCTGTACAACCCGTTCCGCCACCGAACCGGCATCCGACGCGTACTGGAAACAGTGGTCCGCGCATTTCGCGTCAACCACCGGATGCACAACAAGGCCTGGATCGCGGACGGCCGGGTGGCGATCGTGGGTGGGCGCAACATCGGCGTGGAATATTTCGACGCGTCCGGCGGGAAGAACTTCCGCGATCTCGACTTGCTGCTGATGGGCCCGGCGGTATCGGGCGCCGCCGCGATCTTCGATCTCTACTGGAACAGCTCCGCAGTCGTTCCGGTGAACGCGCTCGGCAGGAAGGATCTCCAGCGCCTTCCGCTGCTGGTCCGCGACATCCAGCAGCAGACTGCCGGGCAGGACGCGCAGACCTACCTCGCTCGTGTGCATGCATCGCCCGGAGTCGAAACCTTCCTGACCCAGGAGTTGCGCCCGTTCTGGAGTGACCGGATCGAAGTAGTAGCCGATCCTCCGCAGAAATGGCGCGACGACGACCGCCGACACTGGCTGGTTGAGCGGCTGGCCGGGACCCTCGATGCGACCCGGACGAGGGCCTTGCTGATCTCACCCTACTTCGTGCCCGGCGAGCGCGGCACCGATCGGCTGCTCGGCCTGGTACGCAAAGGCGCTGAAGTGGGCGTGGTCACCAACTCACTGGCCGCGAACGACGTGCCGGCCGTACACAGCGGATATGCTCGCTATCGCAAGCCCCTGCTCTCGGGCGGCGTGAAGCTGTACGAGCTTCGGGCCCAGGGACACACGGAAACCGCCGGTCTGTTCGGCAGCAGCGGCGCGAGCCTGCACACCAAGGCGTTCGTGGTCGACGGGCGCCTTGGCTTCGTGGGGTCGTTCAACCTGGATCCGCGCTCGGTCGCGCTCAACACCGAGATGGGCGTGCTCTTCGACGATGCGCAGCTCGGCACCGCCGTCGAAGACGAATACCGCCGGCTGGCGGCCCCGATGCTGAGCTACGCGGTACGCCTGGAGCCGCGCGGCGGCTTGCGCTGGCAGGACGATGCGACCCAGCCGCCCGAGGTGCTGGATCGCGAGCCTGGCGCCACTGCGGGACGGCGCATGGTGGCGAGAGTGCTGGGGTGGTTGAGGATCGTTTCTCAGCTGTTAAGACGGCGTCAAGCACCATCTCGCAGGCGTTGATATTCAACGGCCGCGTCGTCATCAATCACAACTGAAGCGGATTCAAGCGAATGCACGTTGGAGCCGCGCTTCTTTACTCCAGAAATCCAGTATTCCTCCCGAGTTTCCTCATCCATAAAGTTGCCGCGGACACCACGACCACCAATTGCTTTAAGCGTTCTGCCCAGGTAGTAGACGGAGCGTCCGCTCTTTGAAAAGCGCACCCATCCGATTCGAGCCGGCGAGCCATCGATTAGCCCGTCCTTGTTTTCCACGTACATAACACGCTGCTCGTGGCCTCGGGTGAGCTGATTAGCTTTCATGACGACGGAAGTCTCACCTCGCTGTAGCGCATGTAGTCCAGATTGCCCTCCGCGACAAGAAGACCTCTGGCAACCAGTGATCGGACGCGAAGGGCAAAGTAGAGATCTGGAAGACCCGGCACACGCAACTGCATATTGCTCATGGTAAGTCCCACAAGCATGGAGACTTTGCGGTTGAGCGGCGTCGCATGAAATAGCAACTGAGCATCGATTTGAGCAATGAACTCTGGCGTGAGAGCCGCAGCAACTGCCGCTTGCTCCGCAGTTAAAGGAGGATCGGGAGTGCCGTCGTCCGATACCATTTTTCCGACCTCGCACAGAGAGCGGGAGCCTTCACATCCACGAAGGCGTGATGGCGGAAGCGGTGAGATTCGAACTCACGAATGGGTTGCCCCATTGCCAGTTTTCAAGACTGGTGCCTTCAACCACTCGGCCACGCTTCCAGCGCTAACTACTCTCCGACGGCGCATAGTCTAGCGGGAAACCGCGCTTCGGCAATCGCCTGCCTTTTGACAGCGATGCACGCCGCAAACCCACTGAAGCTCCTTCCGGTTTCCAGGGCCAGGTTGCGTCATCCTCTCGCTGAGCGCACAGCATCTGGATATGGGGAGCTGCATATCTGTGCAAACGCACCATTTATGCGACTGTGGGGCCCGGAGCCTTCCACAACACAATCACCCGCATGAACCACGAGTTGACCCTCTACGGGTAACCCGTAGTACCATGTCATGGATTTCGAGTGGGATGCTGGCAAGGCCGCGCGGAATCTCCGGCACCACGGCCTCGCCTTCGAAGAGGCCATCCGCACATTCTCATGAGCAAGACGATTATTACCGCGAGAATTCGCCCTGACGGCAAGGTCGTCAGGGTTTCGAGCGGCAAGGAGGCGCGGTTCCCGTCAACGCGTCAGCGCAGACTCAGCGCGTCGCAGGCAGCAGCGGCTGCCGTTGCAGACCCGGATTCGCGGCCGATGACCCCGGCGGAGCTGCGCGACGCGAAGCGCGTACCGCGGGTAAAGACCTTGCGGCGCGCTCTGCAGCTTACGCAGGAGCAGTTCTCGGAGCGCTATGAGATCCCGTTGGGCACTTTGCGCGACTGGGAGCAAGGTCGTTCGAAGCCCGATCAGCCAGCGCTCGCCTACCTCAAGATCATTGCGCGTGATCCGCAGCGCGTATTCGAGATGCTCCACGCCATTTCGGCGTGAAGCCGTCTGCCTCACCCACCAGACCCGGGCCAGGCATCAGAACGCGCTCAGGCCGCCTTCTTCAACGGCCGTGTCGTGAGGCGTTTGAGCGTCTGACTCACGGGATCGACGACGACCCCCGCGCTTTCCAGCGCCAGCACGCCCAGGATGGGCTCGACGCCTTCGGGGCCGAAGATCACTTTGCCCGTGGCCAGGCTGTCCATGAAGTTGAGAATGGCGAAACCCCAGGCCAGTTCGAGCATCTCGCCGTTGGCGAGCTCGTATCGGCCGAATCCTTCCCGGCGCACGCCCGCCGCCTCCAGGGCTCCGGCAGGTGCCAGGCAATCCATGACGCCCGTATCCACCAGAAACCGGGCTTCGTAGGCGTCACGCGATCGATCGAGCCCTTGCACCAGGGTGGTTGCATAAATCATGCCCCGGCGGCTTTCCCAAGACATGAGTCACGGCGCCAGCCTCTCCACCCCACCCATGTAAGGCCGCAGCGCCGTGGGCACCGTCACCGATCCATCCGCGTTCTGGAAGTTCTCCAGCACCGCCACCAGCGCACGGCCGACGGCGACGCCGGATCCGTTGAGAGTGTGCAGCGGCTCCGGCTTGCCCGTGGCGGGATTACGCCAGCGCGCCTGCATGCGCCGCGCCTGGAAGCTCTCGCAGTTGCTGCACGACGAGATCTCCCGATACCGATCCTGGCCGGGCAGCCACACCTCGAGGTCGTAGGTCTTGGCGCTCGCGAACCCGACGTCGCCACCGCACAGCGCGACCGTGCGATGCGGCAGCTCTAGCC
>JBGAIL010000179.1:0-9340 GCA_044225565.1 Steroidobacteraceae bacterium | reverse complement strand
AGCAGGAAGAGTTCGGCGCGGAAGGCATCGGCTACACTGCCACCAAGCACCAGCGCGAAGTGGGGGCGGGATACTTCGACGACGTCACCTCGACGGTCACCGCCGGCACCTCTTCGCTGTCCGCGCTCAAGGGATCCACGGAAGAGGCCCAGTTCATCAAGAGCTGAGTGCTCGCTCCGGACGGAGTCGGCCCGAAAAGGGGGCAGGCGCGAGCCTGCCCCCTTTCGCATTTGCGGTAGGATGCGCGCACCTGAAGGAGACTCCAGACATGCGATACGAGCACATCGTCGTGCCCCGGGACGGACAGAAGATCGGGATCAACAAGGACGCGTCGATCACCGTGCCGGACACGCCGATCATCCCGTACATCGAAGGGGACGGCATCGGCATCGACGTCACCCCGGTGATGCTCAAGGTGGTGGATGCCGCCGTGAAGAAAGCCTACGGCGGCAAGCGCCGCATCGCCTGGATGGAGATCTACAGCGGCGAGAAGGCGAACCGGAAGTACGGCCAGTGGTTCCCGGACGAGACGCTGCAGGCGCTGCGCGACTTCGTGGTGTCCATCAAGGGTCCGCTGGGCACGCCGATCGGCGGCGGCATCCGCTCTCTGAACGTCGCCATGCGCCAGAGCCTGGACCTCTACGCCTGCGTGCGACCCATCCGCTACTTCCCCGGCGTCTCGAGCCCCATGCAGGATGCCAGCCTCACGGACATGGTGGTGTTCCGGGAGAACACGGAGGACATCTACGCCGGAATCGAGTGGCCCGCGGGCTCGGCGGAAGTGCAGAAGCTCATCGTCTATCTCCAGCAGGAGCTGAAGGTCACGGGCATCCGCTTTCCCGCGAGCTCGGGCGTTGGCATCAAGCCCGTGTCGAAGGAGGGCAGCCAGCGCCTCATCCGCAAGGCCATCCAGTACGCAGTGGACAACGACCGTGTCTCGGTCACGCTGGTCCACAAGGGCAACATCATGAAGTTCACGGAAGGCGCCTTCCGCAACTGGGGCTACCAGCTCGCCAAGGACGAGTTCGGCGCGAAGGAGATCGGCGACGGTCCGTGGCTCTCCTTCAAGAACCCGCGCACCGGCAAGGACATCGTGGTGAAGGACGTGATCGCGGACAACTTCCTGCAGCAGGTGCTACTGCGCCCGGAGGAATACGACGTCATCGCCACGCTGAACCTCAACGGGGATTACATCTCGGATGCGCTCGCCGCGCAGGTGGGTGGCATCGGCATCGCACCCGGCGGCAACATCGGCGATGGCCTCGCGGTATTCGAGGCCACGCACGGCACGGCACCGGGCTTCGCCGGGAAAGACCGGGTGAATCCCGGCTCGCTCATCCTCTCGGCCGAGATGATGCTGCGCTATCTCAAGTGGACGGAAGCGGCGGAGCTCATCCTGAAGGGCGTGGCCAACACCATCGCCGCCAAGGAGCTCACGTACGATCTCGCGCGCCTGCGCGAGGCAATCCGTGCTCCGAAGCAGGAGCTCGCGGCCAAGAAGAACGTCGAGGAAGACCTGCAGCGACTGATTCCGGGCGCGACGCTCATGAGCACCTCGGGATTCGGCGACGCTGTGATCCGGCACATGGATGATTGAAATACGCAGGCGCTCGGCTTCAGGTTCGAAGCGCAAAGGGCAGGGCGGTGCGGCCGCCATTCAGGTGGCTTACGACAAGGACTGCACGCTCTGCCCGCGCCTGGCCGGCTTCCTCGCGGAGACGCATGCTCGATACCCCGACTACTGGTCGCGCCCGGTCGCGCCCTTTGGCGATGCCAGGGCTGAAATCCTCATCGTTGGCCTCGCTCCCGGCATGCACGGCGCCAATCGGACGGGTCGGCCGTTCACGGGCGACCACGCGGGCATCTTGCTCTACGAGACACTGCACGAGCTCGGGCTGGGGACGCGCGCGGTGTCCGTCTCCGCGGACGATCCGCTGAAGCTGCGCAACGCACGCATCAGCAACGCGGTGAAATGCCTGCCGCCACAGAACAAGCCGCTGCCGGACGAGATTCGTCGCTGCAACGGCTATCTGCGGGTCGAGCTCGAGCAGTCGAAGAAGCAGGTGCGCGTCATCGTGGCGCTGGGCCGCATCGCACACGAAGCCGTTCTCATGGCGCTCGACCTGAAGCGCGCCGACTTCCCGTTCGCGCACGCCGCCGAGCACCGGCTCGACGCGACGCGCCAGCTCGTCGACTCGTATCATTGCAGCCGCTACAACACGCAGACGCGGCGCCTCACCGCTCCGATGTTCAAGTCGGTGCTGCGCCGTGCCTGCCAGCTGGCGGAGCGGTGAGTGGGCGCGGATGAGAACGGCCGCGAGGCCCTGAAGGCCTTCGTCGGAGCGCTGCCGAAGCGGCCCGGCGTCTACCGGATGCTCGATGCCGGCGGCGAGCTGCTCTACGTCGGCAAGGCGCGCAGCCTGAGGGACCGCGTCGGCAGCTACTTCAACCCGAGTCGCGTCGACCCGAAGATCCAGGCGCTGGTGAGCCAGATCGCGGCGATCGAAGTCACGGTGACGGGCTCCGAGACCGAGGCGCTGCTCCTCGAATACAACCTCATCAAAGCGCATCGGCCGCGCTTCAACGTCACCCTGCGGGACGACAAGAGCTTCCCGTACATCTACCTGCAGGCCACGCACGACTTTCCGCGGCTGTCCTTCTACCGCGGCGCGCGCAACCTGCCTGGACGCTACTTCGGCCCTTACCCCAGCGCCGGCGCGGTAAAGGAGGCGCTGCACGAGCTGCAGAAGCTCTTCCGCATCCGCAACTGCCGGGACACGTTCTTCGCGAACCGCAGCCGCCCCTGCCTGCAGCACCAGATCGGGCGCTGCTCGGCGCCCTGCGTGGGGCTGATCACTCAGGCGGACTACGGGCAGGACATGGCTGCCGCGGTGAAAGTGCTGGAGGGCGCGGGCGACGAGGTGGTCGCGCTGCTCGAGGCACGCATGGACGAAGCCGCCGGCAGGCTGGAATTCGAGCGCGCGGCGCGGATCCGCGACCAGCTGGCGGCGCTCAAGCGCATCCAGGCGCAGCAGATCGTCACGGCCGAAGGCGAGCGCGACGTCGACGTCTTCGCCATCGTCGGCGAGCCGGGCGCCTACTCGGTGAGCGCCATGCTGGTGAGAGGAGGGAGGAATCTCGGAACCACGAGCTATTTTCCGCGCGCGGCGCTGTCGGAGCCCGAGGAAGCGCTCGTCTCCTTCATCATGCAGTACTACGCCACCCAGGAGCCGCCGCCCGAAGTCTTCGTCAACCGCAAGCTCGAGGACGCGGAAGCGCTCGCTGAGGCCCTGGCCACCCGTTCCGGTCGCGCCGTAGAGGTGCGCTGCCCGGTGCGCGGGCTCGGCGTCCGGTGGGCGGAACTGGCCCAGGAGAACGCAGCGCAGGCGCTGCGCATCCGGCTTTCCCAGAAGCAGGGTGTGGAGGAGATGCTCGCGGCATTGGCGACGGAGCTGGAGCTCCCGGAAGTGCCCGCCCGCATCGAATGCTTCGATATCAGCCACACGGGCGGGGAGGGCACGGTGGCCTCCTGCGTGGTGTTCGGGCCGGAAGGGCCGCTCAAGAAGGAATACCGGCGGTTCAACATCACCGGCGTGACTCCGGGGGACGACTACGGGGCGCTGCGCCAAGCGCTGTCGCGCCGCTACACGCGCATCCGGGATGGCGAAATGCCGGCCCCGGACCTGTTGCTGATCGACGGTGGCCTGGGGCAGATCGCACAGGTGCATGAAGCGCTGGAGGAGGTCGGCTTCGACGACGTCACGCTGGTGGGCGTGGCGAAGGGGCCGGATCGACGGCCTGGGCAGGAGCGGCTGTTCATCCACGGCGCGGCGGCGCCGCGCATCCTCGAGTCGCATTCACCTGCCTCACGTCTCGTGCAGCGGATTCGCGACGAGGCGCACCGCTTCGCGATCACAGGGCACCGCCGCAAGCGTGCCCGACGCTACAACGAATCGATCCTGGAGACCGTTCCCGGGCTCGGACCGTCGCGCCGGCGAGCGCTGCTCACGCACTTCGGCGGGCTGCAGGGCGTGATGCGGGCGGGAGTGGCCGACCTCGAGCAGGTCGCAGGCGTCGGCGCAGCCCTCGCGCGAAACATCTATGATCGGCTCCACCCTGGAAGCTGAAGCGCGCGATGCTCTGGACCCTGCCGAACATCCTCACCTGGATCCGCATCGCTGCGATCCCGCTGATCATCCTGCTGTTCTATTCGCCGTATCACTGGTCTGATCCGGCCGCGGGCCTGCTGTTCGCGGCCGCCGGCGTTACGGACTCGCTGGACGGCTACCTCGCGCGCAGGCTCGGACAAACCTCTCGGCTCGGCGCGTTCCTCGACCCGGTAGCCGACAAGCTGGTGGTGGCGGTGGCGCTGATCCTGCTCATGAGCAAGGACGTGCCGCCCATGCTCGGCCTGACCGCGGAGGGCGCTCGCGTGGCTCTAGCCCTCACGGCCATCGTGATCGTGGGCCGGGAGATCGCGATCTCGGCGCTGCGCGAGTGGATGGCAGAGATCGGCGCGCGACGCAAGGTGGCGGTCTCACGCATCGGCAAGTACAAGACGATCCTGCAGATCGTGGGGCTGTCCATGATGCTGTTCCGCTGGGATCTCTTCGGCCTCCCCACCTATGCGCCCGGCATGGCGCTCACCGTGGTGGCCGCGGTGCTGACGCTGTGGTCGATGGTGGTGTACCTGCGTGCGGCGTGGCCTGAATTGCGGCAATAAGCGGCTGATCTTCTTGGTTTAATGGCTTGACTTCGCGAGGCCTGCCCCTACAATCTCGCGGCCTCGTTCGAGATGCGGGAATAGCTCAGTTGGTAGAGCTCAACCTTGCCAAGGTTGAGGTCGCGAGTTCGAGCCTCGTTTCCCGCTCCAAATCATCGGTCTTGCGCGGATTCTGCGCCGGCTGGCGCTGACGACCCGGTACAGGCATTAATTCCCGGCCACGGCCTGCAACGATCGGCGGGCTGGAACCGAACCTCATATGACGCGGCTCGAGAGGCTTTCCGCCAGTCGGGCGTCCTGTATTTTCGTTCCGTGCCCATGCGCCTGGTGCTCGCCTACAATCCCGCCGAGCCGACGCCGCCATGCCGCCCAACGATCGCAATGCCTGGTTCGCCAAAGAGGTCCTCGTTCATGAACGGGCCCTGCGCGGCTATCTCAGGCGCTTCTCCGTCGAGCCGCCGGATATGCAGGATGCCGTGCAGGAAATCTATGCGCGGGTGCTCAGCTTGAGCGATGGTGCCTGCGCCAGCGTGCAGAACTGGCACGCCTTCCTGTTCACCACTGCGCGGAACATCGCGCTCGACAGGCTCCGCCGCCGCCGCGTCGTGTCGCTGGACGCACTGGCGGAAATCGACTCCATTCACGTCATAGACGAGCGTCCGACCGCCTGCGAAGAGCTCAGCGTACGTCAGGAACTGGCCATGCTCGCCGACACGATTGCCTCTCTCCCGGAGCGTTGCCGGCAGGTCCTCACTCTGCGCAAGCTCTATGGGCTCTCGCAAAGGGAGATCGCCTCTCGCCTCGGCATCAGTGAAAGCACCGTGGAAAAGCATGTTTCGACGGGTGTGCGCCTGTGCACGGAGCGGATGTACGCGAAAGGACAGGCGCGCGCGCCCGCCGGCCCTTCGCTGAAGTCCATCCGCACATCGAGGGGGAAGCCCGGTGCCGACTGACGTCAATTCCATCGATGCGCAGGCCGGCGATTGGCTTGCACGCCTGGATCGCCCGGACGCGACGGAAGAGGACCGTGCGGAATTCGAGCGCTGGCGCACAACCGATCCCCGTCACGCCGCGGCGTATGCGCGTATCGCGGCCGCATGGAGCCAGCTCGACCGCGTCTGCGCCCTCCGGCCGACCACAAGCCGGATCGATCCCAATTTCCTGAAGCCTCGCTCGTTTGCCTTCAATCCCACGCTCGCCGCCGTGGCAGCAGCACTGGTGCTCGCCGTCATCGCGACGTGGCTGCTCGCTTCCTCGTTGAGCGGCACGACGTACGTCACGGGCATCGGCGGGTTCCAGAGAATCGTGCTCTCGGACGGCTCCGTGCTCGAGCTCAATACCGATACGGGCGTGCGCGTGTCCATGGACAACTCGATGCGCAAGATCGAGCTGCGGCGTGGAGAAGCGAGCTTCGAGGTTGCACACGATGCCACTCGCCCTTTCATCGTGACCGCCGGGAATGCCGCCGTGCGCGCGATAGGCACCCGCTTCAACGTGCGGCGTTTCGAACGGGCGGTCGAAGTGCTCGTCGATGAGGGGCGAGTCGCCGTCGGCGCATCCGAGGCGCTCGCTCGTTCCGAAGCGTCTCTGCCGCCGTCCACCCGAATCGTGGAAGCGGGTCAGGCGGCCATCGCTCGGGCACAGCATGTCACGATGAGTGAGATCGCTCCCAATGTGAGCGAGCGCAAGCTGGCATGGCGGGAGCGCATGCTGGTGTTCCACGGTACACCCCTCTCGGAGGCGGTTGCCGAGTTCAATCGCTACAACGAGCGGCACCTCGTACTCTCGGATCCGGCACTCGCCACGCTCAAGATCGGCGGATACTTCCGGCCGACCAACGTGAACGCTTTCATCGAGCTGCTCGAGCAACACTTCGCGATCCGTGCGGTCTGGGGCACCGATCGAATCGCCCTGTCTGCCGCAAGCGGCACAACGGACCCATCGCACGGCCCGTGATCATTGACCCGGAGCGAAAAGCGCGTCGGGCATATGGCGGAATGCGCCTCCTCGCACGTCTCACTGCGCACAACGACGCGGGCCGATGACCCGCCGGGGAGGCACGATGAGATCAACCGTTCGATTGCCGGGACGCACGCGCGTCCCAGGTTCGGCATTGCTGTGCATGCTGCTGCTCACGTGCGTTTCGCACGCGGCCGTGGCCGGGAAGAAGCCTTTCCGCATCGAGGCTCAGGACGCCACGATCACCCTTACGGAGTTCGCGCGGCAGGCGGGAGTCCAGATTCTCTTCGGCTACGAGCACGTGAAGGGCGTCACCACCAATGCGATCGACGGCGAATACGAGCCGCTCGATGCCATCCGCCTGCTCGTACAAGGCACGGGCCTGCAGGTCAGCGAGCGGCGCGCCGGCGTATTGTTCGTCGCCCCGGTGAAAGCCGGCGCATCCGGCAGCGACCGGTCGGGCGACGACGCGGCGGCAGCTTCCGGCGAGGATTCGCGATCCGGGCAAGGCCGCTTCAGGGTCGCACAGGCGGAGCAGGCGAATCCGCCGGCCGCAGCATCCGATGGAGCGGCGGAGCCGCAGGCGGCGACGCCTTCCGGCCGTGCCCAGGCGGGCGACCTCTATGAAGTGGTCGTCTCTGGTACGAAGCTGCCGGCCACGCTGACGGAGACGCCGCAGTCGATTTCCGTGATCACGAGCAGGGAAATGGAGCTGCGCGGCGTGCAGGACCTGAATGGCGCCCTCCGCTACAGCGCCGGCGTGAAGCTCTTCGACTATCCCGGCCAGCAGGGCATGCAGGATTTCTACCTGCGCGGCTTTCGTGCCAACAACACTGCGGGCAGCGTCTTTCGGGACGGCCTGCGCATCCAGTTCAACAATCTCGACGGCGACGTCGAGACCTACGGCCTGGAGCGCATCGAGTTCTTCAAGGGACCGTCCTCCGTGCTCTACGGCCAGGCGGCGCCGGGCGGCATGGTCAACGCCATCACCAAGCGGCCACCGCGCACCGCGTTGAGGGAAGTCCTGCTGCAGGCAGGCTCGAACGAGCGGATGCAGGGAGCCGCCGATCTCGGAGGGCCGATCGACGCGGCCGGCGAATGGCGCTACCGGGCGACTGCTCTGGTGCGCGATTCCGGCACCCAGTTCGACCACATGCAGGACGACCGCCTCTATCTGGCACCGGCACTCACCTGGGCGCCTTCCGAGGAGACCGACCTCACGCTCTTGGCGCAGTATCTGCGCACGGACAAGGGCGGCAGCGAGCTGAGCTTTCCGGCGGTCGGCACCGAGTTCCCCAACCCGAACGGCCGCATCCCGGCCCATCGCTTCCTGGGCGACACCGCCTGGGACGGCTTCACGATGGACAACTATGCCGCAGGCTACGATTTGAAGCACCGCTTCGGCGAGGGGCTCTCCTTCGATCAGGTGCTGCGCTACTCCCTGTCGCGCACGAGCCTGGAGGCCGCCGTCCCGATCGGTGGCGCCCAGCTCACCCAGGACCGATTCCTCTCGCGGCTCGCCATAGACCGGCTCGCGAAGTCCCGACAGCTCACGACGGACGCGCATCTGACGTGGACGTTCGGCGGCGAAGGGCTCCAGCACACACTGGTGGGCGGCGTCGATTATGCCTGGCATCGCAGAACCAACGTTCAGCGCAACGGAGCGATCGACCCGCTGGATGTCTACGCTCCGGTCTACGACATGCCGATCGCCTGGGGACCGGCGCTCGTGAGCGACACGCTCACCCATCTGCGGCAGAAGGCCGTCTACGTGCAGGAGCAGACGAAATGGAACAACCTGGTGCTGGCGTTCGGCGGCCGCCAGGACTGGGTGCGAAGCGACCTCGAGGCTCGCAATCTCAACCTGCAACGCAAGACCAAGGACGACGCGTTCACGGGGCGCGTCGGCGCGATCTACGAAACCGCTTCCGGGCTCGCCCCGTATGCGAGCTATTCGACGTCGTTCCAGCCGCTGCCGGGCGCGACCTTCAGCGGCGCGCAATTCGTGCCCACGGAAGGCAAGCAGCTCGAGGTCGGCCTGAAGAAGACGCTGACGCCGAAATCACTCGTCACGCTGGCGGTCTATCAGCTCACGCAGGAGAACGTCGCGACGCCGGATCTCGAGCATGTGGGCTTCTTCGTGCAGCAGGGCGAGGTGCGCGCGCGCGGCGTGGAGCTGGAAGCCCGCACGCAGCTGACCGACGCCTTCAATCTCATCGGCGCCTATGCATATACCGATGCGGAAGTGACCAAGGCCAACCCCGCCGCCACCGGCATCTCGACGAAGGGGCTCAAGCAACTCGGCATCCCGGAGCACAACCTGTCCCTGTGGGCCGACTACGCGCTGCGGCTCGGCGGCGGACGCAGTCTCGATTTCGGGGCCGGCGCGCGCTACATCACCAAGACGTTCAACACTGACAATACCGTGGAGGTGGGCGGCTACACGCTGGTCGACGCGACGGTGAGCTTCGACTGGAACCGCTACTCGCTGGCGATCAACGCGTCGAACCTGTTCGACAAGACGTACTTCACGCCGGGTTTCTATACCGGCAGCGTGCTCTACGGGTATCGCCGCACCGTGCTCGCGACTTTGCGCTATCGCTGGTAATGCGGCTCCGTCTCGCGGCTGCGGCGATCGTCATGGGCGCGGCCTGCGCC
>JBGAIL010000178.1:0-9401 GCA_044225565.1 Steroidobacteraceae bacterium | reverse complement strand
GACTGGGTGCCCACCTTCGACGGCACCCGCGAAGAGCCGTCCATCCTGCCGGCGCGCCTGCCGAACCTGCTGGTCAACGGCACTCAGGGCATCGCGGTCGGCATGGCGACGGACATCCCGCCGCACAACCTGCGCGAAGTGGCCAACGCCTGCCTGCATCTGCTCGAGGATCCGGAAGCCACCACAGCCGCGCTGATGAAGCACGTGAAGGGCCCGGACCTGCCGACCGGCGCCGAGATCGTCTCGCCGCGCACGGATCTGAAGGAGTTCTACGAGAAGGGCACGGGCGCCTTCCGCGCGCGCGCCACCTGGGAGATCGAGGACGGCAACGTGGTCGTCAACTCGTTCCCGTTCCAGGTGTCGAGCGGCAAGGTGGAGGAACAGATCGCCGAACAGATCCGCGCCAAGAAGCTGCCGATGGTGGAGGACGTGCGCGACGAGTCGGATCACGAGAACCCGACGCGCTTCGTCATCATCCCGCGCTCCAACCGCGTGGACCTCACGCAGCTGATGCAGCACCTGTTCGCGACCACCGACCTCGAGCGCAGCTACCGCGTCAATCTCAACATCATCGGCCTCGACGGCCGGCCGAAGGTGATGGGGCTGAGGGAGATCCTCACGCAGTGGCTGGAATTCCGCATCAACACGGTCACGCGGCGCCTGCAGCACCGCCTCGAGAAGGTGCTGCGCCGGCTGCACATCCTCGAAGGCCTGATGGCGGTGTACCTCAACCTCGACGAGGTGATCCGCATCATCCGCCGCGAGGACGAGCCGAAGCCGGTGCTGATGAAGCGCTTCAGGCTCTCCGAGGAGCAGGTGGAGTTCATCCTCGAGACCAAGCTGCGCCATCTCGCGAAGCTCGAGGAGATGAAGATCCGCGCCGAGCAGAAGGAGTTGCGCGAGGAGCAGGAGAAGCTCGAGGCGCTGCTCAAGAGCAAGTCGAAGCTGCGCAAGCTCGTGGCGGAGGAGATCACCGCCGACGCGGAGAAGTACGGCAACGATCGCCGCACCCGGATCATCGAGCGCGAGGCGGCGCAGGCCATCGACGAGACCACGCTCATCGCGAACGAGCCGACCACGGTGGTGCTCTCCACCGGTGGCTGGGTGCGGGCGGCGAAGGGTCACGAGATCGATCCGCGTTCGCTCTCATACAAGAGCGGTGACGCGTACCAGTCCGCCGCACGCGGGCGGAGTCTGCAGCCTGCAGTGTTCATCGACAGCACGGGCCGCACATATACGCTGCCTGCGCACTCGCTGCCTTCGGCGCGCGGCAACGGCGAACCGCTTTCAGGCCGGCTCAATCCGCCGGACGGAGCCAAGTTCGCGGGCGTCATGCTCGGCGAGCCGGAGGATCTGTGGCTGCTCGCCACCGACGCGGGCTACGGGTTCACGGTCCGGCTGAAAGAGCTCATCACCGACCGCAAGGCCGGCAAGACCATCCTGAACGTGCCGGACAATGCGCACGTACTGCCGCCGGCGTTCGTGCCCTCACCGGATTCGCTGGTGCTCGCGGTGAGCAGCGAAGGCAAGATGCTCGCCTTCAAGGTGGGTGACCTGCCGGAAATGCCGCGCGGCAAGGGCAACAAGATCTACGACATCCCGGGGAAGAAGGTCGCCGCGCGCGAGGAATACCTCACGGGCATCGCGGTGATCCCGCCCGGCGGGAAGCTGGTGCTGTGGTCGGGCGACAAGCAGAAGACGCTCGAATGGAAAGAGCTCGCAGACTACAAAGGCCAGCGCGCGCAGCGCGGTGCCGTGCTCACCCGCGGCTGGCGCAGCATCGACCGGTTGGAAGCCGTACTGCCGGCGCCCACCGGCAACCCGGAGAAGTAGCGGGTCGGGCATGGCGGGCTGCGGCGGGTAGTCCCGTGAGCGGGAGAGCGCCTCCTGCCGTGAGTGCTGGCGGTTGCGATCGGGGAGGGCGGCCGGACCATGACTTACAACGAGACTCTCATCTTGTTCGCCGCCGCCGTATTCGCGGTGACCGGCGTGTTGGCGGCGGCGCGCCAGAACATGGACGTGCTCACTTTCGTCGTCATCGGAGTGGTCACGGCCGTGGGCGGTGGAACGCTGCGCGACATCACGCTCGACCGGCCGGTATTCTGGCTTCACGACCCTACGTTCCTTTACGTCGCAACCGGCGCGGCGATCGCCACGTTCTTCTTCGAGCAAAAGTTTCGCGCCACGTACAACGCGCTGCTGTATCTCGATGCCGTCGGCACGGCGGTGTTCACAGTGCTTGCCACCGAGCGAACCATCGATGCGGGATTTCCGGCAGGTGTTGCGCTGGTGATGGGCGTGATCACGGGCATAGGCGGCGGCCTGATCCGGGATCTGCTCACGAGCCAGCCCACCATCCTCACGCGCCGCGAGCTTTACATGACGCCGATCCTGTTGGGCATCGGTGTCTATGTCATCGGCCTTCAGATTCCCACGCTCGATCGAGAATGGCTGGCGCGGATAGCGATAGCGGTGATCGCCGCCGTGCGCATGGGCGCTATCCGCTGGGGATGGGCCTTCCCGGACTGGCTGACCTACAAGCCTTTGAAGATGCGTTAGTCCTCTTCACGCGAATTCGTCGCGGTATCAACCGCGCGAATTGCTCACGCATATGCTCCACGCGAGGCGTTTTTGAGAGGCTTCGCGCGCATCGTTTGAATACAATTCCGGGCCCCACTCCGCTCAATACTGGATGAACCAAGGAGGTTCCCATGATCGACGACACGGATTCCCTGCGAGCGCTGGAAGGGGCGATCGAGCGGCTTTCGCCCGACGCTCGCGCAAGCCTCGAGCACTGGATCTATCTCAATCTGTCGCGACCGGAGGAGGTGCTGGCGGATCGGGTCGCCGAGTCCGCGGCGAGATACGAGTCTCCCTTCCTGTCCTTCGAGGAATACCTGCAGCGCGAGGCCGTGAGCCCGATACGCCACGAGTACGTCGATGGCGAAGTGTTCGCGATGAGCGCCCCGACCTTGCGCCACGGCGTCATCTGCGGGAACACGTTCAATGCGGTGTTCAACCATCTGAGAGGGCGCCCCTGCAGGGCGTTCATGGAGAACGTCAAGGTCGCGCAGCAGAAGCAGCAGCCGCAATTTTCCTACTATCCCGACGTCCTGGTGGCCTGCGGAAAGCTGGATCAGGAAGCGCACCATCTCGAGGAGCCGAAGCTCGTCGTCGAGGTGCTGTCACCTTCCACGGCGCGGACAGACCGCAACGAGAAATCCCTGAACTATCGGCTGATCCCCACGCTGGACGAATACGTGATCATCGCGCAGCGCCGCCGTGAGGTGACCCTCCTGCGGCGCAGGGAAGAGTGGAAGCCGCTCGTCCTGATCTCGAGTGACGCAGTGCTGGATCTGGAGTCGGTGCAGCTGGCACTGCCGCTGGAGCAGATCTACGAGGGCGCGGTGCTCGATGGCCGGTGACGCTCAGCTGCCTTTCCCGCCCTGCAGGTAGTCCACCGTCACCTGCATCAGCGCGCGCAAGGCGGGCTGCAGGGCCGCTTCGTCGATGTAGAAGAGCGGCGAATGGTTGGCCGGCGCGGTGGCGAGGTCCCGGTCGGGAGGCGTCACGCCCACGAAGAAATAGAAAGCCGGCACCCGCTCTCCGAAGAACGAGAAATCCTCCGCTCCGGTGACCAGGGGGATCTCCTTCGTGTGCTCCGCTCCGATCACTTTCTGCAGCGACGGCAGCACGCGCTGCGTGAGCGCCGGGTCGTTGAAAGTGACGGGATACGGTGCCTCGCCCACCGTGAAGGTGGCTGAAGCGCCGGTCGCGGCCGCGGTGTTCTTCGCTACGCGCTCGACTCGCTCGAAGACGAGCGCTCGCTGCTCTTTGGAGAACGTGCGGATGGTGCCGAGCAGCTCGACCTGGTCGGGGATGATGTTGTTGCGGATGCCACCGTTGATGGCGCCCACCGTGACGATGGCCGGGTTCTCGGTGATGTTCACCTGCCGGCTCACCACGGTCTGCAGCGCTTCGACGATCTGCGCAGCCGCGACGATGGGATCCGTGCCCTGCCACGGCACGGCGCCGTGCGTCTGCTTGCCGGTGACGACGATGCGGAACGAGTCAGACCCTGCCATGAAAGGCCCGCTGCGGTATCCGATGTCCCCCGTGTGCAGGATGGAGAAGACGTGCAGGCCGAAGACCGCCTCGGGCTTCACGATGTCGAAGAGGCCCTGGGCGAGCATCTCTTTCGCGCCGCCTTTCTCGCCATCCGGCACGCCTTCCTCGGCAGGCTGGAAGATGAACAGGATCGTGCCCGGCAGTTGCGCCTTCACCGACGCCAGCGACTGGGCCGCCGCCATCAGGATGGCGGTGTGGGAATCGTGCCCGCAGGCATGCATCACGCCGACGGTCTGCACGCGGTACTCGCTCTTCACCGTGGATTTGAAAGGCACGTCGGTGCGCTCGGTGACCGGCAGCGCATCCATGTCCGCGCGCAGGGCAATGACCGGTCCGGGCCTGCCGCCCTTGAGGACGGCGGCCACGCCGGTGGTCGCGATGCCGGTGCGCACGTCCAGGCCGAGCGAGCGCAGGTGCGCCGCCACCAGCTTCGAGGTGCGCTGCTCGCGGTTGCCGAGCTCCGGGTGCTGATGGATGTCCCGCCGCCATTCGATCAGGCGTTGCGACCGCTCGGCGGCCAGGCGTTCGACATCCGCGGAGGTGATTTCCGCACGCGCGAGCGGCAGGCCGGCGAGCACGGTGAGCGCGAAAGCAGCGGGCAGGGTGCGGCGGAGGCGGCGTTCGAGGGGCATGATGGCTCGGCCTTGCCCGGTGACCGGGCGTTTTGAAAGCGGGAGCCGACTATAGCCCAAGCTTCGGGAAACCGGGGCCAGCGCGACGGGATTTGCGCACCAGGGCAGTGCTCGCGCCGCACCGGGCTGGTGCGCTGCGCTCCGCGATGCCCAAACAGCTTGCATGCGCTGGCGGAACGCGATTTACTCCGTCCGATCCACTCGGGAGAGAAATTTTGAGCGGTCTTGCTGACACAAGGCCCAGGCTGAGCGCGCGCCCGCCGAAGCAGGGGCTCTACGATCCGTGGTTCGAGCACGAAGCCTGCGGCCTCGGCTTCGTCGTGGACATCCAGGGCCGCAAATCCCACGCCATCCTCGAGCAGGCCCTGGAGATCCTGAGGAATCTGGATCACCGGGGCGCCTGCGGCTCCGAAGCCAACACCGGCGACGGCGCCGGCGTGCTCATTCAAATGCCGCATGCCTTCCTGGAAGAGGCGCTGCGCCAGTGCCGCATCACGCTGCCGGCGCCGGGGCACTATGCGCTCGGCATGGTGTTCCTGCCGCGCAATCCCGTGAAGCGTCGCCGCCTCGAGGAGCGTTTCGAGAAGATCGTGCAGTCCGAAGGCCAGACCTTCCTCGGCTGGCGCACGGTGCCGACCAATAGCGCCTCGCTCGGCGACACCGCGCTCGCGAGCGAGCCCTTCATGCGGCAGGCCGTCATCGCGCGCGACCCGGAGCTGCCCGACGAGCTGGCCTTCGAGCGCAAGCTCTACGTCATCCGCAAGCGCGCCTACAACGAGATCCGCACGTCCACCCTGGATGGCGCGGAGCAGTGGTACATCGCCAGCCTTTCCTGCCGCACGCTCGTCTACAAGGGCATGCTGCTCACCGAGCAGCTGCCGAAATACTTCCCGGACCTCGTGCATCCCGCGGTGGAGACGGCCATCGCCCTGGTGCACTCGCGCTTCAGCACGAATACCTTCCCCAGCTGGGATCGCGCGCACCCGTACCGCTACATGGCGCACAACGGCGAGATCAACACGTTGCGGGGCAACATCAACTGGATGCGGGCGCGCGAGGCGCTGTTCGAGTCGCCGGTGTTCGGCGACGACATGCGCAAGATCCTGCCGATCGTGAACCCGAACGGCAGCGACTCCTCGATGTTCGACAACACGCTGGAGCTCCTGGTGCTCGGCGGCCGGCCGCTCGCGCACGCCATCATGATGATGATCCCGGAGCCCTGGTCGAACCACGAGGCCATGGATCCGCAGCTGCGCGCCTTCTACCAGTACCACTCCTGCCTCATGGAGCCCTGGGACGGTCCGGCGTCCATCGCCTTCAGCGACGGCAGGCAGATCGGTGCCATCCTCGACCGCAACGGGCTGCGCCCCTCGCGCTACTGCGTCACGCACGACGGGCTGGTCATCATGGCTTCCGAGACCGGCGTGTTGGACATCGCTCCGGAGCGCATCCTCTCCAAGGGCCGCGTGCAGCCGGGGCACCTGTTCCTGGTGGACACCGAAGCCGGCCGCATCGTCTCGGATTCCGAGATCAAGCAGCAGCTCGCCCGGGAGCAGCCCTACGGCCGGTGGATCACGGAACACCTGGTGCACCTGGGCGACCTGCCGCCCGCTCCCGAAGTGCCCACCCCCGACCACGAAACGCTGCTGCAGCGGCAGATCGCCTTCGGCTACTCCTTCGAAGACGAGCGCATAGTGCTCCTGCCCATGGCCCGCGACGGCGTCGAGGCCGTGGGCTCCATGGGCAACGATTCGGCGCTCGCCGTGCTCTCGCAACGGCCGCGCCTGCTGTACGACTACTTCAAGCAGCTGTTCGCCCAGGTCACCAATCCGCCCATCGACTGCATCCGCGAAGAGCTCATCACTTCCGCGGAGACCCGGCTCGGCTCGGAGGGCAACCTGCTCGATCCGCAGCCCTCGGCCTGCCGGCGCGTGGAGCTCGAATGGCCCATCCTCACGAACGAAGAGTTCGCGAAGGTGCGCGGCATGAACCTGCCGGGGCTGAAGGTGGGCGTGCTGCCCATCCTGTTCAGGGTCACGCGCGGCGAGCGCGGCGTGGCGAAGTCCATGGAAGAGCTCAGCATCATCGCGCGGCGCATGATCGAAGAGGACGACGTCAACGTCATCATCCTGAGCGATCGTGGCGTGAGCCGCGAGTACGCGCCGTTGCCAGCGCTGCTGGCGGTCGCTGGCCTGCATCATTACCTCATCCGCGAAGGTTTGCGCACACGCGTGAGCCTGGTGCTGGAAACGGGCGATGCGCGCGAGGTGCATCACTTCGCGCTGCTCATCGGCTACGGCTGCAGCGCCATCAATCCCTACGTGGCGTTCGAGACCCTCGACGACATGATCCGCTCGAAGCTGCTCACGGGCATCGAGCGCAGGAAGGCCGATCTCAACTTCGTGAAGGCGGCATCGAAGGGCGTCATCAAGGTGATGTCCAAGATGGGCATCTCCTCCCTGCAGAGCTATCGCGGCGCGCAGGTGTTCGAGGCGCTCGGCCTGCGGCAGGACGTCATCGACGACTACTTCACCGGAACCTCATCGCGCGTCGGCGGTGTGGGCCTCGACGTCATCGCCCAGGAAGTGCTGAAGCGACACGCCGCGGCTTACACGCAGCGCGGTGCGGGCAGCCACACGCTGGACACGGATGGGCTGTACCAGTGGCGGGCGGAAGGCGAGGCCCATCTCTTTACGCCGGAAGCCATCCATCGGCTGCAGAAGGCCGTACGCAACGGCAGCTATTCGCAGTATCAGGAATACGCGCGGCTCATCAACGAGCGCTCGCAGGAGAAGTGCACGCTGCGCAGCCTGCTGGGGTTCAAGCCGGGCTCGCCGGTGCCGCTGGATGAGGTGGAGCCGGTCGACGAGCTCGTCAAGCGCTTCAAGACGGGTGCGATGTCCTACGGCTCGATCAGCGCCGAGGCGCACGAGACGCTCGCCATCGCCATGAACCGCATCGGCGGCAAGTCGAATACCGGCGAGGGCGGGGAAGATCCGCAGCGCTACCGGCCGCTGCCCAATGGAGACTCGCGCAACTCCGCCATCAAGCAGGTGGCCTCGGGGCGCTTCGGCGTCACGAGCGAATACCTGGTCAATGCGCGCGAGATCCAGATCAAGATGGCGCAGGGCGCCAAGCCTGGTGAGGGCGGGCAGCTTCCCGGCACCAAGGTGTATCCCTGGGTCGCCAGGACCCGGCACTCCACGCCGGGCGTGGGGCTCATCTCGCCGCCGCCGCATCACGACGTGTACTCCATCGAGGACCTGGCGCAGCTCATCCACGACCTGAAGAACGGCAACTGCCATGCGCGCATCAGCGTGAAGCTGGTGGCGGAAGTGGGCGTGGGCACGGTCGCGGCCGGCGTCGCCAAGGCGCACGCGGACGTAGTGCTCATCAGCGGCCACGACGGCGGCACGGGCGCTTCGCCGCAGACTTCATTGCGGCATGCCGGGCTCCCGTGGGAGCTGGGTCTCGCCGAAACGCATCAGACGCTGCTGCTCAACAATCTGCGCTCGCGCGTCGCCGTGGAGGTGGACGGGCAGCTGAAGACGGGGCGGGACGTGGTGATCGCAGCGTTGCTCGGCGCGGAGGAATTCGGTTTCGCCACGGCGCCGCTCGTGGCCACGGGCTGCATCCTCATGCGCGTGTGCCATCTCAATACGTGCCCGGCCGGCATCGCCACGCAGGATCCGGTGTTGCGGGCCAGGTTCGCAGGCAAGCCGGAGCACGTCGTCAACTTCATGCGCTTCGTCGCGCAGGAGGTGCGCGAGCTGATGGCGGAGCTGGGATTCCGCAGCCTGGAAGAGCTCATCGGGCGCGTGGACCGGCTCGAGGCGAAGCGCGCCATGGAGCACTGGAAGGCGAAGGGGCTCGATTTCTCGAGCGTCCTCTATTCGCCGGACGTCGGTCCCGACACTGCGCGCTTCCGGCAGGAAGAGCAGGATCACGGCCTCGACAAGTCGCTCGACAGCACCGCGCTGCTGGAAGTGTGCCGGCCAGCCATCGAGCGCGGTGAGAAGGTGGAGGCGGAGCTTTCCATCCGCAACGTGCATCGCGTGGTCGGCACGCTCACCAGCGCGGAGATCACGCGCAGGCACGGGGCCGCCGGCCTTCCCGAAGACACGGTGAAGGTACGCTTCAAAGGCTCTGCCGGTCAGAGCTTCGGCGCCTTCATGACGAAGGGCATGACGCTCTCGGTCGAGGGCGATGCGAACGACTACGTCGGCAAGGGACTTTCGGGTGGCAAGATCGCCGTGTATCCACCGGCGGGATCCCGGTTCAAGCCGGAAGAGAACATCATCATCGGCAACGTCGCACTGTACGGTGCGACGTCGGGCGAAGTGTACGTGCGGGGCATGGCCGGCGAGCGTTTTGCGGTCCGCAATTCCGGCGCGCACGCGGTCGTCGAAGCGGTGGGCGACCACGGTTGCGAGTACATGACCGGCGGAAGGGTGGTCATCCTCGGGCCCGCGGGGCGGAACTTCGCGGCCGGCATGTCCGGCGGCGTGGCCTACGTGCTCGACGAAGGCGGCTCGTTCGCGGAGAACGTGAATCGCCAGATGGTCGATCTGGAGCCTTTGCAGGATGAGGCGGATATTGCAGAAGTGCGCGCGCTCATCGAAAGGCACGCGCTTCACACGA
>JBGAIL010000177.1:0-9435 GCA_044225565.1 Steroidobacteraceae bacterium | reverse complement strand
CGCGGTGTGCTTCGCACCGAGATCGTGGAGAAAACGCAGTTCCGGCCGATAGCGCGCCGCGAGTTCACCGCGCGTACCGTCCGGTGAACGCTTCGTGCGTAGCAACTGGACGTCGTACCAATGGCTCGCGTTGACCCACCGCGGGGGCATCGCGGAAGGGAAATGCTCGCCCGACGCCGTCGCGGACGGATTGAGTTCGGCGAACACGAGCCAATCGCTGCGCACTTGGCGAACGGTTTGCGCTACTGCCGCGAAGAACGGCGCCATCAGGTCCTCACCGATGCGCACCGATTCGCCGCGATGGCACTGGAAGAAATCCTCACGGAGTGCCTCGCCCTCATCGCCGACGGGCCGCCACGCGCCATGGGCCGCGAACGGGTCATCGTGGCCCGGCAACCAGGCACGGATGCGGCGGGCGTTGAACGTGCGCTCACCGTCCGGAACGATCTGCAGGCTTTTCGCGTCGCGGGCCAGGCACGGCAGCCGCACGGACTGGCCGTGGGCGAGGCGCAGCCCGTCGAGCGGCGTCCAGATCGGTCCCGGCCGCATGCGGGAGATATCGGCGGGCCGCTTCGACAGGCTCTGGCCGATCCATCCAAGGCCTGGCTCATTGAGCGTATCGAAACCCACGACGTTCGGCAGGTGCGCAACCCGCATCGCCAGGGCACGCATGGCGCCGAGATAGTGTCGCCACAGGAAGCGCTGGACATTCTCGCCGTCGACAACCCAGTCCGGCGTGAACACAGCACCGCCGAAGAACGCGGTCCACATGATGCCATTGGCCGCGCGCTGGTAGTTGCCGGCCCAGCTCATCATGGGATAGGAGGCCTGATGATCCTCGGCGCTCGCGTAATCGTAGTGATGCTGCATCACGAGGGCGGCATCCGAGGCAGGCAGCGCAGCGATGTCGAGGCCCAGGGCCGCGAAAGTCCAACCTGGCGCGCCGCTGCCGCCGCTCATGCGGCTCCAGACGTCCTGGTGGAAATCGATGAAGGCCATGAGGCCGTGCGCCTCGGCGCGCTCGAGGACTGCGACGACGTAGTCGAGATAGGCACTGTCGTACTGCTCCGGGCCCGCGTGCGAAACGGCCTCCCACGTGACGAGGAAGCGCAGCGCGTTGCAACCCCAGTGGCGCAGGCGCGCAAGGTGCTCGTCCGCCTCGTCGAGCGGAAACGGGCGGCCGACGAATGACACTCGCCGGTGATCGGAGAAATCCGAGGGTTGCTCGGTACCGCCATCGGGAAAGGGGACTTTGCAGTCGCCCCCCAGGTTGACGCCACGCAGGAGCAGATGACGACCGAACGGATCGACGAAGCGATCGGCCTCCGCGCCAGCCCACAACGCGGCGGACGATGTCATGCCCCGTGCCGGCCTTTTGCGCCAGCCGCGAGATGAGCGTTCTCGAGGAAATCGAGGATGCGCGTGTCGAGTGCGCGCACGATCGGACCGGCATGCGTGAACCAGAGCGCCATGGAGTCGTGCGTATAGGGCTTCCAACCCGCAAACGCACCATGGTTCGGATCGCCGCTGCGCGCAAAGCGAGTCCAGCAGTCGATAAGGAGGGCCGATAGCGCGTCGTCGGCAGGCGTGATGTTCTCCCAGACTCGCCGCAGGCTCGAGAACGTGAAGGGCACGTCGGATGCGTGGCTCGCGCCGTTGGAAAGCTGCCTGCGGGCCTCTGTCACGTAATCGAAGACATAGAGAAACGTGGGCACACCGCCCTGCGCTGACAGTCGTGCGATATGGCGCGCCGGCTCCACGAACGGCAGGTCGCTGACGAAGCCGAGATTGCAGGCCCTGGCACTGCCGTACAGCGCGTCCAGCTGCTCGCGCGGCACGCCGAGCAGTTCCACGAAACGATCGACCATCCGGTCGCGCAGGAAGTCCGGCGTCTGGCCCAGCTCGTTGCTGGTGCATCCGATGATGAGCGGGACTCGGGCGTGCTGGCGAGCCTCGAACACCTGCGCCGCCGGCCCCTTGACGAGGATGCCGTCGAACATGGGTCCCGAATACGTCTCCGGGCACATGTTCACGAGGTCCAGGTCGCCGCGCAGCACGTCGGCGGGAAGAGCGCGCAGCGCCGCGGGGCTCGCCTCCGCGACCGCAGCTTCATGCGCGAAGCGCTCCCCGATGACCTCTGCGGACGGCCGATGAGTCGCGGTATCGATGGACGGCCACAGGTCGCGCCCGCCCGACGACTGGGCAATGGCGCGATGGAAGAGCCCGTGTGCAACCTGCATCGCCATCAACTGCAAGACCGAAGTGCCGCCCGCGGATTCGCCGAAGATCGTCACGTTTCCGGGATTGCCGCCGAAAGCTGCAATGTTTCGCTGGACCCAGCGCAGGGCCGCCATCTGGTCCATGAGGCCGTAGTTGCCCAGGAGCTCGTCGCGCTGTGCGGCCGAAAGCACCGGATGGGCGAAGAAGCCGAAACGCCCCAGCCGGTAGTTGAAAGTGACCACGATCACGCCGCGACTGGCGAGTGCACCACCATCGAGCATCGGCTGGCTCGACGAGCCCATCACGAAGCCGCCGCCGTGGATCCAGACCATCACGGGCAGGGGTTCGCGCGGCCGCTCGACCGGCCGCCATACATTGATGAACAGGCAATCTTCACTCATGGAACCGCTCGATGCGGTGGCATCCCATGAAGGTCGGTTCTGGACACTGTCCGCACCGAATTGCGTTGCCGTGCGCACGCCGGTCCACGCGGCAGCGGGACGAGGCGGGCGCCAGCGCAAGACACCGACCGGCGCGGCCGCGTAGGGAATGCCGAGGAAATGCTCCACGCCTCCATCGACGCCGCCAGCCAGGGCTCCGGTTTCGATGCTGAGCGTGGGCATGCGCGATCCGGTCATCGGGCGCTCTCCCGCAGGGACGCGTCCACTTCGCGACGGCCCGGAGCCGAGGACTGCGCGCCCTTTCGGCCCACCGACAGCGCTGCGGCATGTCCCGCGAAGATGCATCCTTCCTTGAGGCCGCTCCCCTCGAGCAGCGCGACGGCAAGCGCCGCATTGAAGACGTCGCCCGCGCCCGTCGTATCGACCGCCGTTGCGGGCACCGCCGCGATGCGCGTGACGGCACCACCCAAGCGCACGAGGCATCCGCGATCGCCCAGCTTGGCCACCAGCGCCCCCTTCAGCCTTGGGCCGAGCCGCCCGATGGCCTCCGACAACTGACCTTCCGTCAGCTCTCCTGTGCCGCGAAGCCCCGTGAGCTCGGCAAGCTCAGTGAGCTCGGCAAGCTCATGTTCATTCGGAGTGAGGACGTCGATGTACTCGAACAACTCATCCGGCAGGCCGCCCGCCGGCGCCGGATCGAGAATGACCGTCGCACCGGCGGCCTTCGCCCGCCGTGCCGCAGCGAGGGTCGCCGCCAGCGGGATCTCGCGCTGCAGGAGCAGGATTCGACTGCGCGCGACCTCGGGGGCGTCCTGCGTCCATTTGTCCAGGTCATACTCGGCATTCGCCCCAGGCAGGACCATGATGGCGTTGCCGCCCCGTTCTTCGGCCACATGGATGAGGGCAACACCCGTATGCGAACGGCCGCGATGCACGTGCGCCGTGTCGCAACCCGCGGCCGCGAGGCTGTCGAGCAACTGGCTGCCGTGGGCGTCATCGCCGACACACCCGAACATCGCAACGGCCGCCCCGAGCCGAGCGGCGGCGTGTGCCTGGTTGGCGCCCTTGCCTCCAGGCACGGCCAGGAACTCGCGGCCGGACACGGTCTCACCCGGGCCCGGCAACCTCGGGCCGCGCGCGATGAGATCCATGTTGAGGCTGCCGACGACGGCGATATCAGCCATGGCGGGTACGCGCCGTCGACCGGATCGCCCCGCCTGTCGCGCCTTCCGCCGGGGTCGCTCCCATGTGGCGCTAGAAGTTCGCTTCCAGCGTCAAACCGATGGTGCGATACGCCTCCGCGCTCGGGATCTGCGAATACCCACCCGTATCGAAGGGCGTCGGGAAAATCACCGATACGAAGTGACGGTCGAACAGGTTGCGGGCGAACAGCGAGAACCGCCAGCGATTGTCGTTCGACGCGACGCCCACCGACGCACCTACCACGCCGTAGCTGCTTTGCAGGGTGCTCGGGTCGTCGTTGTTGCTGAAGTTCACTTCGTCACGCCAGCGCCAGTTCGCGCGCAGGAAGCCATTGACGTTTGCCGTCAGGGGCCGCTCGTACTCGCCATACAGCGAGAAGGTCACTTCCGGCGTGCCACTGAGCGTGTTTCCCTTTGCATCGACCCGGCCCGCGGTGCAACCCTGTGCCACGGTCTGGCCCGCGTAGCACGGAATGATCCAGGCACTGTCGATGTAGGCGTCCGTGTAGGACAGGCCGCCGCCGACGGAGAGCCCCTGGCCGGGACGCGCCAGGAAGTCCAGTTCCACGCCCTGGGTCACCACCTCGCCGGCGGAAGTCACCCTGAACCGGTTGGGTGTCACCGTCGTGTCGAAGACCTGCGCCTGGAAGTCGTCGAAGTCCGTGCGGAACAGCGCGATATTGGCGTACAGCCGGCCATCGAACCAGGTGCCCTTCAGGCCCAGTTCATAGGCGGTGGGAACCTCCGGCGGGACGAAGACGCTGTCGGCCGTGACGGCGGCGTCCGTGAGGATCGCCTTGCCCTTGAAACCGCGGGCGACGCTGAAGTAGAGATTGGACGTAGGCGCAAGGTCGAACTGCGCGCCAACGCGCCAGGACCAGTTGGTAACGTCGTCCGACGCCTTGAACGCGGTGGGCGCGATATAGGTGATTTCCATCGGCGGTGTACCGCCCCGCCGCACGTAGTCGAGCGAATAGTCTTCGCTCGTGAAGCGCGCACCGGCGAACAGTCGCAGGCGATCGGTGACATCGAAGTTGGCCTGCCCGAAAGCCGCCACGCTCTCGGTCCTGATATCGTTCATGTTGTGCGTGGCGAGGATCATGCCGGGAGGCAGCGGGATGCCCAGCGTGCCGCCCTGATCGTAGAAGCCGACGAGCTTCATGTCGAACCAGTAGAGGCCCGCCACCCAGTTGAGGCGATTCTCCGCGGGCGAGGCGAGGCGCAACTCCTGCGAAAACTGCGACACGTCGTTGGTGCCATGGTTGAGGTCGAAGATCGGCAACACCGACTGATCCGCGTCGTTATTGTCTTCCTCGAGCCAATCGCGCTTCGCCGTGATCGAGGTGAGCGTGTAGCCACCGAGATCCCAGTCCGCCTGCAGGGAGAGGCCTCGCGAAATCGTGCTGCTGTACATCTTGCCCGACAGCTTCACGCCCACGTTCTCCGGCCCGGCATGCACCTGCGGCGGCTGCGTGAGGCCGATGAAACCCATCGGCGTGACCGTGCGGGTGGTCCAGATGCAGCAAGGCACGTCACGATCGGAGTAGTCCGCGCGCAGCACGAACTGCAGGTCCTCGGTCGCTTGCACGAGGAAGCTGGCACGCGCTCCCCGCTCATGGCTGCCATTGTAGTCGCGGTCCTGCGCGTAGTCGTGGACGATGCCGTCGCGCTCGTTGCTGTAACCCACGGCGCGAAATGCCACGCGATCGCCGAGCGGAACGTTGCCGACGACCTGATAGCGTTCTTCGCCGTGCTCACCAGCGCTGAGGCGCAGCCCGAGGGAAAGGTCATCGAGCTTCGGCAGTTGCGTGTTCACGATGATCAGGCCGGCTGAAGCATTCTTGCCGAACAGGATGCCCTGCGGGCCGCGCAGCACCGACACCTGGTCGACATCGGCGAGGTCCGCGATGCCCTGGCCGGGGCGGCCGAGCACCACCCCATCCACGACGGTGCCGACGCTCTGCTCGACGCCATCGCCAAATGTCGAGGTTCCCACGCCGCGCACGGCAAAGCCCAGGCCGCGCGAAGTGTTCGACGCACTGAATTGCAACGAAGGCACGAGCGCTGCCAGTTCGGTCGGGTTATTGACACCGAGCGCGCCGAGCGTGTCGCCGGAGACCACCGAGATGGCGACTGGCACATCCTGGAGATTCTCGGACCGCCGCTGGGCGGTGACGATGATCTCCTCGAGCTTGTCCGTTACCGCCACTTCCTTGACGACCGGCTTGGCGGGCGCATCACCCTGGGGACGGCTGGCTTCCTGCGCCTCGACGACCAGCACGCCCTGGGCCGTGCGGCGTGCGACGAGACCCGTTCCGCCGAGCAGACGCGCCAGCGCCTCCTCGGGCAGGAACGCGCCGCTCACGGCACTCGCGCGCTTGCCGCGCGCCACCTCGGGTGACAGGACCACCTCACATCCGGTCTCGCGGCCGAACTCCGCGATGGCAAGCGGCAGGTCCTGTGCCGCGATGTCCACGTTGACGATCGCGTGCTGCGCGCACGCGGCCTGCGATGCGTCCTGCGCATGCACCGCCGGAGACACTGCCACAAGACTTCCGAGCGCGATGATCGTGAACATGCCCAGTCTCTTCGCCATGGACCCCGCCTCCGAGTTTTGGTGCTGCAGGTGGATAACGCAATGAGTCCGATAATCCACACTTCGCTGCAAATTGCGCAAAATCATGCGCACTCCAACGGGTTCATGTGCAACGCTATGGCAGAATCCATTTCGCGTGATGCGCCCCGTGGCACATCGGAGTCGGGCACGATGAGCGAAGCAAGCGAACCATTGCGATCGCTGCCAGGGCGGGATCAAATCGCGCTGGGATCGTTGTTCGACCGCTTCCGTGGCCCGCTGACCCGTTATTTCGCCGGCCGCACCAAGGATCGGAGCGAGATCGATGACCTGGTCCAGGAAGTTTTCCTGCGACTCGCAAAGCGCGGCGATGTCGCCGACATCGAAGCAACGGGCGGCTACGTGTTCGAGACCGCCGCGAGCGTCGTCAACGACCGGTTGCGGCGGCGACGGGTCCGCAATGCCGAACAGCATGCGACGTTCGATCCCGAGCGACACGACCGCGTCGAATTCGGCCCGGATCGGGTGCTGCTCGCACAGGAGCGCTTGCGCCTCGCCACCTCCGCCTTGCGGGAGTTGCCGGAGCGCACACAGTACATTTTCGTGCTACGGCGCCTCGAAGGCATGCGCTACAAGCAGATATCGAACCGCCTCGGCATATCGGTCAGCGCAGTCGAGAAGCACATGGAGCGGGCGATTGCCCATCTCGGTGTCCGGCTTGGAAAGAACGACCTCGATGCCAGTAGCCCTTGCACGCTCCCACATACGATCTGAATAGACCCATACGATGAGTGCCTCAAATACTTCAATGTCAGCCCCCCCCGGTTCCGATGCCCATGAGGAGGCCGCAGCATGGTTCGTGCGGCGCGACCGCGGGGACTTCACGGCAGACGACCAGCGCGCGCTCGATGCCTGGCTCGCCGAGTCGGCGGCGCACGCGCAGGCCTGGAGGCAGGTGCAGCTCGCCTGGTCGAGTTTCGACGCCCACGTCAGCGACGAGCTCGACGCACTACGGGCCGCGGCGTTGCGCGACACGACTCCTGCCGCACGTCGGCCGTGGCTGCCTTGGCTTGGGGGCGTCGCAGCCGCTGTTCTCGGCGCGTTCGCCTTCATGGCGCGTGAGCCCGCTCCTAAGCTGCCGGCCGCGCCCGCACCGCTGGCCCGCGTCGCCGAGGAAGCGCCGCGCCCGCGCCCGCGGCCGCTGGAGGTCGGGGAAAGTCGCGGCCAGCTGAGCGCCGTGCATGGGCAGAGCCTGCGCGCCAGGCTGCCCGACGGCTCGATCGTCACGCTGAACACCGACAGCGTCATCGATTTCGAGGTCACCGCCGGCCGGCGCTCGGTGCGCCTGCTCGAGGGGCAGGCTTTCTTCGAGGTCGCCCATGACCGCGAGCACCCCTTCGTCGTGGAGGCGCGCGACCAGCGCATCACCGCGCTCGGCACAAGTTTCGATGTCTACGTGGATTCCGAGCTGATCAAGGTCGTGCTCGTCGATGGTCGGGTCGCGGTCTCCAGCACCGCGTCGCCCGCACGGGCCCCAGGCAAGCCAACGCTGCTCTCCCCGGGCGAGGAGCTGCGCGTCAGCCCCTCGGGCCGGCAACTGATCGCGCCGGTGAACGTCACCACGCGCACGATGTGGCGCGACGGATTGATCGCCTTCGATGACGTATCACTGGCCGACGCCGTTGCGGAGATCAACCGCTACAGCGACCGGCCCATCGTGATCGCCGACGAAGCGACCGGGTCGCTGCGCATCAGCGGTGTCTTCCGCACTGACTCGCCGGAACGCTTCGCGGATTCGGCCGCGGAAGTCCTGCCCGTTCGTGTGCTGCGCGACGGCAACCGGATTGTCCTGCAGGAGTAGGCGATGCGGCGCGTCGGCTGGATACACCCGGAAGACCTGATCCGGTACGAACTGCAGCAGTCCTCGCTCGAGGGCACTGACGTCACAGCAATCCGAGACCGTTGGTGCGCAGCAGGCTATTCCCCGGAGCCGGTTGGATACGCCGCTTCAGCCCTGAAACGCGAGAAGCGCGAGCAGGATCTGGCGCGGGAGCTGCTGGCAGGGATTGCGGCACTCGCCTGCCCGGCTGCAGCCGCCGAGCCCAGTGACTGGCCCGGCATCCTTGCCACCCTCGCGGCAACCGGCGATGAGCCCAGCCTCGTGCCGGACGCCTGGCGGGTTCGCGGCGCCTGGCTCGGGCGAGCCGCTGGTTGCGTCCTCGGCAAGCCGGTCGAGGGCCTGCCGCGCCTGGCGATCGACGAGATCCGAATCGCCACCGGCCGCGATCCGCTACGCCACTATTTCACGGCCGTGGGCCTCGACCCGCTGATCGCAGCGCGCTGGCCCTGGAATCCGACCGCCGCGCACACGAGCCTCGCCGAGAATATCTCCGGAACGCCTGAAGACGACGACATCAACTACACGCTCGTCGCCCTGCGCGTGCTCGAGCAGCATGGATCCGGGTTCACGGCGGAAGACGTCGCCTGGTGCTGGCTCAACGACATGCCGGTGTTGCGTTCGTTCACTGCGGAGCGCATCGCCTATCGCAATCTGCTGCTTGGGCTCGATCCGCCGGATACGGCCACCACGGGCAATCCATTCCGTGAATGGATCGGGGCGCAGATCCGCGCAGACCTCTATGGCTGGGTCAATCCCGGCGCGCCGCTGCGCGCGGCAGAATGGGCATGGCGGGACGCCTCAGTAAGTCACACCCGAAACGGCCTGTATGGCGCCATGTTCGTCGCGGCAATGGCGTCGGCCGCGATCACCGGTTGCGGCATCGACGAAGTACTCGACGCGGGCGCATCGGTCCTGCCACCAGGGAGCCGCATGGCGGGAGCCGTGGCGTTCGGTCGCCGCCTCGGCCGCTGCGAGGACAGCCCCGCCGCGGCCTACCGCCAGCTCGAGGACGCCTACGGAAACCTGCATTGGGTGCATGTGCTCAATAACGCGGCCCTGGTCGCCTACGCATTGTCTGCTTCGAGGGGTGACTTCGACACCGCCATCGGCCTCGTGGTCGCCGGCGGCTGGGACACG
>JBGAIL010000176.1:0-9477 GCA_044225565.1 Steroidobacteraceae bacterium | reverse complement strand
CTGCACGAGCACCTGCCTATGGTTGTAGTGGTTGAGCTCGAGGGCGCTGTTCGAAAGAGCCTCTTCGTCGAAGACCGGCCGACCACCACGACCCCTGCCGTATCATGACGCGCGGGCATGGATGTCAATCTTTCTTCAAAGTTGTTAAATTACCCCATACAGTAATCTTTCTGACTTCCGGGTCCCAAGCCTCATGAGCACACTTCCCACACGGCGGGACGCGCCGTTCCAGCCGGGCGAGACGGCCCTGCTCCTCATCGACATGCAGCGCATCTGGCTCGAGCCCGGCCTCGATCCCGCGCATCCCGAGCGGCGCGCCGAGGACTACTTCCACACGGAAGTCGCCCAGCGCACCATCCCTAACCACCAGCGGCTGCTCGCCGCCGCGCGCGCATCGGGCGTGGAAGTGGTGCACACCATCATCCGCAGCCTCACGAAGGACGGGCGCGACCGCTCAACCGACCACAAGCTGACGCCCATCCACGTCGCGCCGGACGATCCCCATGCGTTGCCGCCGCCCTCGCTGATGCCGGTGGGCGATGAGATCCTGCTGCCGAAGACCTCCTCCGGCGTGTTCAATTCCACGAACCTGCATTACCTGCTGCGCAACCTGGGCGTGCGATACCTGGTCATCGCCGGCATCATGACCGACCAGTGCGTCGACATGGCGGTGCGCGACGGAGCGGATCTCGGTTACTTCGTCACCTGCGTCGGCGACGCCTGCGCCACGCGCACCCGTGAACGGCACGAGAACGCGCTACGCGCCTTCGGCGGCTATTGCTGGCTCGCGGACACCGATTCCGTCGTCGCACGCTTCGAGGCGTTGAAAGGCCAGCGTGGCTAATCCCAACAGTGCCCCGACCGCGAGCGAGGAGCCGCTGGTCGGCGTGGTCTGCACGGATCTCGCGGCCGTCGCGCGCGGCCGTTTCGTCGCCTCGAAGAACCTCGAGCGCATCGCGAAGACGGGCATCGGCTGGCTGCAGGCCAACATCTGCCTCACCGCCTTCAACTCCATCGCGGACCCGAATCCCTGGGGCGCGCGCGGCGACCTGCGCATGCTGCCCGACCTGCGGGCCCGCTATCGCACCACCGCCACCGGCAACCCGACGCCTTTCGACCTCGTGTTCGGGGACATCGTGGAGCTCGACGGCACGCCATGGACCTGCTGCACGCGCACCATGCTGCGCAAGGCGCTCGCAGATCTGGAGGCGGCCACGGGCAGCACGCTGCTCGCGAGCTTCGAGCAGGAATTCCAGATCTTCGGCGCGAACCTGCCGGTGACGCACGCGCTGTCGTATGAAGCGCTGCGCAACTCGAATCCCTTCGCACCGCGCCTCATGGCGGCGCTGGAGCAGGCCGGCGTCGATCCCGAAGTGGTCATCTCCGAGTTCGGGCAGGATCAGTTCGAGGTCACGTGCGGGCCTTCGGACGGCATCACGGCCGCGGACCGCTGCATGATCATCCGCGAGATCACGCGGGAAATCGCGCGCGCGGCCGGGTGGCGCGCAAGCTTCGCGCCGAAGACTTCGGTGAACGGCGTCGGCAACGGGGTGCACGTGCACTTCAGCTTCCGCGACAAGAACGGGGCGCCCACCACTTACAACGGCGATCGGCCGGGTGGCCTGTCCGATCTCGCGGCGGCGTTCTGTGCCGGCATCCTCAAGCATCTGCCTGCGCTCACGGCGCTGACCGCGCCGAGCATTCCTTCGTACTATCGACTGAAGCCGCATCACTGGAGCGCTGCTTATACGTGGCTCGCCGCGCAGCACCGCGAGGCGACGCTGCGAATCTGCCCCGTGGTCACCATCGGCGGGCGCAATCCGGCGAGCCAGTACAACATCGAGTATCGCGCGGCAGATGCCATCGCGAACCCGTATCTGGTGCTCACGGCCCTGGTGCGCGCCGGCCTCGAGGGCATCAACGGCAAGCTGCCTGCGCCGCCGCTCGTCTCCGACGATCCGGCCGACATGAGCGAGGAAGAGCGCAACCGACTCGGCCTCCACCGCCTGCCGGAGACGCTGGATGCCGCGCTCGCGGCGCTGGAAAAGGATCCAGTGGTGAACGGCTGGTTCGATCCGCTGCTCATCGAATCCTTCCGCGGCGTGCGCGCCGCCGAAACCGCGCGGCTCGCGGGCCTCGAACCGGAAGCCATCTGCGAACTGTATCGCGCGCGGTATGGAGATGGCGAAACCCGGAGACTGGCCCGCCGCCTGCGAGGTGGTGAACGAGAACGGCGGCTCGCACGTGATCCTGCTCTGTGAGCACGCCTCGAGATACGTGCCGCCCGAATACGCCGGACTCGGGCTCACGGAACAGGATCTCTCGCGTCACATCGCCTGGGACATCGGCGCGGCGGAAGTGACACGCCGCCTCGCAAGGCTCATCGACGCTCCAGCCTTTCTGGCCACCTACTCCCGGCTGCTGATCGACCTCAACCGCCCGCTCGGCAGCAAGGGGAGCATCCCTGCGCTCTCGGAGAGCACCGCGATCCCCGGGAACATCTCCATATCCGATGCCGAGCGCGAGCTGCGGGCCGGCCGTATCTTCACCCCGTATCAGGACCGGATCGCTCAGTGCGTGCATCGCCGCGAGCGCGAGGGCAAGCCGGTGAGGCTCGTCGCCATCCACAGCTTCACTCCGGTGTTCAAGGGCGTGCAGCGGCCGTGGCATGCGGGAGTGCTCTTCGAGAAGGCCGCATCATTCGCCGAGCACATCATTCAGGGGCTGCGCGCCGATCCGGAATTGAACGTGGACGCCAACGTGCCTTATACGGTGGGGCGCGACGAAGACTACGCGCTGCTGGTGCATGGCGACGACCGCGACAATCCGGCGGTGCTCATCGAGATCCGCAACGATCTCATCGCGGACGCCAGCGGGGCGGAGCGCTGGGCCCAGCGCCTGGCGCCGGTGCTGCGCAGCGTGAAGGACTGAGACCCGGCGCCCGCATCGCGCGGGCGCCAAGCACTCGAGCTCAGGCGTTGGCGAACGCCTGCTGGATGAGGCCGCTCGCCCAATCCACTTCGTCCGCCGTGATGACGAGCGGAGGCGCGATGCGCATGGTGTGCTGGTGCGTGTCCTTGGCCAGCACGCCGGCTTCGCGCAGCTTTTCGCAAAAACGACGCGCGCCGCCCGCTTCCGGGTGCAGCTCGATGGCGAGCATGAGGCCGCGGCCGCGCACTTCGCGGATGGCCTCGCTGCGGATGCCCTGCAGGTTCTGCTTGAACCGCTCACCCTGCTTCGCGGCATTCTCGATCATGCCCTCCTCGACGAGCACCTTGAGCGCCGCGCGCGCCACGGCGCACGCGAGCGGGTTGCCGCCGAAGGTGCTGCCGTGCTGGCCGGGCTTGAGCACGCCCAGCACTTCGGAGTTGGAGAGCACCGCCGAGACGGGATAAAAGCCGCCCGAGAGCGCCTTGCCGATGAGCGTGACGTCCGCCTCGATGCCTTCGTGCTCTTCGGCGAGCAGCTTGCCGGTGCGGCCGAGGCCGGTCTGGATCTCGTCGAGGATCAGCATCACGTTGCGCTTCGTGCAGAGCTCGCGCACGCGCGTGAAATAGCCCTTCGGCGGGATGAGCGTGCCCGCCTCGCCCTGGATGG
Organism: Steroidobacteraceae bacterium; assembly: GCA_044225565.1. GTDB lineage: Bacteria > Pseudomonadota > Gammaproteobacteria > Steroidobacterales > Steroidobacteraceae > CAVXAE01. The sequence continues at coordinate 5,880 of JBGAIL010000176.1, read as the reverse complement.
GCTCGACGAGGAACGCGACGGTGTTGTCGTTCACCGCCGCAGCGAACGCTTCGTAGTCTCCGAAAGGCACGACCCGGAAGCCGGGCGCGAACGGGCCATAGCCGCCGCGTGCATCCGGATCCGTGCTGAAGCCGACGATGCCGAGCGTGCGGCCGTGGAAATTGTTCGCGCAGACGATGATCTCGGCGCGATCCGCGGGCACGCCGCGCACCTCGTAGCCCCACTTGCGCACGGCCTTCACTGCGGATTCCACGGCTTCCGCGCCGCTGTTCATCGGCAGCACCTTGTGCGCACCGGTGAGCTTCGCGAGATCCTCGTAGAGGAAAGCGAGCTGCTCGTTGCGGAACGCGCGCGAAGTGAGCGTGAGCTTCTTCGCCTGCTCCACCATCGCCTCATAGATCCTGGGATGGCAGTGACCCTGGTTCACGGCGGAGTACGCCGAGAGGCAGTCGAGATAGCGCTTGCCGTCGATATCCCAGACCCACACGCCTTCGCCGCGCGCGAGCACGACGTCGAGGGGCTTGTAGTTGTGCGCGCCGAGACGGGCTTCGATCGCAATGAGGTCGCTGGCGGCCGTTTTCATCGCATAGCTGGACATGACTTGTTTCTCGGGCGGCGGTGCCGCCGGTTCGGGCCCTCCCGATGCCGGACCGGTCGTCCGGGGGAGAGCCGCGGTTTCGCGCGCGTGGCTACGTGCGCAACAGGCTTGAATTTAAGGGTTTTGAGCCCCTTTTGTCAACGAACCTTCATGCGGGCGAAGATATGAATCGATGTTGTTTTGCCTACAACGAGCGCGCCCGGGCCACTCCCCGGCCGGTTTGACGGAATCCACGGCCTGCCGGTGAGGGTCGGGGCCGGCGCCGGCTCAGGGCTTCGACAGGCGGCCGACGAGCAGCGCGGCGCGTTTGATCTGCCGGTCGAACGAAGTGAGATCCACGGTCTCACCCGGCGCGTGGCTGCCGGAGCCCGCCGCGCCGAAGCCGACCAGCGCATCGACCTTGTCGGCGACGAAGGCGATGTCGCCAGCACCCCGGCGCAATGGATCGAGCTCGCCCATGACCTGCAGGCCCGCGTCGCGGTTCACTTCGTTGAGCAACGCCAGCAGCGCGCGGTTGCCCGCCGTCGGCGCCATGGCGGGATACTCGTCTTCGAAGGTGATCTGCGCTTTCGTCCTGGAAAGGCTGCGGGCCACGATGGCACGCATCTTCTCCTCGATACGCTCGGTCTGCTCGTTGCTCAGCGTACGCAGGTCTCCGGTGGCGACGGCAGTCGCCGGAATGATGTTGCCTTTTCCGCTGGCAGCGGCACTGTCACCGTCGATCTTCGCAGTGGCTCCGCCCGCGAACAGCGCCACGTTGAATGTGGCGTTCGTCTCACGGGCCTCCTGACGGAACGCGTCGATGATGCGCGCCATCTCGTACCCTGCGCCGAAACCGGCCGCATCCGAGAACACGCCCGAAGAGTGCCCGGATTCCGCAGTGACGTTCAGGACCCATCCCGTGTAGCTGCGGCGCGCGACCGTACCCATGTCTCGCCCGCCTTCCTGCGCGAGCGCTTCGAATTCGAGCGCCACGTCGCTGCGCGAGGCCGCGGCGAGCATGTCGCGACGTGCCACGGAGAGAGGCCGGCCGACCCATTCCTCGTCGCCACTCAGCACGATGGTGATGTGGGCGCGCGAAAGCGTGCCCGCGGCCTTCATGGCGCGCAGCGCAGCGACCATGATGGAAAGACCGTCTTTCATGTCGTTCACGCCCGGTCCTTCGGCCTTGTCTCCACGGCGCACGAAGGTCTGGAAAGGACTGCTCTTCTCGAACACGGTGTCCATGTGGCCGATGAGCAGGATGCGCTTGCCACGGCCGGTGCCGGGATGCTCCGCGACGAGAGTGCCTGCGCGGCCGATGTCCGTCATCGACTCCCAGCGCACCTTGAAGCCGAGCGGCTCGAGCTCGCCGCGCATCACGTCCGCCACGCGCTTCACGCCCTCGAGATTGAGCGTGCCGCTGTTGATGTTCACCAGCTTCTCCAGCAGCTCGATGCTGCGCGGCGTCTCGGCGGCCGCCGCTGCGACTACCCGCTGCTCACTCGCCGCGAGCGCCGCCGCCACGCCATGCACCGGGACGCTGACGGCGCCCGTGAGCACAGCCGCCAGCAGCCACGGGCGCGCCGGTCGAAATGCCGACAGTGCAAATGCTGCATGTCCGATACGGTCAGATCCTGGCGAGGGCATCCTCGATCTCCTGCTGCTCGGTGGGACGCACGATGCGCGCGACTTCGTGGCCATCGCGAAGGAAGACGAGAGTGGGCCACAGCTTCACTCCGAAGGAACGGCCAAGCTTGCGTCCCTTCCCATCCTCGATCTTCACGTGCGTCAGCCCGGGACGGGCGGCCAGCGCAGCCTCGATGAGCGGCCGCGCGCCCTGGCAGTAGCCGCACCAGTTGGCGCCGAAATCCAGCACTGCGGGGCCGCGGAGCGCGTCGACTTCCTGTCGCGTGACGGTCTCCGGCTCATAGTCTCTGCTCATTCGCGGTGCGCCTGCTTTCATCGGCGGTAAAAATTACCGCCTTGCCTCGGGAGCGCAGAGTCTATTCCATGCGACGCAGGGATGCTCCCGAGGCCCCGCCGCACCCCCAACCGCGAACTGCGTCGCAGAATCACCCTGCGGCGGCCCGTGACCACACTGTCAAGTTTGCCGTGGCACAGCATCTGCATTCCGGATACTCGCGCGCATTCAGCTGGGACGGCTTCGTGCCGTCACAGGTGTGAATCGCGCGAGGCATGGGTCGCAACGCTTGCTCTCATGGAGGAGTCGGGCCACGCACTGAAAAGGATCGAGGGAACCTCAAGGGATCGGCAGGAAGCTGAAGCTGGCAGGACGCCGCAACGGGGCGACGGTTCACGGACCGCCGTCCCGTTTTCTTTTCCGCCGGCGGACGGAGCCGCAGTAGGCCGCCTGCCCTCCGCGCAACTCCAGCTCGTGGGTGACGCCATGTGGCCACTCGTCGTCGTGGTGCGTGGTCATGACCACGGCGACGCCGTCGGCAAGCGCTCGTTCGACGTCGTGGCGCAGTTCCATACGCGTCGCACCGTCGACGCCAGCGAAAGGCTCGTCCAGCAAGAGCAGTTTTGGCGGCCGCACGAACGCGCGTGCGAACAGGACTCTCCGCACCTGCCCGTAGGAAAGCTCGCGCAGCGTGCGCCCTGCCAGCGCGCCGAGGCCGAAAAGATCCAGCGCCTTGCGCGCGGCGGCACGGTCCGCCGCGGTAGGCGGCTCGTTGAGCCCGATGCTCGCGTAACGCCCGGACTGCATCACCTCGGACACCTTCAGCGTCAACGGATGATCCGACTGCAGGTTCGCCGCGACCCAGCCGACGTGGCGCTTGAAGCGCTCGAGCGGCACGCCGGGCTCGATTCCGAATCGCTTGATGTGCTCGCGACCGACTCCGTGGTCACCATAGATCGTGCGCAGCAGCGTAGTCTTGCCCGACCCGTTGGCGCCATGCACGACCCAGCAGTCGCCCGCACGAACCTCGAGCGAGATGTCGCGCACGATCGCACTCTCACCGAGCCAGACGGTGGCATGCGAGAGCTGCACGAGCAGCGGACGACGGCGGGTGGAAATGGCCGCTTTCGGTGAGCCGCTACTGACCAATGCTGGTCGCGTGCGGCCATGACGCAAACGTGCGCTACGCTCGAGCACCGAACGCTTCTGCGCGCTGTCTGCCGCGCTCAAACCCGCCTCGAGCTTTCTCAGGCCGGCGCGCCTGCCATGGATCGACAACCCACCTCCCTCGAGCACCGCGATGTGGGTGGCGACGCGGGGCACGTCCTTCGTGCGGTGCGTCGCGAGCACCCAGGCCATGCCATTGCGGCCGGTGCTTTCCAGCCAGCCGGAGATCAACGCGTGACGCTCGCGGTCCAGACCTTCGAACAGCTCATCGAGCAGCAGCAGGCGCGGACGGGTCGCCAGCGCTCGCGCCAGCAGAACCAGGCGCCGCTGGCCGTAGGACAGCGTAAGGAAATTCCGCGAGGCCAGATGTGCGATCTCAAAGCGCCGCAGCAACGCACCGATGCGCAATTGATCTGCCGGCGTCAGCGAATCGAGCGGAATGTCGGTGCGATACAGGCCAGTGCCGAGAATCTGCGTCACCGTGAAATCCCAGCCGTACCGCTCATACTTGTCCTGGCGCTCCGCGCCGACGTACGCGATCTCCTGCTTCACGCCCACGGGCTGATCGAACGTCTCGCCCTTCCAGCGATAGACGCGCGCTCCGCGGCCATCCGGCGCGGGCCAGACGTCTCCCGCAATCAGCTTGAGCAACTGGCTCTTGCCCGCGCCGTTCGCGCCGACCAGCACCCAGCGCTCCCCGGGCCTGATGCGCCAGCTCACATCGCGCAGTACGGGGCACTCGCTGCGCGAGAGCGAGACGTGCCGCAACTGGATGTCGACGAACTGGCGCAATTCCGATGCCCTCGGCGCAGGGCCCGGGATGGCGCGCTGCGCAAAGTCGGCCATCTTACAGGCCAGTTGCAGTACACTGCGCCCGTCATTGGGGAGTAGCCGCCCTCGGTACACGAGGGGCCCGCGTCAACAGACTTGGCCTTCGGCCATGGCTCGGGCAGCTCCGGACTGGCGAGACCTTTGACCACGCTCCTCCGCATGGGCCGGGAGTCGCGTGGTCATCGGTACGCACTCGGCCCCGGAGTATTCAATGGAAGCCTTCCTGGTCTCCACGGGCCTCGTGGCCCTCGCCGAAATCGGTGACAAGACCCAGTTGCTCGCGCTCGTGCTCGCGGCGAAATTCCGCCGGCCCGTGCCCATCGTGCTGGGCATCCTGGTCGCCACGCTCGCCAACCACCTCGCCGCAGGCGCCGTGGGCGCGTGGCTCACGAACGTCGTCTCTCCCGACGCCATGCGCTGGATCCTCGGCATCTCGTTCATCGCCATGGCCGCCTGGGCGCTGGTGCCGGACAAGGCGGACGACGCGGAGCCTCAGCGCAGTCGCTTCGGAGTGTTCGGCACGACGGTGATCGCGTTCTTCCTGCTGGAGATGGGCGACAAGACCCAGATCGCCACCGTGGCGCTGGCCGCGAAGTACGCTTCACTGCTCGCCGTGGTGGCCGGCACCACGCTCGGCATGATGATCGCCAACGTGCCGGCGGTGCTGATCGGCGAAGCCGCCGCCCGCAAGCTGCCGATGCGGGCGATTCGCATGGTCGCGGCAGCGCTCTTCCTGGCGCTCGGCCTGCTGGTGCTGTTAGGGCCGCGACTCTTCGGGAAGCCCGTCGAAGAACTCGACGACGCCCGTTTCCAGGGAATACTCCGCCCCGACCACCATGAGGCCCTCGTGCTCGATGAGCTGCTCGAGGATCTCCGACCCGTGCCGCAGCTGGTTGGCGGACATGCGGATGTTGGCCCGCACTGCGTGATGGACCAGCACGTCCGGATCGCGGGCGAGCGAGGTGTCCAGGAGCGCCTCGACCGAGGGCCGCACGCGGCCGACGATGGAATGGAGGTTGCGCGACTGGTCCTTCGTCGGCCGCCTGAGCTCCTCGAGCGTCGCGAGGATGGCGCCGCAGCTCGAATGCCCCAGCACCACGACCAGCCGCGTGTGGAAGCGCTCCGCCGCGAACTCCACGCTGCCGATCTGCGAGGGGGCCACGATGTTGCCGGCGACGCGGATCACGAACAGGTCGCCGAGCCCCTGGTCGAACACGATCTCCGCGGGCACGCGCGAGTCCGAGCAGCCGAGGATGATGGCGAAGGGCTCCTGGCCCGTCGCGAGCTCGCGGCGGCGCATCGTCTGCGTGGCCGCGACGTCGCGGTCGCTCACGTCGTGGACGAACCTGCGGTTGCCTTCGCGCAGGCGGTCGAGCGCTTC
>JBGAIL010000175.1:0-9491 GCA_044225565.1 Steroidobacteraceae bacterium | reverse complement strand
CTCGTAAAGCGGCCGCCCCGGTTCAGTTCGTCTTGTCCTTCACGGCGTCGCCGACGTCCTGGGCGGCGTCGCGGATCTTGTCGCCGGCATCGTCGAGCTTGTCGCCCGCCGTCTCATGCCCGCCGTTCTTGATGGTGTTGACGGCTTCGTCGACCTCTTCGCCCACCCGCTCGGCGGGGCCCTGTTTCTCGCAGGCCATGAGGCCGAGGGCGGTGGAGACGATCAGTGCGGCAAGGGCTGTTTTTCGGATCATGCTCGGCTCTCCCCATTGAGTTGCGCGCATTGTGCGCCCCAGGGCTCGAGCTGTGCGTCGGCCGGCCAGCGGATTCCCTGTAGGAACCGTCCGACAGTGCAGCACCACGGGATGGGCCGGTCGTTACGCCGGCCCCAGGTGCGCGCCGCGGGTCAGACCGATGCCGAAGTCCCGCGCTTCAGATGCTTGAATTCGTCTGCCGCGAACGCGATCAGCAACGCATGGGCTGCCGCGAAGCAGACCAGGAAAAGGAAGGTGAACATGGAGGCTCCCGAGCCAAAGCAAGCTGGCACGTACTCTACGAAGGCGCGCCGTTGCGTGGATGCGAACCTTCGACGCTATGTCACGAAGCCGGCGGGAGATTGCAGGAACTGAGAAGCGGGTCTCACGCGCCGCCGGCGGCACGTCCGCCGGGCAGGGCCTTTGGAGGCGGCAGCACCCTGCGCCCGCGGAACGCGCCCGGCGAAACGCCCGAGGCCCGCCGGAAGTGGCGATTGAATGTGGACAGGTCACCGAACCCGCAGTCGAACGCGATGGCTGAAACACCCTCGTCCGAGCTGCGCAGCCGCACGGCCGCGCGATGCAGCCGGGAGCGCAGCATGTATTGCCCGGGCGTCACACCGACGACCTGGCGGAAGACCCGCAGGAAGTGATACGAGCTGCTCGCGGCCTCCTCAGCCAGTTCCGCGAGCGAGAAAGAGCGACGCGGCTCTGCTTCGATGGCGCGCAGGGCGGCCGTGATCCGACGCTCGTCTCTCGAAGTCGCTGCTCTCGATGCGGCCTTGTCCACATCGAGGGCCTGAAACACGGCTCCCGCGAGCATCAGCCCCAGCTCTTCGAATTCCAGGCCGTCGCCGCGGCCATCCCGAAGCGCATGAGCCGTTGCGATGATCGGCAGCAAGGCGCCCGAGGGCGCAACGCGCGGCGCCCTGAATCGCTGCCCGGCCGCACCGCAAGCGCTCGCGACGATCGGCTCGAGGTATTCCGGAGAAAACTGGAAGGCAAGACAACGGTCGCCGTGGCCGTGCTCGTGGCCACATTCGAAAGGCTCGCCGGCGTTACCCAGCATCACGGAGTTCGGCACCATCACTGCACGCCCGCGCGCCGTGCGGTACTGGAAAGTGCCTTCGGCGACGAGCGCCATGCAAGTGGAGTCGTGCTGCTCTTCGTACGGCCGGTCCTGTGGACCCGCCGTGCACACGACATCGCTGATCCGCCAGCCGGTGCCCGATGCCAACAGCCGCGACGAGATGGCCATGGGCATGAGGATAGCAATTTCTCCCAAGCCTCCGGGATCGGCCTCGCCCAGCATCCCCGCCATCGATGGACGCTCACGAACCACTGGAGAACGGCCCCATGCTGCATCACGTATCGATCGGAGTGCGCGATCTTGCCGCCGCGAAACGCTTCTATGACGCCGCGCTCGAGCCCCTGGGCTACAAGCGTCTGAGCACGGGAAGCGACTCGCTAGGCTATGGGCGCGACGCCGCTGCGCTCTGGATCTACGCCAGCGACTCGCCCGTGCCGGCAAACCCCAAGTCGGGACTGCACTTCTGCTTCACGGCACGCTCCCGCAAGGCCGTCCAGGGCTTCCACACCGGCGCGCTGGCGAACGGCGGGAAGGACAACGGCAAGCCCGGTCTGCGGGAAGACTATGGAAGCGGCTACTTCGCCGCCTTCGCCATCGATCCCGACGGCTACCGGCTCGAGGCCTATTGCCAGGAATGACGGCTGCCGCCGTCGGCGCAGGGCGCCCCGCGGCGCCCTACTTCAGCGCCTTCGCTGCCTCCAGCACGTCCTGCGCGTGGCCGGGCACCTTCACCTTGCGCCACTCCTGCCGCAGCACGCCTGCGGCGTCGATCAGGAAAGTGCTGCGCTCGATGCCCATGAACTTGCGGCCGTAGAGGCTCTTCTCCTTGATGACGTCGAAGAGCTTGCAGAGCTTCTCCTTCTCATCCGAGAGCAGCTCGAACGGCAGGCTCTCCTTCTTCTTGAACTTCTCATGCGAAGCGACGCTGTCGCGCGAAACGCCCACCACACGTGTCTTCGCCTTGCGGAAGGCCGGGTGCAGGTCCCGGAACTGCTGGCTCTCAAGCGTGCAGCCCGACGTCATGTCCTTCGGATAAAAGTAGATCACGAGCTTCTCGCCCGGGGCGGGCGTCCACTCCTCACCACCAGTGGCGGGCAGGGAAAACTCGGGGACTTTCTTGCCGATGACGACCTTGGACATGCGTGCATTCCTGCGTTGCGACGGATCGGATTGTAGCTCGCGGGCGGGACCCGCACAGCTTTTGGCGGATGCACGCCATGAGCGATACTGCCCGCCGGTGCCGCGCGCGGAGACACTCCCTTGACGACCCACCCTCCTTCCATCGGTCTGTCACTGCTCATGCTGTCGACGGGCATCGGCATCCCGATCATGGCCGCGCTCAATGCAGGGCTCGGTGCCCGCCTCGGCAGCCCCTGGGTCGCGGCGTTCATCCTGTTCGTGGTCTGCGCGCTTACCACCGGCGTGGTGCTCGCGATGATCGGCTTGCCACCGCGCATCAACTGGAACGCGCCGCCTCAGTTCTTTCTCGGAGGACTGCTGGTGGCGTTCTATGTGCTGTCGGTGACATGGGCGGCGCCACGCATCGGCGTAGGGAACGCCATATTCTTCGTGCTGCTGGGGCAGATCGCCTCGGCCGCGGCGATCGATCACTTCGGGCTGTTCGGGGCGCTCGAGTCCCCCATCACGCTGCGGCGATGGGCGGGCATCGCCCTGATGACCGTCGGAGTGTTCCTCGCGCGACGGATCTGAAAGCCGGCTTCAGTTAGCCGGACGCTCGGCGTTCTGGAGACGGCCGATGAGCGTGCGCAGGAAGACCCGGTTGAACCGCAGCTGGCACGAGGCGGATACCTGCTCCAGCAGTGTGGAGCTCACCTTGAGCACCGTCACATCCGTGGCAGCGCGGATGGTGGCCGTACGCTTGGCTCCCTGCACATAGCTCGCCTCACCGAAACAATCGCCCGTTTCGAGCGTACCTACGGACCTGCCACAACGCTCTACCGCACACGCGCCGGAGACGATGATGTAGAAGCGGTCGTCCATCTCGCCTTCTTTGACGATTTCCTCTCCCGCTGCGTAGTCCTGCCAGTTGCTGGCGCGGAGTACTTCCCAGATTTCCGCGTGCGAGAACTCGTGGAAGAACTTCAGGCGGCGCAGTACGCCGAACTGTTCCTGCTGGTCGATACGCGAGTTCTCCTCGCGCAGCTTCTGATGGACGCGAGTGAGCTCCGCGGCGAAGTCGAGACCATTCTTGTAGCGCTTCTCCGGATCCTTCAGCAGTGCGACCGAGCAGACGCTCTCGAGCTCCTCGGAGATATCCTTGCGCAGCGTATGGATCGGCGGCGGCGTGGCATACACGATCTGGTGCAGCAGCTTCTGCAGGTTACCCGCGCGGAAGGGCCGCGTGCCGGTGAGCAACTCATACATCACGGCGCCGAGGGAATACAGGTCCGAGCGGTTGGTGAGCTCGAAGCTCTGCACCTGCTCGGGCGACATGTAAGAGGGGCTGCCCGCGATGCCTTCGATGCGGGAAATATCCGAATCCGCCACCAGCGCGATGCCGAAATCGATGATGCGCACGTCGCTGTCGTTCGTGAGCATGATGTTCGAGGGCTTGATGTCGCGATGGATCACGCCGCGCGAGTGCGCGTAGTGCAGCGCCTTGGCGCACTTGTAGATGATCTCCACCACATCGTCGACGCGCAACAGATTATCCGAGCGGCAGTACGCCGCGAGGGTGCGCGCACCATGCACATGCTCGGTGACGATGTAGCAGTGCCCGTTCTCTTCGCCCGCATCGTAGATGGGCAGGATGTTCGGGTGCTGCAGCATGCCGACGAGATGCGCCTCCTGCAGAAACATCTTGCGCGCGGTACGTGCGCGGTCCTCGTCCCCGCCGGTGTCCATGTTGTACACCTTGATCGCCACGTCGCGCCCGTAGTACGCATCGTGTGAAAGGTAGACCACGCCCGTGCTGCCGCGGCCGACCTCGTTGACCACCACGTACTTGCCGATTTTCTCAGGGATTTTGCGGGGTGAAGCAGGCTTCTGGGCCGTGATGGTCATGGTGCGCAGCCGAACGATGGACGCCGGGCAGCATACGGATGGGGGGCGGGATCGACTGTGATGCGCGCCTCACACGCCCCCACCCGGAGTCAGCGCGCGCCGAAGTGATCGAATCCGGAATGCGAGAAGTCGATCACAGTCCCGTCTCGTGTCACGCGGAGCGAACCATCCGTCGTCAGCTCGCCGATGCGGGTGTATTCCCACTGTGAAGGTGGCAGTGCACGAGAGAGCGCATCCAGGGCGTTTGCGGACACGGTGAAGCACAGCTCGTAGTCCTCACCTCCCGTGAGCGCGTAATGACGCGCACGCTCGTCGCCTGCCACGGCAACCAGTTGCGGTGACACGGGCAATCGCTCGTACGATATGTGCATGCCACAGCGGCTCGCGCGCGCGAGCTTGCCAGCGTCGCCGAACAGGCCATCCGATACGTCGATGCAAGCACTGGCAATCCCTCGCAGCCGCTGCCCGAGCTCGACCCGCGGCGTCGGAAACCGGAATCTCTCCTGCAGGTAGCGGACACTGTCGTAATTGGCAGATTGCGGGACGGATTGATCGAGCGCGAGGCCGGCCGTGGAGTCGCCCGGAGTGCCGGTGACGAACAATATGTCACCCGGTTTGCCGCCGCTGCGGAGCAGCGCCGTGCCGGACGGCACCTGCCCCAGGAGCTGGACACTGATGGCGAGAGGTCCCGAAGTGGTGTTGCCGCCGACGAGAGCGACATCATGCTGCTCCGCGAGCTTCGAGAAGCCCGAGGTGAAGGCGGCGAGCCAGAACTCATCCACACGGGGCAGCGTGAGCGCGAGCAGTGCCCAGGCCGGCTTTGCCCCCATGGCCGCGAGATCGCTGAGGTTGACGGCCAGCGCGCGGTGCCCGATGGAATCGGGCGGCGATCCCGCCGGGAAATGCCTGCCTTCCACCAGGGTGTCGATCGTGGCGACCAGCTGATGCCCTGGCGGGCTTTCCAGCAATGCCGCGTCGTCTCCCACGCCGAGCGCCACGTCCGCGCGCTTCGCGCCGCACTCGCGGAAGTACCGCTCGATCAGCTCAAACTCGCCGGTACCGGACATGCGTCGAATGGAACTGGTGGCATTGGTGCCGGACACCGCAGCATCGGCATTTCAATGCTCGTGAGGGCGCAGCTCACGGGCGGCGCGGTCGAGGACGGCGTTGACGAACTTGTGGCCGTCGGTGGCACCGAAGCGACGCGCGAGGCTCACGCCCTCGTCGATGACCACGCGATACGGCACTTCGGGGCGCTCCTTCAGCTCGTAGGCGCCGATCAGCAGCACGGCGCGCTCGATGGGGTCGAGGAGGCCCGTCTTGCGGTCCATCCAGCCGGTGAGCGACGTATCCAGCACGTCCCGCGAGGAACAGACTCCGCGCACGAGCTCCTGGAAATACTCGCCGTCCGCCCGATCCATGCCCTCCTCCGTCGCGAATTCGCTGACCAGGTCCTGCCACGGACCCTCGTTCATCTGCCAGCGGTACAGCGCCTGCATCGCGAGCTTGCGCGCCAGCGAGCGCGCACCGGATGTGAAATGCGGCTTGTTCATTTGAGTTGAGCGAGCAGGTCGGCCATCTCGAGCGCGACCTCCATCGACTCCCCGCCCTTGTTGCTGCGGTCGACGAACGCGCGCTCCTGCGCCTGCTCCATCGTGTTCACCGTAAGCACGCCGAAAACCACAGGCACCCCGGTATCACAGCTCACCTGCTGCAACCCCCGCGCACATTCGCCCGAGACATACTCGAAGTGCGGAGTGTCGCCACGGATAACCGCGCCCAGCGCCACCACGGCATCGTAACGCCCGCTCACCGCCATCTGGCGCGCCACGACGGGCAACTCGAACGCCCCCGGCACGCGCGCGATCAGCAGCTGGTCGACGTCACCACCGTGCTTCTTCCACGCCCCCAACGCACCCTCGAGCAAAGCATTGACGATGGCATCATTGAATACGGACGCCGCGACAGCCACGCGATATCGCTTCGCATCCCGTTTTCCGCGCAACTCCCGGACAGCGCCCTCGCTGCCGGCCGACGGCGGGCCGCCGGATGCCGGACGCTTCCAGTCACTCATGCATCCTCACTCACGTAGCTCTCGACTTCGAGATCGAATGCCGAAATGCCGAGCATCTGCTTGGGCGCCGAAAGCACACGCATGCGCCGCACGCCGAGATCTTTGAGGATCTGCGCACCAACACCGTATGTGCGAAGCACCGCCCCGCCCGGCTCACGCTTGGTGGTGGATTCCTGCTCCTTCAAAACCACGACCACGCCGCTGCCTGCGTGAGAGATGCGCTCCAGCGCCGCACGCAATGTCCATGCCTTGGCGTCCGAACGGATGCCCAGCAGGTCGCGCAAGGTATCGGAGACGTGCACGCGAACGAGCGGCACCGCCGACCCAACGCCATCCAGCTTGCCGTGCGCGAGCGCGAAGTGCGTGCCCTGATGCACGCGGTCTTCGTATGTATAGAGATCGAACTCTCCAAACTCCGTATGCACCTTCTCGTGTGCCACGCGCTCGATCGACCGCTCGTTGCGCAGGCGATGGCGAATGAGGTCTGCGATCGTACCGATCTTCAGCTGATGCTCACGCGCGAATTCCTCGATCTGGGGACGGCGCGCCATGGTGCCGTCGTCGTTCATGAGCTCGCACAGCACACCGACGGGTTGCAGGCCCGCAAGCTTGCACAGGTCCACCGCGGCTTCAGTGTGACCGGCCCGCACGAGCACGCCACCGCGTCGCGGACGCAGCGGGAAGATGTGCCCAGGGCGCGCGAAATCCTTTGCCGAAGCCGTGTTGCCCGCCAGCGCGCGGATCGTCGCCGAGCGGTCGCTGGACGATACGCCAGTGGTCGTGCCATGCCGGTAGTCCACCGATACCGTGAACGCGGTGCGAAACGCATCGTCATTGTCAGGCACCATTTGAGGAAGATCGAGCCGCGCGAGGCGATCATCTTCCATCGGCACGCAAATGATGCCGCTGGTGTGCCGAATCATGAACGCCACGGCCTCCGGCGTCGCGTGTTCGGCAGCCATGATGAGGTCGCCTTCGTTTTCGCGATCCTCGTCGTCCAGCACCAGCACCATGCGGCCCGCGCGCAGCTCCGCCGCGAGCTCGTCGATGCTGCTGAGGCCGGCGGAACGCTCCTCGCCGTCCGCCGGACGGGGGGGCAGCGAATAGACGTTGGACATGGGGATTCCTTGGAAAGTCAGGCCGGCATGGTAGCCGAGGGTGCAACCCTCAGGCCAGCCGGATGGCCACGGCGCCCGCCGCGATGAACCCGATGGCCAGATACCGCAACATACTGATCCGCTCGCCCAGGATCAGCACCGCGATCGCCGCCGCAAACAGAATCGAGGTCTCTCGCAGCGCGGCGATCAGGGCGACGGGCGCGAGAGTCATGGAATACAGCACCACCCCGTATGACCCCACGGTCGCCGCGCCACCAAGACCCCCAAGATGAAGCCGCCCACGTGCGTAGCGCGTGAAGTCGGAGCGCCGCCTTAACAGAGCCCACAGCAGCATGGGCGCCGCGCTCAGCAAGAAGAGCCACATCGTATACGCGAGCGGCGCACCGGACTTCCGCGCGCCGACGCCGTCCACGAGCGTATAGAAAGCAATGACCCCCGCATTGGCCAGCGCGTAGGGCACCGCGGAAGTGTTCGACGATCGACGAAAATTCCCATCCAGCGCCATGGTGAGCGCGCCGGCGGAAATCAGCGCCACACCCAGCCATCGATGCGCCGTGAGCGTCTCGCCGATCAGCGGGCCCGCCACCGTCGCGACGATCAACGGCGCTACGCCCCGCATGAGCGGATAGGCCTCACTCATGTCCCCATGGCGATAGGCAGTGGAGAGCAGGTAGTAGTACAGCCACTGGCTGACAGTGGATGCCGCGAGATACGGCCAGCTCTCCGCAGCAGGTTGCAGCAGGAAGGGCAACGTCACGGCAGACACGAGCCCCGCACCCGCCGACACCAGCACGACATCCAGTGCCTTGTCCTCGCCGGATTTGACGATGGCATTCCAGCTCGCATTGAGCAGCGCCGCGCCTAGCACGCAGAGAAAGATGAAGGGAGACACGCGCGTGGCTCAGCAGATCACGCGCATGCGCACACCGCCCACAAGCCCAAGCGTGCGTACGCGACGGTTGTTAGCGCGCCGCTGCACCGAGCAGCCGCTCTACATAGCGTGCGACCTGATCGATCTCCAGATTCACACGCGCACCCGCCACGAGGCGTCCTAGCGTCGTCACCTCCCGCGTATGCGGTATGAGGTTCACACCAAACCGCTCGCCCTCGACTTCGTTCACGGTGAGACTCACGCCTTCGACCGTAATCGAGCCCTTCTGCGCAATGAACCTCACGAGCGCTGCCGGCGCCGCGATCGTCACGCGAAGCGAACGCGCGTCATCGCGTGCAGAAATGACCTCACCAATCCCATCGACGTGCCCCGACACCAGATGGCCGCCCAGCGCATCCCCCGCTCGCAACGCCGGCTCGAGATTCACGGGGGATCCCACCTCCAGGGCTCCGAGCGTCGTGAGCGATAGCGTTTCACCCGAGACATCCGCCTCGAAACGGGCTGGCGTGATCGAGAGCGCAGTCAAACAAACACCCTGGACGCAGATGCTGTCTCCCTCCACCACGCGCGAGAGATCCAGCTTTTTCACGCCGACAGTCAACCGCACATCGCCACCGCGCGGAACGCGTGCTTCGATGCAACCGACGTCCTGAACGATTCCGGTGAACATCAGTGCGTGCCCGCCACGGACCGCAGGCGCAACCGGAGGTCTTCGCCGAAACGGCTGGTTTCCGTGAGGCGGAACCGGTGCGCCGCCCGCAGGTCCAGCAGTTGCGGCAGCTCGAACAAGGGGTGCCCCTGCGGGCCGAGCAGGGTCGGCGCCACGTATATAAGGAGCTCATCGGCCAGCCCCTGGCGAACGAACTCTCCTGCCAGCGTGGGCCCCGCCTCGACCAGCAGTTCGTTCACCTCCAGCTCTGCGAGGCGCGCGAGCACCGCCTGAAGGTCCGCCCGGCGACTGTCCGCGTTATCCTCGGTGGCGCGACTCATGCCTTCGATGTGAGCGCCGCTCCGCTCCAGCGCGGCAGCACGGTCCCGGA
>JBGAIL010000174.1:0-9519 GCA_044225565.1 Steroidobacteraceae bacterium | reverse complement strand
CGCCGACCAGGCCGGCCCGGTCCAGCGCGAATACGACCGGCAGGTTCTGCAGCGCGACGTCGTGGATCAGCTGGTCGTAGGCGCGTTGCAGGAAGGTGGAATAGATCGCCACCACGAGCAGGCCCCTCGATCGCCAGGCCCGCCGCGAAGGTGACGGCGTGCTGCTCGGCGATGGCCACGTCGAAGTAGCGGTCGGGAAGCGCCTGGAGAACTCGACGAGCCCCGAGCCTTCACGCATCGCCGGCGTGATGCCGATGATCCTGGGGTCGCGCTGGGCCATGTCGCAGAGCCATTGGCCGAAGATCTGCGAGTAGGCCGGCCCGGTGCTCTTCTCCTTGAAGATGGTGCCGCTCGCCGGATCGAACGGGCCCGGGCCGTGCCATTTGATCGGGTCCGCCTCGGCGAGCGCATAGCCCCGGCCCTTGCGGGTGACCACGTGCAGGAACTGGGGGCCCTTCAGCTTGCGGAGGTTGCGCAAGGTGGAGACGAGCGCCTTCACGTCGTGGCCGTCGATCGGGCCGATGTAGTTGAAGCCCATCTCCTCGAACAGCGTGCCGGGGAGCACCATGCCCTTCATGTGCTCTTCGGAGCGGCGCGCCAGCTCGCGCACCGTGGGCATCGGGCGCAGCACCTTCTTGCTGCCTTCGCGCAGGTGGGCGTAGACGCGGCCCGAGAGCACGCGGGCGAAGTAGTTCGAGAGCGCGCCGACGTTCTCCGAGATCGACATGTCGTTGTCGTTCAGGACGACGAGCAGGTTGGCCGGCAGGGAGCCGGCATGGTTCAGCGCCTCGAAGGCCATGCCCGCGGTCATGGCGCCATCGCCGATGACGGCCACCACCCGCCGATCCTCGCCCAGCCGGGAGGCGCCTACCGCCATGCCCAGCGCGGCACTGATGGAGGTGCTCGAGTGGCCGACTCCGAAGGTGTCGTATTCGCTTTCCGCACGGCTCGGGAAGGGCGCCAGGCCCTCGTGCTGCTTGATGGTGTGCAGCTCGTCGCGCCGCCCGGTGAGCACTTTGTGGGGGTAGGCCTGGTGCCCCACGTCCCAGACCAGGCGGTCGTACGGGGTGTCGTAGACATAATGCAGGGCGACCGTCAGCTCGACGGTGCCCAGTCCTGCGGCGAAGTGGCCGCCGCGGGTGCTCACGGTGTGGATCAGGAATTCGCGCAGTTCCCGTGCCACGGCCGGCAGCTTCCCTGCCGGCAGCTTGCGCAGCTCGGCCGGTGAGTCCAGCTCGCCGAGCAGGGGGTAGTCGGGTAACGGCATGGTCAGCAGTTTAACTGGTGCCGGCTCGCGGATTCGGGGTTGTTCATCTTGGGCGGCGTGGGGTCAGGTCTTGCAATGTGCGGCCGCCGCGTTGCAAGACCCCATCTCAACTCCTGCGGGTGACGACGAAATCGGCGAGCTCGGCGAGGGGACGGCCCCGCTCGCCCAGCGGGGCGAGGGCGCGGACGGCGCGGTCGCGCAGCTCGTACGCCCGGCGACGCGCGGCTTCCAGGCCGGCCGTGCTGGGGTAGGTGGGCTTGCTGCGCGCAGCGTCCGCGCCGATGGTCTTGCCCAGCATGCCTGGGTCGCCCTCGACATCCAGAATGTCGTCCTGGATCTGGAAGGCGAGCCCGATGTCCGCGCCGTAATGTCGGAGCGCCTCGTGCTCCGCACCCGCGGTGAGGCTGGCGCCGGCGGCCCCGATGAGCACGCTGCCCTGAATGAGGGCGCCGGTCTTCCGGGCATGCATGTTCTCGACCGCTTCCGGTGTGAGGCCATGGCCGACGGATTCGAGGTCAATGGCCTGGCCACCCGCCATGCCGGCGGTGCCGGCCGCGGCCGCCAGCAGCTGGAGCATCGCGAGCTGCGACTGTGGTGCGAGATTGCGTTGCGGCCGTGCCAGCACGCCGAAGGCAAGTGCCTGCAGGGCGTCTCCGGCGAGCATGGCGGTGGCTTCGTCGAAGGCACGATGGCAGGTGGGCCTGCCGCGCCGCAGGTCGTCGTCGTCCATGGCGGGCAGGTCGTCGTGCACCAGGCTGTATACGTGCACCAGTTCCACCGCCGCGGCGCCTGCATCCAGCTGCTCGAGCGGCGCGCCCAGCGATTCCCCGGCGGTATAGACGAGAAGAGGGCGAAGGCGCTTGCCGCCGCCGAGCGCGCTGTAGCGCATGGCTTCGCGCAGGCGCGCGGTGCCGCAATCCGGCAGCACGAGGTATTCGTCGAGCACCTTCTCGATGCGCTGCTGATACCAGGCCAGCCGGTCGAGCCAGCGTGCTCATGACCCTGAAGGTTCGGCGGCCTCGTCTTCGGACGCGGTGAACGGCTCGACTTCCAGCTGCCCGCTGCGCTTCAGGAGGATGTCCACCTTCTGCCGCGCCGACTTGAGCGCGCCCTGGCAATGGCGGGTGAGCTCGATGCCGCGCTCGAAGGTCTTCAGTGCCTCATCGAGAGGCAGCTCGCCGCCTTCGAGCCGTTGCACCAGCTGCTCGAGCTCCGCGAGCGACTGCTCGAAGCCGGGGTCTTTCGGGTTGCGGGCCATGCGGCGCGCACGTTACACAGCCCGCTCGAGCGTCGCAATGGCGGTTGACGTCGCAAGAGCGCGGAGCATAGAGTTTCGTCGCATTCTTGAAGGCAGCCACCGAGGAGAGGCCCATGAATCTCAAAGGCAGCAAGACCGAGAAGAATCTGAAGGACGCGTTCGCGGGCGAGTCCCAGGCGAACCGTCGCTACCTCTATTTCGCCGCCAAGGCGGATGTCGAGGGCTTCAACGATGTCTCGGCCGTGTTCCGTTCCACCGCCGAGGGCGAGACCGGCCATGCGCACGGCCACCTCGAATACCTCGAGTCGGTCGGCGACCCCGCCACCGGCCTGCCCATCGGCGACACCAAATTGAACCTCAAGGCGGCGATCGCCGGCGAGACGCACGAGTACTCCGACATGTACCCGGGCATGGCCAAGTCCGCCCGCGAGGAAGGCTTCGCGGAGATCGCGGACTGGTTCGAGACGCTCGCCAAGGCCGAGCGCTCGCACGCCAACCGCTTCCAGAAAGCCCTAGACACCCTTTGAGGGACGGATCTTCCCGGCGCGTAGCGCCGCTATTCCTACGGCGTTCGCGTTCCCGCGCGAACGCCGTAAGTCCTGGGCGCAGCCCATGACAAGGGAGGGGAGTCTCGAGGCTCCGACCAGACACCCTCTCGCGTGGCGGGAGGAATCCTTCTACGACGAGGCGGCGCTCGAGAAGGAGCTGGAGCGGGTCTTCGACATCTGCCACGGCTGCCGCCGCTGCTTCAGCCTGTGCAATTCCTTCCCCACGCTCTTCGATGCCGTGGACGGCTCATCCACTGGAGAGGTGGACGGCGTCGACAAGAAGGTGTTCTGGGAGGTGGTGGACCACTGCTACCTCTGCGACATGTGCTTCATGACGAAGTGCCCGTACGTGCCGCCGCATCCCTGGAACGTCGATTTCCCGCATTTGATGCTGCGTGCGAAGGCCGTTCGTGCGCGCAAAGCTGGCCTGCCTCTTCGGGATCGCGTGCTCGCCTCCACGGAGGCGGTGGGCAGTTTTGCCGGCATCCCCATCGTGGTGAGCGTCGTGAACGCGGTGAACCGCTCGACGGTCGGTCGCAAGATCCTGGACAAGGCACTCGGCGTGCATCCGGAGGCGCCCGTTCCCGAGTATCACTCGCGCACGGCGCGCAAGCGTTTGCGTGCGCAAGGCGTAGCGAATGGCGCGGCCGGCTCCAGCGCTGCGGCGGGTGCGACGCCCGCAGCCGATGCCGCGGCTGGCATGCCCGCTCCACAGTCCACCGCCGAGACTGCTGGTAAGGTCGCGCTGTTCCTCACCTGCTACGGCAACCGCAACGAGCCCGAGCTGGACGAAGACCTGGTCGCCGTGTTCGAGCACAACGGCATTCCCGTGAAGCTCATCGAGCAGGAGCGTTGCTGCGGCATGCCGCGGCTCGAGCTCGGGGACCTCGAGACGGTCGCGAAGTACAAGGAGGCCAATGTCCCGCAGTTCAAGCGAGCCCTCGACGCAGGCTACGACATCGTCGCGCCCATTCCCTCCTGCGTGCTGATGTTCAAGCAGGAGCTGCCGCTCATGTTCCCCGAGGACGCGGACGTCCAGGCGATCCGCCGCCGCATCTTCGACCCGTTCGAGTATCTGATGCTGCGGCACAAGGCGGGCCTGCTGAAGACGGACTTCAAATCCCGCCTCGGCAAGGTGAGCTACCACGTGCCCTGTCACCTGCGCGTGCAGAACATCGGCCTGAAGACCCGTGACGTGCTGAAGCTGGTGCCGGACACCACCGTGGACGTCATCGAGCGCTGCTCGGGCCACAACGGCACGTACGCCGTGAAGAAGGAGTTCCGGCCTGCTTCCGTGAAGATCGGCCGGCCGGTGATGCAGCGCGTGGAGAGCGCGGGCGCGGATCACTATTCGAGCGACTGCCCGATGGCCGGCCACCAGATCGAGAGCGGGCTGAAGGAAGCGAAGGCGCCCGAGCATCCCATGAAGCTGCTGCGCGCGGCGTACGGAATCTGACTCCAGCCGCGACCCAGGGGAACCGATCTCATGCAGAAGCTCACGGCCGGCGATCTGTTGTCTCTCGAGCAGTATTCCCGCCAGCGGCCCGCGTTCCGCGAGCGCTTGCTCGCGCACAAGCGCGACCGCCGTCTCGCCATCGGCCCGAGCATGATGTGGCTGTTCGAGGATCGCCTCACCGTGCAGTACCAGATCCAGGAGATGCTGCGCGCCGAGCGCATCTTCGAGGCGGAAGGCATCGAAGAGGAGCTCGGCGCCTACAACCCTCTGATCCCGGACGGCAGCAACTGGAAGGTGACGCTGCTCATCGAGTTCCCGAATCCCGACGAGCGCAGCGCGCGGCTCGCCGTCCTCAAGGGAGTGGAGGACGGGTGCTGGGTGCAGGTGGAAGGGCACGCCAGGGTGTTCGCCATCGCAGATGAGGACCTCGACCGCGAGAACGAGGAGAAGACCTCCGCCGTGCACTTCCTGAGGTTCGAGCTGGATGCGGGAATGATCGCTGCGCTGAAGGGCGGCGCAGCGCTGTCGGTGGGCGCGGATCACGAGAAGTACCGGCACGCGGTCGCGCCAGTACCCGGGAACGTGCGGCAGGCACTGGTGGAAGACCTGCTTTAATCGACGAGCGGTTGGGCGCCCGCGACGAATCGTGGCGGGCCGGGCGTTCATGGCATGCCGGCAGGACTATCGTGGACGCATGAAAACCCGTGCCGCGTCCGTGGTACTCGCCGGCCTCGCGTCCGTCTCCTCCGCTCAAAACATGTTCCACGGGGATGCGGCACGCACCGGGGTCTATTCCGGGTCGGGGCCCGCCGAATTCCACGAAGTGAAGTGGGCTTTCAAGGCGGAAGGGCCCATCGTCACCTCTCCGGTCGTCGCGGGTGGCGTCGTCTACATCGCGAGCCTCGGCGGGCATCTGTACGCCGTGGATCAGGAGAGCGGCCGGGAGAGATGGAATTTCAAATCCCGCATGCCCATCGCATCCTCGCCGGCGGTGGCGGATGGCCTGGTGTTCTTCGTGTCCTCCACCGGCTCGCTCGCCGCCATCGACGCCGCAACCGGGCAGCCGAAATGGGTCTATGCGGTGGAATACGAACGGAAGTTCGAAGCGAAGAACCTGCACGGCTATCCATCGCCTGCGCAGACGGTTCCGGATGCGTGGGACGTGTACACCTCGTCACCTGCCGTCGTGAACGGCAAGGTCTATTTCGGTAGCGGCGATGGGAACGTGTATGCCGTGGATGCGCGCACCGGCCTGCTGCAATGGAAATTCGCCACGAAGGACGTGGTGCACGCTTCGCCGGCGGTGGTGGGCGGCACGGTCTACATCGGCAGCTGGGACGGCAATTTCTACGCGCTCGATGCGCAGACCGGCCAGCAGAAATGGGTCTTCGAGGCAGGCCGGGATGCGTACATCCACAATCAGGTGGGGTTCCAGTCCTCGGCCGCCGTAGTCGACGGCACGGTGTACGTGGGCTGCCGCGACGCGCACGTCTACGCGCTGGATGCCGCGACGGGCCGCAAGAAGTGGGATTACCCGACCAGCAAATCCTGGGTGAACGGCACGCCGGCCGTGCGCGATGGCATGGTTTACGTCGGCACCTCCGACAGCTCGCGCTTCATGGCCCTCGAGGCCAGGACGGGGCGACTCCACTGGAACTTCGATGCGAAGTCCTACGTGTTCTCGTCTGCCGCGCTCGCTGGGGAGCTCGCTTATTTCGGCAGCCACAACGGCCGGCTGTATGCCGTGAACACCCGGACTGGCGCGCTCGCCTGGAGCTTCCAGACCGAAGCGTCGAAGAGCGACCCCATGAAAGTCCTGAACGCGGACGGCGGCCTGCGCCGCGAGGCCTTCGCGCCGGTGTTCCACGATTTCCAGGACATGTACGTCGACTTCTACCGGTATGTCTCCATCGGCGGCATCATGTCCTCGCCCGCGGTGGATCGCGGCGTGGTATACGTCGGCAGCATGGACGGGAACCTCTACGCCCTGCAGTGAAGGGCGCCCATCTTTCGTTTCCATTCGGCACCGCGCCGCTGCTGCTGGTAGGCGTGTTCACGCTGGGCTTCCTGATCGCGGGCAAGGCGGGCTTTCCCGGTCTGTGGCTCGCCGTCCTGCTCGTCTCCTGGTTCTTCAAATACTGTTTCGTGATGCTCGATGCCATCGTGGCGGGCGCGGAGGAGCCGCCGGTCCTCTCCATCGAGATGGTGAATCCCGTGAGCGAGCAGCGGCCCCTGGCCGCCGGGATGTTGATCGCCGCCGGGGCGTGGCTGGTGTGGGCGGCGCATGCGAGATTTGGAAATGCGCTGAGCGTTCCGCTTTCCATGGTGCTGCTCGCCGTCCTGCCTGCCGTCATCGTGGCTCTCGCGGTGACCGGCAATCCACTGAGGGCCGCGTGGCCGGGCATGTGGGGCGCTTGCATCCGCGGTATGGGCCGGGACTACTGGTTGACGTGCCTTGCGATGCTCATCGCAGGTACCTGTGTCTACGGGCTGTGGAGCATTGGCGCGCCGTCATGGGTCAATCTCGCGTCGACCCAGCTGCTCTTCCTGCTTGTCGTCGCATTCATCGGTGGCGCCGTGCACGAGCATCGCGACGATCTGGGTATCGATACGCTGACTCGCGCGGAGCGCATGGCTGCGCGCGACGAGCAAGACTTCGTCACAGAGCGGAAACAGATGCTGGATCGCACGTACGGGCTGTTGAGAGTGGGGCGCACTCAGGACGCGTGGAAGGAAGTCGACGCGTGGCTCGAGAATCACGCCGCGCGTGGCGAGAACATCGCGGAGTACAAGCGCGTGTTCGACGCCTCCCTGGAATGGCGGGATGCGCGCATTGGTGACAAGCTGGCCGAAGACCTCATCGGCTTGTTGCTGGCGCGGCGTGACAACGGCAATGCGCTCGAAGTGTGCGAGAGATGGCTTGCCGCGAACCCGCAGTTCCAGCCGCGTCAGGCGACCCGTCTTGCGGAGCTCGCCTCCCTGGCAGGCAAGCGCGCGCTCGGGCGACGACTCCGCATCGGACGAATGGCGTGAAGAGTCGCAAGGTCGGCAAGAAGAAGCCTGCAGCGCGCAAGGGTTCTGTGAAGGCCGGTGGGCGCGATCCTCTGGGTCGCAGTGCATGGCTGGATGCCGCGCGCGATGCCTTGATGGCGGAGGGTGTCGCGGGAATGGAGGTGAACAAGCTCGCCAAACGGTTGGGGGTCACCCGCGGTGGTTTTTACTGGTTCTTCAAGAGCAGCGAGCAGCTGCGCGACGAGCTTCTTAGCTACTGGGAGAGCACCAGCACCACTCAGTTCGAGAGCGTCCTGCGCGGCGAGGGGCATAACGGCGTCGATGAGCTGCGTGCCGTCGTGGACCTCTGGGTAGAAGAGAAGGACTACAAGCCGGCATGGGACGCGGCCGTGCGCGATTGGGCGCGCACCTCGGCCAGGGTGGCCCGCGTCGTGCGTCGGGTGGACGGCCAGCGCGTCGCAGTGCTGCACCAGGTGTTCCTGGACCTCGGCTTCACCGATCCGGACGCGCTGATCCGCGCCCGCATCACCTACTACCACCAGGTGGGTTATTACGCGCTCGGAGTGCGCCAGACTCGGAAGGAACGCCTGCAGCTGCTGCCGCACTATCTCCGTGCGCTATCCGGCAGGTGAGCGCTGGCGCCAGCGGCTTTCCGGTCGAAGGTCGTTGATTCTGAAATGTTAATAAGGCCTTCCGCGGGCTTCCGGATGCCGCGATCGGCATTTTTGTGCTGAACTGATATTTCAATTCGGGCCTCTACAGGCGTGCGAGACCGAAGCGAGCCGGACTGCGGCACAATCACCGTCATGATTGAACTCACGGCCGACCTCTACGACCAGCACGGCGATGCGCTGCGGGTCTGTGACTCTCCGTTGCGCGATTTCGGCGGACGCCGGCGATTCGGCGGATTGATCCGCACCGTGCGCTGTCATGAAGACAATGTCGTGCTCAAACGCGTGCTCGGAGAGCCGGGTGCAGGCAAGGTGCTGGTGGTGGACGGCGGCGGCTCGCTCCGCCGCGCCCTGATGGGCGACAACGTGGCCACCATCGCGGTGAAGAGCGGGTGGGAAGGTGTCGTCGTCTTCGGCGCCATCCGCGACAGCGCCGCGATCGTCAAACTCGATCTCGGCGTGAAGGCGCTGGGAACGATGCCGCGCAGTCCCCGCAAGGCCGGCGTCGGCGACGTGGATGTTCCGGTGAGCTTTGGCGGTGTGGAATTCTTTCCCGGAGCCAGGCTCTGCAGCGACGAGGACGGCCTCGTCGTCCTGCCTGCTTAGATTGGCCCCGCGCGCAGGGCCTCTTGGCCTCGCGCTCGTCCGACTTCTGTTAAACTGCCCGCGCGTCTGACAGCGCAGGGTCTCAATCTTTGTCCTACACCGCCTCCGATATCGAAGTCCTGAGCGGGCTCGAGCCCGTGCGCCGCCGCCCGGGCATGTACACGCACACCTCGCGGCCGAATCACCTGGCGCACGAGGTCATCGACAACAGCGTCGATGAGGCGCTGGCGGGCCACTGCAAGGAAATCACGGTCACGCTGTACAAGGACGGCTCCCTCGAGGTGGAGGACGACGGCCGAGGCATGCCCGTGGACATCCACCCCAAGGAGAAGGTGAGCGGCGTGGAGCTGATCCTCACGCGCCTGCACGCCGGGGGCAAATTCTCCGACAAGACCTACAAGTTCTCCGGCGGCCTGCACGGCGTCGGCGTGTCGGTGGTGAACGCGCTCTCGAAGCACCTGGAATGCTGGATCAAGCGCAACGGCAAGCAGTACAACATCAGCTTCAAGGACGGCAAGCTCGCCTCGAAGCTCGAGGTGATCGACACCGTCGGCCAGCGCAACACCGGCACCACCATCCGCTTCTGGCCCGATCCCAAGTTCTTCGACTCGGACAAGTTCTCCGTCCCGCAGCTCAAGCACACCCTGAAGGCGAAGGCGGTGCTCGCGCCCGGCCTGCGGATGAGATTCATCAACGAGGCG
>JBGAIL010000173.1:0-10633 GCA_044225565.1 Steroidobacteraceae bacterium | reverse complement strand
ACTCTCGCGACTTTCGGCAGCAGGTCGGCCGCTGCCGCGATGCCATCGAAGCGCACTTCGCGAGCGGTTACGTTCACCGTAGCCATCGCGCGAACGTCACCGCCTATCGCCGCGAGATAGGCCATGAGTTGCACGTGGGACGGGCGCTCCCCGTACCAGTCCGCCGGCGTGCGCCGGCCGCTCTTGTAATCGAGGATCACGCTGCCGCCGGCCTCCAGCGCATCGATGCGATCGATGCGCAGCCGCAGCTCCGCCTCGCCCAGCCGCAGCAGGGACTCGAGCTCGGTATGCGCCACATTGAACGGGAACCGCTCGCGCTCGAGAGCGCACAGCGCGGAAATGAGCCGACGCGTGCGCCTGCGCTCCCGCACCTGTGGGGGCGCGCCCGGCTCGGTGCGCCACAGGAAATCCGCTGCCTCGTCGACACATTCTGCGATGAGCGCATCACATTCCGGATCGGACAGTGACTGCAGTGCGCGCGAATCCCGCAGCCGGCTCCACAGCTTCTCCAGTGAGAGATGCAGCAGCCGGCCACGCACGTCGGCCTCGATGCCTGGCTGCGGAGCTTCGAGCGGCGAGCTTCCGAGCCGCAGTTCGGCATAGGCGCGGAAAGGGCATTCGTTCTGCAACTGCAGGCTGAAAGTGCCCGCTGGCAGCGGGACGCCTGCAGGCCACGGAACGCCCTCGACATCCAGGATGGACTCCGTCATCCCTTCGCGACGGAGCTTCGACGGCAACCATGCCGGCGCAGGGCCCGTCGGCCCGGCCCCGATCTCCGGCTCGGCGAGCAGCGGACTGGGCAACAGTTCCATGTCCTGTGCCCGGCAAGGTGCGCTCAGTACGAGCTCCGCCGCCGCGGCATTCCAGGCTGCCATCAGCTCACGCGCCTGCTCCAGTCTTCCGGCCGCACTGGCGGCGGGCACGCCAGCCGTCCGCTGCGCCTGCAGCGGCAGAAACGGATCGGGCTGCACGGATTGCGGCCATGCCTCCGCGTTCAGCCCCGCGACCCAGATGCCGTCATAGTGCGCGATGGGGTCGCAGAGCAACGGTGACACCGTCACCAGCGCATCGCCGCTCGCAGGGCTGAAAGCCGTACGGCCCGCAAGCTCCGTGAGCCAGCGGATAGCCTCATTGCGCGTGAGCGTGCCCGTCGCAGGAGCAAGGCTTCCCAGCTCCTTCAGCAGATCGAGCAGGCGCTCGCAGGTCTGTTGCTCGTTGCTGTCGCGCTGGCGCTCGCCTGGCCATCCCAGAGCATCCAGTGCGCCGTGCAGTCGCTCCGACCACTCGCGTGGCGACCCCGATGCGCGCCCCAGTTTCTGCATGGCTCGTCCGATTCGCGCACTCAACTCACCGGCCGCCGGCTCGAGCGACGACGGCACCCGTTGCAGCAGCGCGAGCAGCTGAGGCACGTCGGGCTCGAGCGATGCGTGCTCGCGCAGCCACAGATCGAGCCTGTGGCGCTCGCTGGAGCGCGGTGAATGCCAGTACGGCGACCGAAGCCATTCGCTGAAGCCCTCGAAGTCCGAGCCGTCGACCAGCCAATGCAGGCTGCCCAGCGCCTGGGCCACCATCGGCCGCGAGCCCAGGGGCTCGCCGCCCTCGATCGCGGCAAGCGCTTCCGGCCCGCCCGCGGCGCTACTCAACGAACGCGCAGGATCGAGCGCTTGATGGATCAGCGAGACGAGTCTCTGCCGTGGCGATGGAGAGCCCGGCAACATCACGAGCAGGCGAGCGTCGGGCTGATCCGCGATGCGCTCTCGGCACCACGACGCGATCTCCTCGAGCTCCGCGGCCGAATCATCGGGGCGGACCACACGTCTCGAGCCCTGGCTCACGGTGGCAGCGGGGGTCTCCAGCAACAGAGTGTCCAGCCCGTGCGCGCGCCGCGCTTCGACGAGAGCACGCAATTGCGGCGTAAGTGAGCCGAAACCCGCGAATGCCACCGTTCGCCCATCTCCCAGCGCCGGCAGCGTGGCAGCCAGCCGGTGTGCGGGAGACGATCCGAGCGTGCGCTCTTCATCCATTACTCGCTGGCGCACCCGGAAAAGCAGAGCCTGCTCCGCGCCGCCGTTCCGAAGGGCCCGGGTATCGATCTCGAACTCGGATGCAAGCTGGTCCGCACGCTTCAACGCTTCGGCGAGCGGCGCCTGCGAGACGAGAGGCATGCCGGCGGTCGCCTCTTCGGTGGCATTCCGCCACAGCACCCACTCTTCCGCAGGCGACGACAGCCGCGGCATGTCGCCATCGAGCGCCGCCGCCCTGGAGATTTCGCGCGCTCGCCACGCATCGAGAGGAAGGACGTCCGGCGTGCGCCAGACCGCGAGCCTGCGGTCCAGAGCAGCGGCCGCATAGGCAAGGCGGATGGCCTCAGCGCGCTGACGGGATGGCACGACGAGGGTGCCCCCGTTTTCGAGGATGAAGGTTATCTTGTCAGATAATCTAAGCAAATCAATTTATTGGAATATCTTCCCGGAATTTACTTGAATCTATTTCCGGCTTCGACCACCCGGTCGTCACCGGGCTTGCGCGGCGCGTGGGCATAGCTCGCGAGCAGCTCTTCCATGCGCGCGAACACGTCCCGCAGCACCGCTGCATCCGGCAGGTTGGTGACTCGAAAATGATTCGTGTACGGCACGTTGAAGCTGACGCCCGGCGCGACGAGCACGTGCTTCTGCTCGAGCAGGTCCAGCGCGAACTGGCGATCGTCGAAGTCCGGCAGGCGCTCACGATCGACGCCGAGGAAGGCGTACATCGCGCCCTGCGGCGGTACGAGCGTTAAATATCGACTGTGCTGCACGGCATCGAGAATGGCACGACGCGACTCGAACAGCCGCCCGCCCGGCCCCACCAGATCCCGGATGCTCTGGTATCCGCCCAGCGCGGTCTGCACCGCCCACTGCGCAGGCACGTTGCTGCACAAGCGCAGCGAGCTCAGCAATTCCAGCGCCGCGAAATAATCCGCGCTCGCAGGAGTGCGGCCGGAAAACGATGCCCAGCCCACCCGGTATCCGCAGGCGCGATAGACCTTGGACAGGCCGGACAGGGTCGCGCACAGCGTGCCTTGCACGAGCGTGGCCATGGGCACGAACTCGGCGCCGTCGTACAGGATCTGGTCGTAGATCTCGTCGCTGAACACCACGAGCCCCGCCTTCTCCGCGAGCCGGGCGATGGCTTCGAGCACGGGCCGCGGGTAAACGGCGCCCGTCGGATTGTTTGGATTGATGACGACGATGGCTCGCGTGCGCGGCGTCACGAGCTTCGCGAGCTCTTCCGGATCGGGCATGAAGCCGTTCTCCGGCCGGCACGGGTAGTGCACTGCCTTGCCGTCGTTCAGCGTGACCGCCGCGGTCCACAGCGGATAGTCCGGGCTCGGCACCAGCACCTCGTCTCCGCGGTTGAGCAACGCGCGGAGCACCAGGTCGATGAGCTCGCTCACGCCGTTGCCCATGAACACTTCGTCCACGGTGACGCCCTGCACGCCACGGGCCTGCTGCTGCATCACCACGGCCTCGCGTGCCGGGAAGATGCCCTTCTGGTGGCAATAGGCTTCGCTGTCGGCCAGGTTCTCGATCATCGCGAGGCGCATGGTCTCGGGCGTGCGGAAGCCGAAGGCACCGGGGTTGCCGATGTTGAGCGAGACGATCTCGTAGCCCTGGCGCTGCATCTCGTAGGCGCGCCTGGCGAGCCTGCCACGGATCTCGTAGCGGACGTGACGCAGGCTCTCGCTGGGGCGGAACGGGGTCTCGGTGCTCATGGCTCGCGGTGCTGTCGTTGAAGGAGCGGCACACCTTACCAGCTTCCACCAGGGGGTCACAGGACGTGCGTCGGACTCCGGATGCCGGTGAAAGCGCTAGACTGCGCCGCCATGGCACGCCCCCAGCCCTTCCACATCGGCAGCTCCCTCACCATCGAGACGCGCGGCGGTACCCTGGCGGGGCAGCGACGCATGGAGCTGCTGGCCGGCATCGGGGAGCACCGTTCGATTGCGGCCGCAGCCCGCCGCGTAGGCATTACGTATAAGGCCGCCTGGGACGCAGTCGAGACCATGAACAACCTGGCCGGAACGCCGCTCGTGGAGCGTTCCGTGGGCGGGCGCGGCGGCGGCGGCGCGGTGCTGACCGACCGCGGCCGGCAGCTCGTGTCCGCTTATCAGTCGGCGGCCCGCGAGAACCGGCGCTTCCTCGACGCGCTCAACGGCCGCAAGGCCGCTCCCGACGACGACTCCCGGCTCATGGCACGGCTCGCCTTCTCCACCAGCGCGCGCAACCAGCTCGCCGGCACCGTCAGTCGTATCGAAAAAGGGGCCGTCAACGACGTGGTGGAGCTGGCTCTCACCGGTGGGGAGCGCCTCACCGCGGCGATCACGAGAGGCAGCACCGCCGCGCTTGGCCTGAAGCGCGGAGTGGCGGCGGTGGCGCTGATCAAAGCATCGTCGATCATCCTGGCGGCCGGCGCAGGTCCGCGCCTGAAGCTTTCGGCGCGAAATCAACTGGCGGGCCGCGTCGTGCGCGTGGTGCGTGGTGCCGTGAACAGCGAAATCGTGCTGGAGATCACCGGCGGTTCGACGATCGCAGCGATCGTGACCAACACGTCGGTGAAGGAATTGCGGTTGGCGCGCGGGATGGAAGCGGTGGCCGTGTTCAAGGCCGCCAGTGTGATACTGGCGGTGGCCGGGTGAGAGGCGGTCCCGCTCACTCTTCAGCCGATCCGCCCCGCCTCCATCGTCACTACCCGGTCCGCCAGATAGTCGAGCTCCGCCCGCGAATGCGTCACGTAGAGCATGGGCACCCGCGCCTCCTCCTTGATGCGCGCGAGATAAGGCAGGATCTGTTGCTTGAGCGACTCATCCAGGGACGACAGCGGCTCATCGAGCAGCAGCAACCGTGGGGAAGACAATAGCGCCCGCCCGAGTGCCACACGCTGACGCTCGCCACCGGAGAGCTGCGCAGGCCTGCGAGCCAGCAATGGCCCGATCTGCAGCAGCTCCACGATCTGCGGCAGCTGGAACAACCGCTCGGTGACCGCCTGCCTGCGATATCCGTAGAGCAGATTGCCCTCCACGGACAGATGCGGAAACAGCAGGCCGTCCTGGAAGACGAGCCCGAAATGCCGCTGCCACGCGGGAATGAACACCTCGCGCCCGACGTCCACCAGCACGCGGTCGTCGAAACGAATGCAACCGGACTGCGGCCGCAGCAGGCCCGCGATCAGCGCCAGCAGCGTGCTCTTGCCGCAACCCGAAGGCCCGAAGATGCCGGTGACCCCGCTTCCGGCCTCGGCCTGAGCGTTCAGTCGAAAGTCGCCGCGCGCAATTTGAAGGTCGAAGGCTATCGTAGGTCGTCCTCGTGATCAGGCTGCTTCAGGAGCGCGCGTAGGCGTTGCGCGTCGTCGAAACCGAGCAGCCGCTCCGCGCGGCGCGAGAGGAGATGACTCGCGAGAAGCGCGCGCAGGCCAGACCGACGGAAGTATCGCGAGTCTCGCCGCTGCGAGATCGCCATCAGGGATGTGCGTGAAACTGTAGATGGCGAGCGGCAGCGTGCGCGTCTCCCCGGAATATTGCCGACGAACGCCATGGTGGCACCGAACTCGCCCAGGCTGCGTGAAAAGCAGAGAACGCTTCCGGCCGCAATACCCGGCAGACACAGCGGCAACGTCACCGTGAGGAAGATGCGCGCGTTGCGCCGAGCGTCGTGGCGGCATGTTCCAGCCGGGCGTCGATCATGCGGAACGCCAGCCGGACCGGCTGCACCATGAGCGGAAACGCCATCGTCGCGGAGGCCAGCACCGCGCCTTTCCAGTTGAACGCGAGCTCGATGCCGAAATGCTCGTGCAGCCAGCCTCCGGTGGGCCCTGATTGCCGAACAGCAGCAACAATACATAGCCCCGGCACCACCGGCGGCAAAACCATGGGCAGCTGGATCAGCGTGTCGACCAGCCATCGACCTGCGAACGCACGGCGCGCGAGCAGCCAGCCCCAGCGCAATTCCAGCCGGGAGGCAGATGGCCGTCGCGCACAGCGCCACGCGCGCCGAGAGCGCGAGCGCCTGCCCGATCTTCCGGCGTCAGCTGCAAGCAGTCCTCATGGATTCGAACGAGCCACACCGTGAAGCCGCCCGCGTCGTGAACGCCTCTCGCGCTTCTTCGAAGTCTTCACGTAATCGAGCAGCGCAGCGACCTCGGGGCGCCCACCTTGCAGCAGCGCGAATGGATACACGATGGGCTTATGGGTTTGCGCCGGGAAAGTAGCGACGACTTCCACCTCGTCACTGATCGCCGCATCCGTCGCGTAGACGATGCCCGCTGCGCACTCGCCGCGCTCGACGAACGCGAGCGCATTGCGCACATCCTCCGTGCCGACGATGCCTTCTCGAGCGGTGTCCACCAGCCCAGAATTCGAGAGCCTCCTTCGCGTACTTGCCTACCGGAACCACTCCAGGCTCGCCGGTGCAGAGCCGGCCGTCGAACACGCTGCGACATCGAAACCCTTCCACCATCTTCACCTTGAATGCACGTGCCGCGCGGCGCGGTCAGCACCAGCGTATTGCCGAGCAGATTGGCCCGCGTGCGCGACCTTGCCCTTCGAATCGACGTAGTCCATCCATGCCACGTCGGCGGACGCGAAGATATCTGCCGGCGCGCCGGCTTCGATCTGCTTGGCGAGCGCCGAGGAGCCGCCGAACGCCAGCGTCGGCGCAGGGTGGCCCGCTTTCTCCCAGCGCGCCGCCACGTCCTTCAGCGCGTCGGTGAGGCTGGCGGCCGCGAATACGCGCAGGCTCCTCCGCCTGCAGGGCGCCACAGAACGACAGCAGCGCGACGATCGAAATGGATCCGAGTAAAGAACGCATGGGGTACCGCTCCGGCGGGTGTGGAACGACGATATTTGGCTTGTATATACGCGTTACCACGCTGTCAATCGCGGCGCGGCTCGCGGCCAGTCGGCCACCGGTAGCAGGCGACCCGACGCCCCTCCCCGCCTCGTCCCATGCCGGCACGCGCTCCCGGCAGATCTCGACGACATGCGGACAGCGGGTATGGAACACGCAGCCCTTCGGAGGATGCAGTGGCGATGGCAGCTCCCCTTCCAGCGTCCGGGCGAAGCGTCCCGGCTGAACGTCCGGGTCAGGAACGGGACCGCTTCCAGCAGAGCTGCAGTGTACGGGTGCGCCGGCCGCTGATAGAGCACCGCCGCGGGCCCTGCTCCATCACCCGAGATAGAGGACCAGCACTCGGTCGCACAATTGGCGAACAACTGCGGGTTGTGGCTGATGAAGAGCATCGTGAGCCCGTGTTGGCGCCGCAAAGTCGCCATGAGCTCGACGACCTGCGCCTGCGTCGTCACGTCGAGCGCGCTCACGGCCTCGTCACCAACCAGCACGCGCGGTTTCAGGATCATCGCGCGCGCGATGCCAACTCGCTGACTCTGCTACCCGGAAAGCTCGTGCGAAACCGGTGGCGCTTCCGCCGGCAGCACCTGGTCGAGCGACTCGACGGCAGCCGCGCGCAGCGCAGCCT
The DNA here is from genome assembly GCA_044225565.1 of Steroidobacteraceae bacterium. Taxonomy (GTDB): domain Bacteria; phylum Pseudomonadota; class Gammaproteobacteria; order Steroidobacterales; family Steroidobacteraceae; genus CAVXAE01. Next base: position 3,121 of record JBGAIL010000173.1, on the reverse strand, counting down.
CATCGAACGTTGATGGACCGCGCAATGGCTCCATGTGGTGCTCGACGGTCAAGGCGCGGGTCGAGGCTGGCGAGAAGGTCCTGAGAGGACGTCTGGACGGCGACGCAGCAGGCGCTGGCCTGGAAACTTGCAGGCTGGAGACATCCCGTCCCAGCCACACGACTCGGCCCGCGGAAGGCTCTATCAGCCTCAGCACGGTGCGCGCCAGCGTCGATTTCCCACATCCAGACTCACCCACGATGCCGATTGGCCTCGCCGCCGCCAACCCGCAGTTCCACGTCGCTCACTGCCTGACTTTCACGCATGCCAACGTCCGCGTGCATCGGGCATTCCACCCGTAAGCCGTAAGTCTCGACGACCACGTTCGCTGCGACCGCTGGGGGTGCAGCACTGCCGTCCAGGCGCGGAGTCGCAGCCAGCAGCGCCTGCGTATGCGGATGTCTCGGCGCGGTGAGAATCTCGCGGACGTCGCCCTGCTCCACGATGCGTCCCGATTGCATGACTGCCACTCTGTCCGCAATGCCCGCGACAACCCCCAGGTCATGCGTGATGAGCACGAGTGACATCGACTGCTCGCGCTTTAGCTCGACCAGCAGCCGGATGATCTGCGCCTGGGTGGTGACGTCGAGCGCAGTAGTGGGCTCATCGGCGATCACTAGAGCGGGTGAGCAAGCGAGCGCCATCGCGATCATCACGCGCTGCCGCATTCCACCGGAAAGCTCGTGCGGGTACTGTCGCTCCCGGCGCTCAACGTCCGGAATGTGTACCCTGGACAGCAGCTCGCGAGCCCTCCGCCGCGCCTCTCCGCTCGAGATCCCCTCGTGAGCCACAAGCGATTCCGCGATCTGATCCCCCACACGCCGGTGCGGCGTCAGCGAAGTGAGCGGATCCTGAAAGATCATGGTGAGCGCCGCGCCACGAACACGGTTCAGGCGAGACTCCCGCGCACCGAGCAATTCCTCACCTCTGAACCGGACGCTGCCGCTCACCCGAGCGCCTCGCGGCAGCAAGCCCATCGCAGCCAGGAACGCCTGGCTCTTGCCCGCGCCGGACTCGCCCACGATGCCGAGGCACTCTCCGGCACCGACGCTCAATGAGAGGCCGCTCACCGCCGTCACGTCACGGCCATCGCGCCCGGGATAGCGAACCTGCAACGTCTCGATCTCGAGCAGGCTCATGCGCTCATTCCTGGCGAGGATCGAGCGCGTCGCGCAAGGCGTCGCCGATGACGTTGAAGCACAGCAGCAGCGCCACCAGTGCACCGGCCGGCGCGAGCAGCATCCACGCAGCCGACTCCATCTCGCGAGCGCCCTGGTTGATGAGATTGCCCAGGCTCGGGAGCGGCTCCTGCACGCCCAGCCCCAGGAAGCTGAGAAAGCTCTCGTACAGGATCATCTGCGGGATGGTCAGCGTGGCATATGCCACCACCGGCCCCATGAGATTCGGCACGATGTGTCGCAGCAGGATACCGCCCGTTCCGACGCCTGCGGCCACGGCTGCCTCGACGAACTCGCGGTGGCGCAGCGAGAGAGTCTGGCCGCGCACGATGCGCGCCATCGTGAGCCAGCCCACTGCGCCGATCGCGACGAACAGCACGAAGAGATTGCCGCGATCGAAGACCGTCGTGAGGATGATCACGACGAAGATGTACGGCAGCGCATAAAGCACGTCGACGAAACGCATCATCAGCTCGTCGGTACGCCCACCGAGATAGCCGGCAAAGCATCCCCAGGTGACGCCGATGGCGAGGCTCACGAGCGTCGCGAGCAGGCCGATGGCTAGCGACACGCGCACGCCGAGCAGCGTCCTCACGAAAAGATCGCGCCCCAGACGGTCGGTGCCGAGCCAGTGCCCGTGCTCGAGCGACGGCGCCGCCGCCATGCGACCCCAGTCCAGCTGATCGTAGGCGTAAGGGCTGAACCAGGGACCGGCGATCGACACCAGCGCGATGAGGATCACGATCGCCAGCGCGATCATCGCTGCGCGGTCGCGGCGCATCCTTCGCCAGGCTTGCCCCCACAGGCCGGATGCTGCCGGCTCACTCATGGCGCACGCGGGGATCCAGCCAGCCGTACAGGAGATCGGCGATGAGGTTGCAGAGCAGCGTGACGAGGCCGTAGACCACGATCATCCCCATGACGAGCGCGTAATCGCGATTGATCGCGCCTTGCACCAGATGGCGCCCGGTACCCGGCAATCCGAATACCGTCTCCACCACCAGCGACCCGGTGATCACGAAGGCCGTGGCCGGCCCGAGATAGCTCACCACCGGCAGCAGGCCCGGCCGCAGTGCATGGCCAGCGATGACCCGCCACGCCCCGATGCCTTTCGCTCGCGCGGTGCGGATGTAGTTCGCCTGGAGAACTTCGAGGAAACTCGCGCGCGTGAGCCGCGCGACGTAAGCCATTACGGGTAGCGCAAGAGTGAGCACCGGCAGCACCGCATACGCCGCATCACCGCCGACCCATCCCGCGACGGGCAGCCACTGCAGGTGAATGCCGAATATCAGTGCGAACAGCGGCCCGATGACGAAGCTCGGCATCGCGATGCCGAATGCCGCAACGGCCCTCACCGCATGGTCCGCGCCGCGTGAAGCCCGCAACGCGGCGAGGATTCCCAGGGGTACGCCCAATAGCAGTGCAAGCAGGATTGCCGCGAGCCCGAGCGACATGCTGATCGGCAGACCCGAGCCGATGAGTTCCCCCACCGTGAAATCACGGTACTTGAGCGAGAGGCCGAAGTCGCCGCGCAGCAATCCCCCGACATAACGCAGGTATTGCGTGGTGAGCGGCTGGTCGAGCCCATACGCCGCCGCGAGATTGGCCTTGATCTCGGGTGGCAGCGCCTGCTCCTCGTCGAACGGTCCGCCGGGCGCGAGGCGGATGACGAGGAACGACAGCGTGACGATGGCGAGCAGCGTGGGAACGAGTGTGGCGATGCGACGAAGCGCGTACGGCAGCATGCGGACGGCCCCGTGAGGCGAGATAATCGACTATAATCGCCGGCCCTATGAAACGCATCCTGGTCGGCATCAAACGCGTCGTGGACTACAACGTGCGCATCCGGGTCAAGCCGGACGGCACCGGAGTCGCCACCGACGGCGTCAAGATGAGCATCAATC
>JBGAIL010000172.1:0-9702 GCA_044225565.1 Steroidobacteraceae bacterium | reverse complement strand
GTGTGCTGCTCTCGCTCGACCGCGTCGGTGAAGTGCGCAAGCGCCAGGTGCAGCAGGCGGGTTTCGTCGTGCTGAAGTCACCGGACATCCCGTCGATGCTGGTGGAAACGGCGTACATCTCCAACCCATCGGAAGAGCGCCGCCTCAAGAGCGACGATCACCAGGTCAAGCTCGCGAACGCCATCTTCGCGGGTCTGCGCAACCATTTTCAGGAAAACCCGCCACCGGGAACGCGTTTCGCGGCGCTCCGTCGCAGCACGCTGGCCAGCGCGCTCGCTTCGCCTGCGCCTTCCTCGCCCTGAACCGCCCTTCGCGGTAAACTCACCGTGCGCATCAGCTTCGCGTAATGACCTGACGTTACCGCACGGCGGCTTACCTCAACTCCAGCCGTCGTGAATAATGCGCTCATGCCGCAGATCAAAGTCCTCCCCAGCGAACTCGTCGATCAGATCGCCGCCGGCGAGGTCATCGAGAGGCCGGCGTCCGTGGTCAAGGAACTGGTCGAGAACTGCCTGGACTCCGGCGCCACACACATCGATGTGGATATCGAGCGGGGCGGCGTCGGCCTGATCCGCGTTCGGGACGATGGCTGCGGCATCGCCGCTTCCGACCTGCCGCTGGCCGTCTCGCGCCATGCCACCAGCAAGATCGCCTCGCTGGACGATCTCGAATCCGTCACCACGCTCGGCTTCCGAGGCGAGGCGCTGCCGTCCATCGGCTCAGTCTCGCGTATGCGCGTGGTCTCCAGGCCCGCGCAGGCGGAGCACGCCTCGGAGATCAACGTGGATGGCGCCGTCGTATCTGAAGTGCGTCCGGCGGCGCATACACCGGGGACGACCATCGAAGTTCGCGACCTGTTCTTCAACGTACCCGCACGGCGCAAGTTCATACGCACAGAGACGACCGAGGTGTCGCACATTGCGCGGCTGATGGAGCGTCTTGCGCTGTCTCGCTTCGAGGTCGGTTTTCGCCTGCGGAACGGATCGCGGGTGCTCCTCGACGCGCCGGCGCTGAATGAGACCTCGGGTGGCGCGCCTCGTGTCGCGTCTGTCGTCGGTGACGAATTCATCGCCCAGGCGGTTCCCGTGCGCCATCAGGCGGGCCCGGTCGCATTGGACGGTTGGGTGGGGCTTCCCACCGCATCGCGCGCGCAGGGCGATCAGCAGTTCTGGTTCGTGAACGGCCGAGGGGTTCGCGACCGGCTCTTGATGAACGCCATCCGCGTGGCCTACCGAGACGTGCTTTATCACGGCCGTCATCCTGCTTACGTGCTCTATCTGACGCTCGACCCGCGGCTCGTGGACGTGAATGCGCATCCCGCCAAGCTCGAAGTCCGCTTCCGCGACAGCCGCCAGATTCACGACTTCGTGTTCCGAGCGGTGGAACGCGTGCTCGCTGCCACGCGGCCGAGCTCCATCGAAGCGCCCGCAGCGGTGAGTCTGCGTTCTGCAGATGCGCTGCTCGAGACGCCGAGTCTGCAAACTGCCGGTACAGCCGAACCCGCCGGCACGGCATTGCCCATGTACCCGTCACCGTCAGTCGCGGGAAATAGCACGGGTTCGTATCACGGGCTGCCGCAACGCCTCGATTTGTACGATCCCGCGCGCGACCCGTGGGCGCTGCTTCCCCAGGTGCGGGAGCCCGAGCCTCCACCTTACGTGAGCGCTGACCAGCCCCTGGGCACGGCGCTCGCGCAGCTGCACGGCATCTATATCCTGGCGCAGAACGACGCCGGTCTCGTGCTCGTCGACATGCACGCCGCGCACGAGCGGGTGCTCTACGAGAAACTGAAAGCGCAGCGTGGTGATGGGCCCGCAGCCTCCCAGCAGATGATGGAGCCCCTCGTCATCGAGCTGAAGGCCGACCAGCTGGATGCGGTGATGGCGGGTCGCGCCGAATGGGAGAAGGCCGGCTTCGCGCTCGACGCGCTGGGCACCACGCGTCTCGCGGTGCGTGCCGTGCCTGCCCTGCTCATCGGTGAAAAGGTCTCCGAGATAGTGCACGCGGTGGTGAGAGACATCACGCTCGACGCGGGCGAGCGTCATCACCTCGACGGTGCCGCCGACCGTTTCCTCGGCACGCTCGCCTGCCGCACCGCCATCCACGCTCACCGACGCCTCACCCTGCCCGAGATGAACGCGCTGCTGCGGCAGATGGAAGCGACCGAGCGCGCGAATCAATGCAACCATGGCCGGCCGACCTGGACCCGCCTGTCGATGGGGGAGCTCGACCAGTTGTTCCTTCGGGGCCGGTAGTGGCGCTGCTGGTCCTCACGGGGCCGACTGGCACGGGCAAGACGGACGTCGCGGCGCACCTCGCCGGGACCCTGCCGCTGGAGATCGTGAGCGTCGACTCGGCGCTCGTCTACCGGGGCATGGACATCGGTACCGCGAAGCCATCCCGGGAGCTGCGGGCGCGTATTCCGCATCACCTCATCGACATCTGTGAGCCCACCGAGAGTTATTCCGCCGGGCGCTTCGTCGAGGACGCGCTCGTCTGCCTGTCGGACATTCGTGCTCGTGGGCGCATCCCTCTGCTGGTCGGAGGCACGATGCTCTACCTGCGCGCCCTGTTGCGGGGCATGGCGCCGATGCCGCAGGCGTCGCTCGGGATCCGCGCCGACATCGAAAAGCGTGCCGTGGCAGAGGGATGGGGGGCGCTCCATCGGGAGCTGACACAGCTCGATCCGCAGGCAGCCGCCCGCATTCATCCCAACGATCCGCAGCGCATCCAGCGGGCGCTGGAGGTGCGTTATGCCAGCGGACGCCCGATTTCCGAGCTGCAGCGCGAGACCCGGAGCCCCGTTGCGGGACAGACGGTATGCGGCTGGGCACTGATGCCGGGTGACCGCGGCTCGCACCGCGAGCGGCTGGGCCGGCGCTTCGGGGAAATGATGAGTGCCGGCCTCCTCGACGAGGTCGCCGCTTTGCACCGCCGTGGGGATCTCACGGGTGAGCATCCGGCCATGCGGGCGGTCGGTTACCGCCAGCTCTGGGGCCACCTCGACGGTGTTTATGACCTCGAGACGGCCGTCGCCCGGGCGATCGCCGCCACGCGTCAGCTCGCCAAGCGTCAGCTCACCTGGCTGCGCGCCGAGCCCGGATTGAGGCAGGTCGATCCATTCGCGCCCGGGGCCCTCGATGCGCTCGGGCTCGAGGTGCAAAAGGCAGTGCGTGAGCTTGGGCGCTGAACGGCGCCGCATGATAAGATGCGCCCCGTTGCCGGACCCGCCGCTTGCGAGGTACGGAGCTTGCTGAACCGCACTCACGGACGTCTGCGTCGCTGCTGAGCCAACAATTAGAATTCTTTCGAGAACAAGGAGAAACCGATGGCCAAAGGCCAATCGCTGCAAGACCCTTTCCTGAACGCCCTGCGCAAGGAGCGCGTGCCGGTGTCCATCTACCTGGTCAATGGCATCAAGCTGCAGGGCCAGATCGATTCCTTCGACCAGTTCGTCGTGCTGCTGAAGAACAGTGTCAGCCAGATGGTCTACAAGCACGCCATCTCCACGGTGGTTCCAGCGCGCAACGTGCGCATGCAGTCCGCCGAAGACTCCGACGAATCGTCTCCGCCGACGGAGCCCGTCGTCGAGTAATGATGACCGTATCCATTCGAAAAAGCGGCCTGACGGCCCTTTTTCCCGGCGAGCGAAAGGCGTGACTTTCGCTCTCGGGCGGAGTTGCTGAGTTGTTCGAGCGTCCCAGGAGCGGGGAACGTGCCGTACTCGTCCGCCTCGGGCTCGGCTCCCAGGTCGATCCGGAAGATCTCCAGGAGTTTCGCCAGCTGGCGCTCTCCGCTGGAGCGGAGCCGGTAGCCACGGTCACGGGCCGCCGCGAGCGGCCGGATCCCCGTTACTTCATGGGCAGCGGCAAGGCGGGCGAGGTCGGCGCCGTCGCCCGCGCCGAGAACGCGGACGTCATCCTCGTGGACCATGCCCTCTCGCCGAGCCAGGAGCGCAACCTGGAGAAGCTCACCGAGCGGCGCGTGCTGGACCGCAACGGGCTGATCCTCGACATCTTCGCCCAGCGTGCGCGCAGCTTCGAAGGCAAGCTCGAAGTGGAGCTCGCTCAGCTCAAGCACATCGCCAGTCGCCTGGTTCGCGGCTGGACCCACCTGGAGCGCCAGCGCGGTGGTGGCATCGGCCTGCGCGGTCCCGGCGAGACGCAGCTCGAGACGGACCGCCGCCTGCTCAACCAGCGGGTGCGCGTGCTCACCAAGCGGCTCGAGAAGATCAAGCAGCAGCGCGAGACGGGCCGGCAGCAGCGCGCCGAGATCCCTGTCCCTTCGCTCACGCTCGTCGGCTACACCAATGCGGGGAAGTCCACGCTTTTCCGCGCGCTCTCGGGCGCGGATGCCTATGTGGCGGACCAGCTTTTTGCCACGCTGGATCCTACGGTCCGTCGCATCAACCTGCCGGGCGGAACGCCGGTGGTGGTGGCGGATACGGTCGGCTTCATCCGCGAGCTCCCGCACGAGCTGGTGGCAGCCTTCCAGTCCACGCTTACCGAGGCGCGCGAGGCCACCCTGTTGCTTCACGTCGTCGATGCCAGCGATCCGCGGCGCGAAGACCACATCATGCAGGTGGACAGCGTGCTGTCCGAGATCGGCGCGGACCGCATTCCGCAGATCCTCGTCTACAACAAGGTGGATCGCCTGGATATCGCGCCACGCATCGATCGGGACGCGGAGGGCAAGGTGGTTGCGGCGTGGATTTCCGCTGAAAAGCGCGAAGGGCTGGATCTGCTGGCCGGCGCCGTCGCGGAGCGGCTCGCGCTCGTGGCGCGGCGTGCCCGCGTGCGCATGCCTTTGAGTGCGGGCGCATTGCGCTCGCGGCTATATGGGTCGGGCGCGGTGAGCGGCGAGCGTGTCATCGACGGTACCGAAATCGAGCTCGACGTGGAGCTGCCGGATGCGGAGCTCACGCGGCTTGCACGTTCGCCGGGTGTCCAGATAACTTAGTTAATCTCATGGCGTGGAATCAACCAGGTGACGGCAAGAATCCATGGGGCCGGCGTTCAGGCGGCTCCGATCTCGACGCGCGCGTGAAGACCTGGCAGCGCAAGCTCGAGGCGCTGTTCAGCGGCGGTCGCGGCAGTGGCGGGGAGAGTGGTGGGTCCGGCACGGGCGCCGAAGGGGCTCCCTTCGCGCTGGTGGTGGGGCTCGTGCTGGTCGCCCTGTGGCTGGTCACGGGCTTCTTCCAGGTGAAGTCCGCGGAGCGCGGGGTCATCCAGCGCTTCGGCAAGCTCGTGGCGGTGAGGAACGAAGGCTGGGGCTGGCATCTGCCCTGGCCCATCGAGCGCGTCACCAAGGTGAACGTGCAGAACGTCAACAGCAGCGACTACAAGTCCCGCGTGCTCACCGCGGACGTCAATCTCGTCGACCTGCGCTTCGTGGTGCAGTACCGGTTCAGCGATCCCATCAAGGCCCTGTTCCGGGTGCGCGATCCGGGCGCCACGCTCAACGAGGTGAGCGAGAGCGCGATCCGCGAGATCGTCGGGCAGAGCGACCTCGAGGACGTGCTGGTCGGCGCGACCCGCCCGAAGGTCACCCAGCGCAGCAAGGAGCTGATCCAGCGTACCCTCGATTTCTACAATGCCGGCATCACCGTGACCAGCGTGAACCTCACGGACGTGCAGGTGCCCGAAGCCGTGGTTCCCTCGCAGCGCGACGCCAACAAGGCGCTCGCGGACCAGGAGCGGTTCATCAAGGAGGCGCAGGCCTACGCCAACGGCATCATCCCGGTCGCACAGGGCGCGGCGGCGCGGCTGCAGCAGGATGCGGAGGCCTATCGTGCCAAGACCGTAGCCATCGCTTCGGGCGAGGCCTCGCGCTTCTCGCAGTTGGCGGACGCCTATGCGGCGGCGCCCGAAGTCACGCGCAAGCGTCTTTATATCGAGACGGTGGAGGGCGTGCTGGCGCGCAGCCGCAAGGTCATCATCGATTCCAAGCCGGGCGCGGGCGGCAACATCCTCTATCTGCCGCTCGACAAGCTTACTGAGCATGGGGCCGTGCCGAGCGTGACGTCGGAAGCGATAGTGCGCCCGATGCCGGAGCCCGAGACCGTCACGGTCGACGGCCGCAGCAGGGAGGAACGCTGATGCCGTCGCGCTCCTTCTTCTGGGTCGCCATCGCGGTCGCCCTGCTCGTCGTGGTGTCGCGCTCGCTGTTCACCGTGTCGGAGACGCATATCGCCATCCGTACGGAGTTCGGCGCCATCATCCGCTCGGACTACAGCCCGGGCCTGCATTTCAAGCTGCCGTGGGACGAGGTGGCGCGCTTCGACCGCCGCATCCTCTCCCAGAGCTATCAGGGCGAGACCTTCCTCACCAACGACAATCGTGGCCTGGTGGTCGATTTCTACATGAAGTGGCGCGTGAAGGACCCTTCGCGCTACTACCAGTCAACGGCCGCGCGGGAAGAAATCGCCGGCGATCGTCTCGCCGCAATCGTCAAGGATGGCATCAAGAGCGTGGTGGCGCAGCGCACGCTGCAGCAGGTGGTCACCGCAGAGCGTGCCGCCGTCACCGGCGACATGTTCGGCAAGGCGAGCCGGGACGCCGAAGACCTCGGCATTCAGCTCATCGACGTGCGGGTACAGCGCATCGATTTGCCCGAGGATGTGAGCGTGCGCGTCTACGAGAGCATGAAGCAGAACTTCGCGCAGAAGGCGAGCCGCTCGCGCGCCGAAGGCTCGAGCGCTGGCGTACGCATCCGTGCCACGGCCGAGCGCGAGCGCACGGAGATCATCGCGAACGCGGAGAGTGCGGCGCTCGGCGTCCGCGGCGCGGCGGATTCGCAGGCCGCGCAGATCTATGCGCGCGCATACACGCGCAACCCCGAGTTCTATGCGTTCTATCGCAGTCTTCAGGCCTACCAGAACTCCATCGGCAAGGAGGGAGACATGCTGGTCGTGAGCCCGGAAGGCGAGTTCTTCAAATACCTGAAGGACTCCGGCAAGCGCTGAGGGGGATTCCGTGGGGAAGTTCGTCGTCGTCATCGGCACGCAGTGGGGCGATGAGGGCAAGGGCAAGATCGTCGACCTGCTGACCGAGCGCGCCTCGGCGGTGGCTCGTTTCCAGGGCGGTCACAACGCCGGGCATACGCTCGTCATCGACGGGCGCAAGACCATCCTCTCGCTCATTCCTTCCGGCATCCTGCATGCGCACGTTCGCTGCTTCATCGGCAACGGCGTCGTGCTGTCGCTCGAGGCGCTCATGAAGGAGGCGCAGGGGCTCATCGCGAGCGGCGTTCCGGTGTTCGAGCGCCTGCGGCTTTCGCCGAGTTGCCCGTTGATCCTGCCCTCGCACGTGAGCCTCGACAAGGCGCGAGAGGCGGCTCGCGGCGCGAACGCCATCGGCACTACGGGTCGCGGCATCGGCCCGGCGTACGAAGACAAGGTGGCGCGGCGCGCCATGCGGGTGGCGGACCTCTTCCAGCGCGAGCGTTTCGCCGCGAAGCTCGGGGAGGTGCTCGATTTCCACAATTTCGTGCTGCAGCACTATTTCAAGCAGCCGGCGGTGGATTTCCAGAAGACGCTGGATGAGCAGCTGGCGCTCGGCGAGCAGATCAAGCCGCTGGTGCTCGACGTCACCGGCGCGTTGCAGCAGCTGCGCGAAGAGGGCGCCAACGTGCTGTTCGAGGGCGCGCAGGGCGCACTGCTCGACGTGGATCTCGGCACGTATCCATTCGTGACCTCGTCGAACACCACGGCGAGCTTCGCGGGAACCGGAACCGGCCTGGGGCCGCGCTCGTTCGATGCGGTGCTGGGCATCGTGAAGGCCTATACCACGCGCGTGGGTGCGGGGCCGTTCCCGACCGAGCTGCCCGGCGAGGACAATGTCGGCCAGCATCTTTCGAAGGTCGGCCACGAGTTCGGCTCGGTGACCGGCCGCGCGCGCCGCTGCGGATGGTTCGATTCCGTGGCACTGCGCCGCTCCATCGTGAATTCGAGCGTCACCGGACTCTGCATCACCAAGCTCGACGTGCTCGACGGGCTCGACACCATCCGCATCTGCGTGGGTTACCGCATCGGCGAGAAGACGGCGGCGGAGCCGCCGCTCATCGTGGACAGCTACGCCGAAGTGGAGCCCGTATACGAGGAGCTGCCCGGCTGGAAGGAGTCCACCGTCGGCATCACCCGCTACGACGACCTGCCGGCGAACGCACGCCGGTATCTCGAGCGCCTGCAGGCGCTGGTCGGCGTCCCCATGGACATGATCTCGACCGGCCCGGATCGGGACGAGACGATCGTGCTCAGGAATCCGTTCGCCTGATCGGCAAGGCTGCTCAGCCCAGGCCGCGGGCCAGATAGGGCGCGGTCCGGCTCTCCGGCGATTCCGCGACTCGCGCAGGCTCTCCTGCCGCCACGATGCGGCCGCCGGCCGTGCCGGCTCCCGGCCCCACGTCGATCACCCAGTCGCTGCCTGCGATCACATGCATGTCGTGCTCCACCACGATCACGGTATTGCCGGCTTCCACGAGATCCTCGAGCTGTTTCATGAGCCGCTCGACGTCCGCCGGATGAAGGCCGGTGGTCGGCTCGTCCAGCACGTAGAGCGTGCCGCCGCGCTGAGCGCGCTGCAGCTCCGCTGCGAGCTTGATGCGTTGCGCCTCGCCGCCGGAAAGCTCCGTAGCCGGCTGGCCCAGCCGCAAATAGCCGAGACCCACTTGCCTGATCACGTCCAGCGAGCGGCGCAGGACGGGCTCGTCGGCGAAGAATTCCCACGCCGCATCCACCGTCATGGCGAGCACCTCCGCGATGTTGCGGTCGTGATAGGTGACCTCGAGCGTCTTCTCGTTGAAGCGCGAGCCGCGGCAGACGGGGCAGGGTGCGTAGACGCTCGGCAGGAAGAGCAGCTCCACCATCACGAATCCTTCGCCTTCGCAGTTGGCGCAGCGCCCCTTGGCGACGTTGAAGGAGAAGCGGCCGGCGTCATAGCGGCGTGTGCGGGCCATGCGCGTTCCGGCGAACAGCTTGCGCACGGAATCGAAGAGGCCGGTGTAGGTTGCCAGGTTCGAGCGCGGCGTGCGGCCGATCGGCTTTTGATCGACGAGAATCAGGCGGCTGAGACGCTCGGCTCCCGTCGCGATGCGCCCGCCGCTGATTGCCCGCGCCTCGAGGCCGGGCATGCTCGGGTCTTCGCTTGCCTCTCCGGTCTCGTGGCCGAGATGGGCGCTCACGAGCTCGACGAGCGTCTGTGTCACCAGGCTCGACTTCCCCGAGCCCGAAATGCCGCTCACGGCCGTCATCACGCCGAGCGGAAATTCGACATCGATGCCGTGGAGGTTATTGCGGGTGACATCTTCCAGGCGCAGCCAGCCGGATGGCTTTCTCGGCGTGCGCCGCGTGGCACGCGTAGTCCGAAGCTCGCCTCGCTGTGCGCTGCCGGCCGTAGACTGCGGGAACAGATACTGACGTGTCCGTGAAAGCCCGATGTTTCGCAGCCCTTCGGGAGGCCCGCTATAGAGCACCTGGCCGCCGTGCTCGCCGGCCGCAGGGCCGACGTCGACGATCCAGTCCGCGTGGCGGATGACGTCGAGCTCGTGCTCGACGACGAACAGCGAGTTGCCGGCCGCCTTGAGCTGATCGAGCGCGGCGAGCAGCGCTTCGGTATCCGCGGGATGCAGGCCGGCGGAGGGCTCGTCGAGCACGTACACCACACCGAAAAGATTCGAGCGCACCTGCGTCGCGAGCCGCAGCCG
>JBGAIL010000171.1:0-9810 GCA_044225565.1 Steroidobacteraceae bacterium | reverse complement strand
TTCGTCGAGAACGGCCGTGTCGTCGACACGCCGGAACGCGCATTGATGTCCGGCCTGCGGGCGGTCGCGGCCGTGCATCGCGGCATCTTCGCCCTGACCACCAACCAGAACGTGATCATCGCCGGCGTGCGCTCCGAGGAGCGTCCCGGAATCGAGGCGCTGCTGCGCGAGCACGGAATCGAAAACGACGCCGGATGCTCCGCGCTGAGGCAGAACTCGATCGCGTGCGTGGCATTTCCCACGTGCGCTCTCGCCATGGCGGAATCGGAACGGTATCTGCCGCGGCTGCTGGACGAGCTGGACGGCCTCGTCACCGCTGCCGGCTTGCGGGACGCGCCCATCTCCATCCGCATGAGCGGCTGCCCGAACGGCTGCTCGCGGCCCTATCTCGCAGAGATCGCGCTGGTGGGCAAGGCGCCCGGACGCTACAACCTCTATCTGGGCGCGAGCGCCAGCGGCGACCGGCTCAACGCGCTTTATCGCGAGAACATCACCGAGCCGCAGATTCTCGAGGCACTCGAGCCGCTCTTCGCGCGCTATGCCGCGGAGCGGCGCCCGGATGAAGGATTCGGAGACTTCACCGTGCGCGCCTCGATAGTGCCTGCCATGCTCGCCGGCAGGGATTTCCAGCGATGAAACGCCAGCGCCCCGAAGGGCGCCCCCTGAAAGGTATCCCCAGATGAGTACGAACCCGAACGATTCCCCCACGCACGTCCTGCCTGCACTGCCCTACGCGGCAGACGCCCTCGCGCCGGTGATCTCCCCGGCGACCATCGGCTTTCACTACGGCAAGCATCATCAGGGATACGTGAACACGCTCAACCAGCTGGTGAAAGGCTCACCCTTCGCCACCCTGCCGCTCGAGGAGATCATCAGGAAGACCGCCGGCCGGCCGGGCGAGGCGTCGATCTTCAACAACGCCGCCCAGGTGTGGAACCACACGTTCTACTGGCGAAGCCTGCGGCCGGACGGCGGCGGCGCCCCGCCGCAGGCGCTGCGCGAGCGCATCGACTCCACCTTCGGCAACGTCGCGAATCTCAAGAAGGAGCTCCTGAGCGCCGCCACCAGCCAGTTCGGCTCGGGCTGGGTCTGGCTCGTCGTGCGCGGCGAGCGCCTCGAGGTGACGAGAACGGGCAACGCCGAGAACCCGCTCACCCAGGGAGCGAAGCCACTGCTGACGATCGACGTGTGGGAGCACGCGTACTACCTGGACTACCAGAACCGCCGGGCGGATCACGTCGGTGCAGTGCTCGACAAGCTGCTCAACTGGGAGTTCGCCGCGGCGAACCTGTCCTAGCACGGTGAATCCCGCGGGAGCGGGGTCATCCGTGCCATCCGGATGACCCCGGTATTCCCGCCGCCTCAGCCCTCCCAGGCCCGCTCGCCATGCGTGGTGATGTCGAGGCCCTCGCGCTCCTCGTCTTCGCTCACTCTCAGTCCGATCGTGAGTTTCACGATGGTGAAGGCGATTACGGAGACCACGCTCGTCCAGACGACCACCAGCCCCACGGCCTTCGCCTGCGTCCACAGTTGCGCGCCGATGCCGGGATAGCCGGTGGCGCCCGTGACCCAGTCCGTCACGAGGCCCGGGCCGCCGAGGTCCGGCGAGTTGAAGATGCCCGTGAGCAACGCACCGAGGATGCCGCCCACTGCGTGCACGCCGAAGACGTCCAGCGAGTCGTCGGCCTTGATCATCTTCTTCAGACCCGTGACGCCCCAGAAGCACACCACGCCAGCCGCAAGGCCGATGGCGAACGCGCCCGGGATGCCGACGTTGCCGGCGGCTGGCGTGATGGCGACGAGGCCCGCCACCGCGCCCGAGGCAGCGCCGAGCATCGAAGGCTTTCCCTTGAGGATCCACTCCGCGAACATCCACGACAGCACCGCGCATGCGGTGGCGAGGTAGGTGTTCATGAAGGCGAGCGCCGCGGCGCCGTTGGCCTCGAGGGCCGAGCCCGCATTGAATCCGAACCAGCCGAACCACAGCAGCGAGGCGCCGATCATGGTCATGGTGAGGTTGCCCGGCGCCATGGATTCCTTTCCGAGCCCGACGCGCTTGCCGAACATGAAAGCGCCCACCAGCCCGGCCACGCCGGCATTGATGTGCACCACGGTGCCCCCCGCGAAGTCGAGAGCGCCCCACTGCCAGAGCAGGCCCGCGGTGGCGTTGGTGGCGTTCACCACGTCCGGCGAGGTGTAGGCGTCCGGGCCCGCCCAGAACCACACCATGTGCGCGATGGGGCAGTAGGCGAAGGTGAACCACAGCACCAGGAACACGAGCACCGCCGGGAACTTCGCGCGCTCGACGATGGAGCCGAGGATCAGGCAGCCCGTGATGGAAGCGAACGTGGCCTGGAAGGCGACGAACACCAGCTCGTACATCGGCGTGCCCTTGCTGAAGGTGGCGGTGAGCGAGAACTTGCCGGTGGCCGCGTCGTACACGCCGTTCAGGAAGGCGCGGTCGAAGCCGCCGATGAACTCGTTGCCGGTGGTGAACGCCAGCGAATAGCCGTACACGCACCAGAGCACGCTCAACAGCGAGAAGCCCACGAACACCTGCATGAGCACCGAAAGCATGTTCTTGCCGCGCACCAGACCGCCGTAGAAGAGCGCGAGCGCCGGCACGGACATCAGCAGCACCAGCGCGACGGAAGTCATCATCCACGCGGTGTCGCCCTTGTCGGGCACGGGATCGTCGGCCCAGGCGGGCGCCGCCGCGAGCAGCGGCAATGCGAGGGACAGCCAGCGGATCAGCTTGTCGTTCATCGAATACCTTCCCCGATGATTGAGTAGTCGCGCGGCACTCAGATGGCGCTCTCGTCGTGCTCGCCGGTGCGGATGCGCACCACCTGCTCGAGGTCCACGACGAAGATCTTCCCGTCGCCCACCTTGCCGGTGCGCGCCGCCTGGATGATCGCCTCGACCACCTGCTCGACGAGCGAGTCCGGCACGGCGATCTCCACTTTGGCCTTGGGCACGAATTCCACCGCGTACTCCGCGCCGCGGTAGATCTCGGTATGGCCGCGCTGGCGGCCGAAGCCTTTGACTTCGGTGACGGTGACGCCCTGCACGCCGATGTCCCCGACGGCCCTGCGGACGTCGTCCAGCTTGAAGGGCTTGATGATGGCGGTGATGAATTTCATTCA
Source organism: Steroidobacteraceae bacterium (assembly GCA_044225565.1). Lineage (GTDB taxonomy): Bacteria > Pseudomonadota > Gammaproteobacteria > Steroidobacterales > Steroidobacteraceae > CAVXAE01. The sequence continues at coordinate 6,664 of JBGAIL010000171.1, read as the reverse complement.
CGACTCCCCGGAGGCGAATGGGCGCACTCCAGAGCACGAGCCGTGCCAGCAAAATCAAATTCCGCCGATTCAGGGTGTTACGTCGTTCTGCTGCAGCGGGGATGTGCGAGCGCTGAACGTCGCTGGTGCGCCCGGCGGCACTGATGCACCGTCGGAGTGCTGACTCGAGACCCGCGGACCCTACCCGTCGCGATCCTTACTTGCCGGCTGCACGGAAGCTCATCCGGAAGAGCAGCCCGAGCACCGCCCAGCCCAGCATCAGTATCCACTCCAGCGGCACAGTGTGGCCGGCACGCGTCCACGGCTCGATGAGCGCGATGGCCGACATGCCGCCGACGCCCACCATGGCGATGAGCACGGGCCAGGGACCGCCCGGCAGGCGGAAGCCGGCATCGACTCCCGGGTCGCGACGCCGCAGCTTCAGGAGCGCCGCGCATCCGAGAACGAACGTGAGCGCGAGACAGATCGCTGCCATGTTCACCAGAGGCAGCACGGCGCCGCGGCCGAGGAACAGCCCGGCGATGGTGCATGCGCCGACGAACAGCACGGCCTTGCCCGGAGTGGCATGAGCGGGGTGGATGCTTGCGAGCCACGCAGGCAGCATCGATTGCCGTGCCTGAGCCATGAGGATCCGCGCTCCCATCAGCGTCATGGCGTTCCACGTCTTCAGCAGGGAGAAGGCGGCAGCGAGCAGAACCACTTTCGCCAGCAAGCCACCCGGCAGCACGCCTTCGACCGCGACGGAGGTGGCGAACGGCACGCCGGCGAGCTTCTGCCAGGGTGACGCGAGGGAAGAGCACAGCACCACCAGGCAGTAGAACAGCGCCGCCGCAGCGACACAGCCCACCATCACCTGCCCGATGGTCCGCGCCGAAATCCCTTCGGCGCGCTCCTCGATCGCCTGCGGGATGGCCTGGAAGCCGCTCAGGAAGAACGCGGCGTTGGCGAAGATCCACAGCGCGCCGAGCCACCACGACCGGTCCCCGGGCGCCTCGAACAACGGCTCGAGATTCTCCACGCTTCCCGAAACGGCGCCCGCCGCCAGCACCAGCACGGCGACGATGAGGAAGCCGTACGTGATCACGCTCTGGAATCGCACGGCAAGCCGCACGTCGCGATAGTTGAGATACGTGATGAGCACGACGCCCGCCACGCCGATGACGACCGCATCCAGCGTGACCTGCGCGCCGAGCAGCTCGTAAAGCACCGGCCCGCGCAAGGCCGGGAACAACGACTGCAGCAGCCAAGGCAGCGCGATGGCCTCGAAGGCCGCCGTGGCGATGAGGTCGAGCGCGATGAACCAGCCGACGATGAAGCCTACGCGCGGACCGAACAGCCGGTGCGCGAACACGAACTCGCCGCCCGCCTCCGGCAGACGGACGCAGAGCTCCGCGTACACCGCGGCCATGAGGCCCATCATCACGCCGCCGGCGAGGAAGCCGAGGATCGCGCCGCCCGGCGCGGCGGCGCGCAGCCAATCCCCGAGCACCACGACCCAGGCCGAGCCGATGATGGTGCCGAAGCCGAGCGCGAAGAACTGGAAGCGGCCGATGGTCTTGCGCAGCGCCGGCTCGCTGCACGGCCGCGGCGCTGCGGTTCCGACCGACACCGGCGCGCCGCCTGGCGCACTCACGCCAGCCGGCAGTACCGCCGAGCGATCGCTTCCGCCCTCCCCCGCGGCCATGTCGAGGCGTTCTAGCGCTTCAGCCCGAGCATCTCGCGCGCTTCGTCCGGCGTCGCCACTTCGGCGCCGACGTCACGGATGATGCGCACCGCCCGCTCCACCAGCTGCCCGTTGGTCGCAAACACCCCTCGCTCCAGATACAGATTGTCCTCGAGACCCACGCGGGCATGCCCGCCCAGCACCACCGACTGCGCCACCATCGGCATCTGCATCGGACCGATGCCGAAGGCGGACCACATGGCGTCCGGCGGCAGCAGCCGCTTCATGTACAGGATGGTCTCCACGTCCGACGGCAGACCCCACTTCGCCCCCAGCACCATCTGATAGAACGGCGGCGGCGCAAACAGCCCTTCCGAGACCATCTGGTTCGCGAACAGCACGTCGCCCGGCGCGAACACCTCGATCTCGGGCTTCACCCCCAGCTCCAGGAAGGTCTTCGCCATGCGCCGCAGGGTGCTCTGGCTGTGCAGATAGATGTACTCCTCATCGCCATCCATCTGGTTCTGCGTGGTCACATCGAGCGAGCACACGTCCGGACGGTTCTCCCGGATGTGCTGCGTGCGATTCTCCACCGTGCCCACATCCGTACCCGGACCGGCAATGCTGTCGTTCTCCGCATCCGGCACGTACTTGCCACCGCCACCGCAGGTGATGTTCATGATGGCGCGCAGACCCTTGGCCCGCGCATGATCGGCCATCTGCTTGAACAGCGCCGGATCGCGCGAGCCCACCCCCGTTTGCGGATGGCGCACGTGCAGGTGCACCGCGCTCGCTCCCGCCTCCTGCGCCTCGATCGCCGCCGCCGCAATCTGCTCCGGCGTGATCGGAAACTTCGGATGCTTCGGGTTGTAATGGTTCTCGCCCGTCACCGCGCACGTCAAAATCACTTTTCGCTTCAGCTTCACTTCAACTCTCCCATTCCGAGCCGCCGTCGACCGCGACCACCTGGCCGGTGACGTGAGCGGCTGCGTCTGAACACAGGAACAGGGCCATGCGGGCCACCTCTTCCATCGAAACCATCGTGCGCATCGAGACGAACTCCAGCTCGCTCTTCAGCACCTCTTCAACGGTCTTGCCGGTATCGCGGGCCACACGCTGCAGCACGCGTTGCATGCGCGCGTTATCCATCGCACCGGGGCGAACCGCGTTGCAGCGGATGCCGTGAGGCCCGAGCTCCCGCGCGAGGCTGGTCGTCAACCCTTCGATTGCAGTCTTGCTCACGGTATAAGGCGAGCGGTTCAGCGGGCGCGTGCACACCGACGAAGTCGAAATGTTCAGCACCACGCCGCTGCGGGCCTCTTTCATCGCCGGAAGCACGTAGCGCATGCAGCGTACCGCGCCGAGCACGTTCACCTGCATGATCTGCAGCCAGTCCTCCTCGCTCGTCGCTTCGAGCGGCGCACGGGGCCCCGCGATGCCGACGTTGTTGATGAGCACGTCGACGCGCGGCATCCAGCCCGCCACCTCTTCGAAGAGCCGCGCGACGGCGGCGGGATCGCCGACATCGCACACCGTGCCACGCAGGCTCGCGGGCTTCGCGTTCACCTGGGGATCGAGCGTGACGTCGCAGACATGGACACGATCGCCGTTGGCCAGGAACAGCTCGCGCATGACGCGCCCGAGCCCGTCCCCGCCGCCGGTGATGACGATGTTTCGGCTCATGGAGTCTGGGAACCTCGCAGTGTGGGGAGCACCAGGTAAGTGCCGGAGCCGTAGCGAACGGCCACGGTGGCCACGCGGCCCGTGCTCTCGTCGTAGTTGCGGCCACCGGTGTTGAGATTGCGGTCCCAGCGCGGAAAGCTGCTGCTGGTGACGTGCAACCGCATGCGGTGGCCGGGCAGGAAGACGCTGTGCGTGGACTCGAGATCCACTTCGGCGCGGTAGGTGCCGCCGGGTTGCATGAACACCTCGCGGTCCAGTCCATCCCGGTAGCGCAGGCGCAGGATACCTTCGGTGACGTTGTAAGACGTGCCGTCGGGATACACGTCCGTGAGGCGGGCCACGAGGTCGGTATCCGGAACGTCGGCGGAGAGCTGCACCACGAGCCGCACGCGGCCCGCCACTTCCAGCGGAGCCTTCATCTCGCTCGATGTGAAGACGAGCACGTCGGCGCGGGACTCGATCCGGCGCTGGTCCACGGCACCGCTCTTCACGTCCGGTCCCGTGCAGCAGATGCTGCCGCCGAGCGCTTCCACCGGCGCGGCCGGGTCGTACACGTAACTGTCCGAGCCGCCGCCTTTCGGCGCAGCCGTGCTGAGTCGACCGCTTCCGAACAGAGAGCGCGCATCGCTGCCGCGCGGCACGCCGTTGCCGCCGTCGCTGGTGCCGGGGCCGCTGCCGAGATACCACTTCACATCCGCCGATCCCTTCGGCGGCCAGGTTTCATAGCTGCGCCATTCGTTCGAGCCCAGCGCATACGAGAGCACGTGCGGCAGTTTGCGCGTGATGCCGTTCCGCTCGCCTTTCAGCCAGTAGTCGAACCACGCGACGTAGATGGGAAGCGGGGCGAGCGCGGGACTCCCGACGGGTCGGTCGCCGATGCGGGCATCCTCGCCATACTCGAAGACGCAGTGCGTGCCGGGATACATGATGAGGAACTGGTTGTCGGCGGCGAGCTTCGACTCCGCGTTCTCGCGGAACAGCCTGAAGAGCTCGAGCGTCGAGGTCGGCGTGCCGTCGTACCAGCCGTTCATGTGCAGCGTCGGCACGTTGAAGCGATCGGCCCCCGTCACGGTCCCTTGCCGCGACCAGTATGGATCCGCGGGCGGCTTCGACAGCCAGTTGCGCCACTCGGTCGGCGGCGCCTCGATGGAATCCAGCAGGTTCGCCACCGGCAGCCGCTCGAACATGGCGAGGCGCAGATCCTCGCGCGGCACGGTGGGGCCCGTCGCATAGCGGCGCGCGAAAGCCGAGGAGAACCACGCTTCGCGATCCACACCCTGCGGCGGGCCATAGTGGATGGCGCTGCCGGCGGCGAAGATCCACGACGCTCCGGAAGTCAGTTCCATCGCCCCATAGCGCTGGAAGCCGAAATTGCGCACGCCGTCGCCACCGTAGCTCGACCCCGCCTGCGCGATGGCGGCGACGTGGTTGGGATGCCGCTCCCGGGCCATCATGTGCTGCGTCTCGCCGAGGTAGGAGCAGCCGAACGTGCCGATCTTGCCCGTAGACCAGCTCTGGTGCGAAAGCCATTCGACGGTGTCGTAGCCGTCCTGTCCGTCGGTGCGCGGATACGGGAAGAACTCGCCTTCGGACTCGAATCGCCCGCGATGGTCCTGCACGACCACGGCAAAACCGTGGCGAACGAAAGCGCGCACGGTCTCCGAAGTTCTGTGCTTGTTCTTGTCGTAAGGCGTGCGGATGAGGATGGTGGGCAGGGGTCCGCTCACGCCCTTCGGACGATAGATGTCCGTCGAAAGCCGCACGCCATCGCGCATGGGCACGGAGACGCTGCGGCGCAGATCGACCTCGGAAGCCGTCTCGGCAGGCAGCGATACCCCGGCGAGCGCGCCGTCGCGCACGAGCGGCTGAGCCGCGCCGGCGGCACCGGATGCGGACAGCGCGGCCAGCAGCAATGGCCCAGCAGCTCTCATGACGAAGAACGCCCCCTTGCGGCCACTCTCCGTCCTGCGAGAATGTGCCGCAAATGCTTTTTCAGAGGGATTTCGATATGAAAAAGGAATCAATGCTGGCGGACTCCCCGGCACGCCAGCTGAGCGTTCGGCAGTTGCGGTATTTCGTGGCGGTGGCAGACCACCGCAGCTTCCGGCGCGCGGCGGAACGGCTTTCCGTATCTCAGCCGCCGATCACCAAGCAGATCCAGGCGCTGGAGCGCACGCTGGGCGTGCCGCTGCTGAGCCGCTCGCGCCGCCGTTTCGCGCTCACTCCGGCCGGCGAGGCTTTCCACATGGAGGCGCGCATGCTGCTCGCCGGGCTGGACCGTGCCTGCTCCACGATCCGCGGCCTGCACGGCAGCCGCATGCGGACGTTCACCATCGGCATGGCGGACGACTTCGTGTACGGGCCGCACCTCGACCGGCTGCTGGCGAGCGCAGATGCACTGGGTATCGGAATCGATACCACCGTGGCGCTCTCCCCCTCCCTGGAGCTGCAAGTGGCGCACGGCATCGTGGATGCCGCGCTGCTGAACCTGCCCCTCGTCGGCGATGCCGCCGGGCTGGTGATCCGGCCGCTGCCGCCTTCGAGGATCTGCGTGCTGGTGCCCCGCAAGCATCCGCTCGCGCGCCTGAGCCGCGTGCGGCCGGCCATGCTCGAAGGCCTTCCGCTCATCTCCTGCCCCGACAAGCCACCCAATGCCTTCGCCCGCCAGTGCGAGAAGATGTTCGTCATGCACGGGGTCACGCCGAACATCGTGTGCCGCACCACCAGCACCGTGATCGGCGAGCTGCTCGCGGAGCGCGGCATGGGCATCGGCCTTGCGACGGAATACTCCGTGCGGCGGCACAATCCGCGACTGAAGCTGATCCCCGTCGAGTCGGAGGAAAGCGTCTATCCCCACGCTGCCGTGTATCGTGCGGACCGCGGCAACGAGGATCTGCTCGCGCTGCTCGCGTCGCTGGAGACCGGCGGAGTCAATACCCGTAAGGCGAGGCGCGCGGGCGGATGAAGACGATCGCGTCGAAGCCGATCGCGCTGGCCCCTGCTGCCCACCCCTTCGGTCAACGCTGTTTCACGCGCTCGAACCGGATGCCCTGGATGCCACCGCTACTCAGCGAGAATCCGGCGACCTTTCCGCTCCCGTCGCGCGCGAACTTCATCTGGATTTCCTCCGAGGTGAACTCGTCTCGGCGCACGGCCGTCCAGCGGACAGGAGAGGTCCGCGCGATGCGGACCCACAGTCCATCCCTGGCGGAAACTTCGTAGTAGACGTCCAACTCGTCGCTGTAATACGTGCCGGCGTAGGCGGCCAGCTGTTTCGCGGACAAGGTCACTGCGGGAGTCGACGACTCATGTGCCGCT
>JBGAIL010000170.1:0-9897 GCA_044225565.1 Steroidobacteraceae bacterium | reverse complement strand
GGCCCACGGCAGCCATCGAGGGTGCGCAAGTCGTTCCATAGCCCGGAAGGGCGGCGTTGTGCACGTGGGCCACGCGCGATTCGTCAGCACGCGGACAATCCAGCAACGATCGTCCGCGCGCGGACAATCGTGGCTGAATCGTACGCTCTTTGACGATCTTCCCACGAGGTTCGCGCAGGCCCGGTGGACGTCGCACTGGCCGGCCGATCGGTTAGACAACCCGGCACCCTCGAAACCTCAGCCGGCTTCGCGTCCGGGCGGAATTCGCCCCGCACGACTAGCCACGCTGGAAAGCCCGTGCCATTGTCCGGCCCATGAGCCCGCTCATGGCATCCATACGGCGTCTGCAGAGCCTGTTGCGCCGCCGCGGGCAGCGTCGGGAGGACGCCGAGGACCTGGTGCAGGAGGCCTTCGTGAGGCTTCAGGCTTATTGTGAGGAGGGCCACGAGGTGCGCTGCACCGAAGCCTTCCTGGTGCGCACCGCGCTCAATCTTGCCGCCAACGCCCGCAAGCTCGACCGCAGTCACCTGTTCGTGCAGGACCGGGTGGAAGACCTCGAGCTGGTCGACCTTGCCTCCAGCCCGGATGAGGTTTTCGCCGCCGAGGAATGTCTACGGAGCATGGACACGTTGCTGAAGGGGCTCGGCCGCCGGACGCGCGAAGTGTTCTACATGCACCGCGTGCACGGCATGAGCTACTTGCAGATCGCGGATCACTTCGACATCAGCGTCAGCGCGATCGAGAAGCACGTCGCGAGCGCCATGGCCGTGCTGGGCCCCGCGATGCACCAGGAATTGAGGAAGCGATGAGCCTGCAGAACGGACACTCACGGCGGCCTACCGAGCCTTCCGCCGAGGTGTTCGCGGAAGCCGCCGCGTGGATCGCGCGCCTGCATGGCCCCAACCGCAGCCTGCAGACGGACAAGGGCCTGCGGCGCTGGCTGGATGCGGATGCCGCACATGCTTCGGCGTTCGAAGCCATGACGGCCGCCTGGGAGGTGACGGGGCGGATTCCCGCCGGGCCGTTTCCGAAGGTCAGCCGCTGGGAGCGCATGGGATACCGCCAGGGGTTCGTGCGCTCGGCGCTGGCCGTTGCGGCGGCTGCCGTGCTCGCGGTGGCGGGATTCATCTACCTGCAACGCAGCAACGGCGTGGGCACCACCGTCGGCGAGCAGCGCCTGCTGACCTTGCAGGATGGAACGCGCGTGTTCCTCAACACATCGACGCGAATCGTGGTTCAGTACGAACAGGCCGCGAGACGTGTGAGGCTTGAATCGGGCGAGGCGCTGTTCGATGTGGCCAGGCAGGCGGGAAGGCCGTTCGTCGTGGAGGCCGGCGGGCGGCAGGTGAGGGCGATCGGTACGGCCTTCGTCGTCAGGGATGATCCCGATCGGCTCACCGTCACGCTGGTGGAAGGCAAGGTCGCCGTCTCGGAGCCTGGGACGGCGGTGCCGGCCTACCTGAGTCCCGGGCAGCGATTGACGCTCACGGGGCACGGCACGCCGCAAGTCGACCGGCCGTCCATCGAGAAGGCGACGGCCTGGCGGCGCGGCCTGGTCGATTTCGAGACCACGGAGCTGCGCGTGGCGGTAGAGGAGATGAATCGCTACAGCGAGCGCAAGCTCGTGGTCCGCAACACCGACGCGGCGAAATTGCCCATCACGGGCGTGTTCAGGGCCGGTGACTCGTCGAGCTTCGCGGCCGCCGTGGCGCGCGCTTACGGGCTGCAGGTGAGCGAAACGCCGCAGGAGATCCGTCTCGAGGGCGTCCCGCTGCGGTGAGCGGGCACGTTCCGTGAAACTCGACTGAGGTTTTGCGCTGCGCCGCTTGTCTAACTCTCCGACGAGCAAGCGTCTTCAACCACAACGACGTCGGGGTTTGGCATGCGCAGCACGCTTCGGTCCACGGTCTCATCGACGATAGCGGCGGTTTTGCTCGGCGCGGCCGCCGCCACGGCGCTCGCGCAGGCGGCGATGCGCTTCGATCTGCCGGCGCAGCCGCTCGCGGAGTCCCTCAAGGCGGTGGCCAGCCAGACGAGCGTCAACGTGCTCTTCGACATGCGGCTCGTAGCCGGCATGCAGGCGCCCGCGCTGCGCGCGGAGATGACTGCGGAAGAGGCCATTCGCAAGCTCGTGGAAGGCACCGGGCTCAGGCAGGAGATGGTGAACGAGCACACCATCGTCCTCGGCACGGGTTCGGCCGGCGCGAAGGCACTCAGCTCGGGTGATGCGCGCGTGTCCGGCGATTCGGGCCAGGTTACGTTGCGCCTCGCACAGGCTGGAACCGATTCGGCCGGTGCTGCGAGCGAAGCAGCGCCAGTAGCGACGGCTGCGACCGCATCTGGAGAGCGCGATGACGAGCCCGCAGCGGGAACGGTGCCTGCACTCGACGAAGTGGTGGTGACGGGCTCGCGCCTCGCGCGCTCGGCGTTCGAGATGCCTACGCCGGTCACCGTGATCGGCAGCGAGCAGATCCAGAAATCCGGCTTCACGAACCTCGCGGACCTGCTCACGCAGCTGCCGTCGGTGGGTCTCGGCTTGAGCCTGAGCACGGGACAGTTCAGCCCGAACGCGGGTGCGGCGTTCGTCAACCTGCGTGGTCTCGGCACGGCACGCACCCTGGTGCTCATCAACGGACGCCGACGCGTGGCGGGTGCTTCGGATTCCGCCGCGGTAGACCTGACGACCATTCCGACCGGCATGGTCGAGAGAGTGGAGCTGATCACGGGTGGCGCATCGGCGGTGTATGGCGCCGATGCGGTGAGTGGCGTCATCAACATCATCCTGAAGAAGGATTTCTCCGGGCTCGAGCTCTCCGCCCAGGCGGGCACCTCACAGCACGGCGGCGCGGAATCGCTGTCCGCCACGTTGCTCGCGGGCAGTCTCTTCGCGGAAGACCGCGGCTCCTTCACGTTCGCGGCGAGTCACGTGCGGGAGGAACCACTGTACTCGAACGAGCGCTCCTTCACGGACAGCTGGCTCAGCTTCATCCCGAATCCCGAGAACACGGGGCCGCAGGACGGCCGGCCGGACTTCATCACGGTCGATCACTACGGGCTCGCCTTCCTGCATCCGGGCGGTGTGTTCAACATCGGCGGCGTCGACTACACCGTGGATCCGAACCTTCGGCCGTTGAGCGTGGATCCGGCGACCGGGCTGCCGACGAACGGGGACGGCTGGGACTTCACCCGCTTCTGGGTGCAGCGCATGCGCGCGGAAACGACCTCGGTGCGCGGCAACCTCGATTTCAAGCTCACCGACCGGGTGAGCCTGATGGTGGAATCCGAGTTCGCGCACGGCACGGCGTACAGCGGTGGCGCGCCGAATTACGATTTCGGCGGCACGCTGCTCTCGCGGGACAACTATTACATCCCGACGGATCTCGGCGCGCTCATGGACGCCAACGGGCTCACCGAGATCGACGTGCAGCGCGCGTCCACGGACCAGGGAATCCGCGACAACGACAATTCGCGTGACATGTACTCCATCCTCGCAGGCCTGCAGGGATCCTTCGGCCGGGACTGGAAGTGGCAGGCGTTCGCGCAATACGGCCGCTACGAGCTGCGCGCGCGGGAGAACAACCAGCGCATCACGTCCCGCTATTTCGAGGCGATCGACGTGATCGCCGATCCACTGACGGGCGATCCGGTATGCCGCAGCGAGGCGGCCCGGGCCGCCGGCTGCAAGCCGCTCGACATTCTCGGGCAGAACGTGGCGACCGCCGATGCGCTCGCATACTTCCGCGTCAATGCGACGCTTGCCGTGGACAATACGCAAACGCTCGCAGGCGCCCAGCTCACGGGAACGTTGCTCGATCTGCCTGCCGGCCCGCTGGCCACCGCATTCGGCGTGGAGTATCGCGAAGACACCCGCACTTACACGGACGATCCGCTCTCGGAGCTCGGCCTTCTGACGGACCGCTCCGCCGGCACCTCCCTGCGCGGCGAAGACTCGGTCTCGGAGGCCTTCGTCGAAGTGGTCGCGCCGCTGCTGCGCGACCGGGCTTTCGCGAAGAGCCTGCAGCTCGAGGGCGCGGTGCGGCTGTCCAACTATGATTCGATCGGCGACACGACCGCCTGGAAGCTGGGTGGGTCCTGGGCACCGGTGCAGAGCCTGAAGGTGCGCGCAACGCGCTCGAAGAGCGTGCGCGCCCCGAATCTCTACGAGCTGTTCGCGCCGCGGCAGATCTCGCAGATCTCCATCTACGATCCCTGCGAGATCTCCCAGATCTCGAGCGGCGCGAACCGCGCCGCCAACTGCGCCGCGCTCGGCATCCCCGAAGGCTGGGAAGGCAAGGACGGAGCCGGCCTGTTCTATACGTTCGACACGGTGGGCGGCGGCAATCCCGAGCTCGACCCCGAGACCTCGAAGGCGTGGACGGCCGGGCTGGTCGTCACGCCGCAATCCATCCCCAGCCTGTCGATGGCCGTGGACTACTGGAAGATCGAGATCGACGGTGCGGTGCAGGCGCTCGACGTCACGCAGATCGTGGACAAATGCGTGGACTCGGCCACCATCGAGAACGTGTTCTGCCCGCGTATAACGCGTGCGGCGGACCATTCCATCTCGCTGGTGGACTACAGCATCGTGAACGTGGGCAGCCTCACCACCGACGGCGTCGATTTTCAGCTGGCATACGGCTTCTCGCCGGAGCAGGTGCGCCTCCCGTTTGCTGGCCGGCTCAGCGTAGCGCTGAACGCGACGTACCTCAGGTCGCTCGAGCAGATGATCGACAGCGGCGATCCGGCCAGCCTCATCCGGGACAAGGGTGCCTACTATGATCCTTCGTGGCGCGGCACGCTCTCGCTCGGCTACGCGAATGCGGGGCTGCGCGTCGACCTGGACACGCGGCTCATCGGCAAGGCGCGCATCGACGTGTCGTCGAGCCTCGAGACGTACGATCGTCCCCGGGTCGGGGCGCGCGTGTACAACGACCTCGCCCTCAGTTACGACCTGGGAAAGAGCTGGAACGTGAGGCTCACCATCAACAACCTCCTGGACGTCGAGCCACCGATGAACCCGTATACCTACCTGGGCGGCAACGGCGGGTTGTATGATTCGCTGGGTCGTTACTTCGTGCTCGGAGCGACGGCGCGATTCTGACTCGAGAGTTCCGTCCAGCGAGGGGTAGACATGCGTTCAGTGAGCGGAGTGCTGCCGGCCGTGCGGGGCCGTTTGCCAGGGTTGATGATTGGCGCAGTGATGGCCATGGTATCGGTTGCAGCCGCGAAGGCCGCAGAGCCTGCCGCCGAGCCACTCCGGATACCCGTCCACGTCTTCGCCGGCACGCCGCGTGGACCCTTTCAGACCGGTACTTTCGAGGAGCTCTGGATCGATTCGGCGCGCGACGAGAACACCACATCGGACCCGGCCGACAAGCGGCACCTCATGGTGCAGATCTGGTATCCCGCAGCCTTCAAGGGAGATCCGCCGCGCGCCGCGTATGCGCTGCACCGGGATCTCTATCCGCACGACGAGGATGCAAGCTGGATGGACGACGCGGCGGCCGTGCGCACGACGTCCGTGCTCAACGCACCGCTCGCCGCGAATCCGGTGCCATTCCCGGTGCTCCTCTACAACCCCGGCGGTGGTCACCCGCCTTTCAGCGGCACCGCCCAGACGGAATACCTGGCGAGCCACGGCTACGTCGTGGTGGCCATCGGGCACACCGGCCTCACGCGCATCGAGCGCTTCCCGGACGGCTACGTTTACAAGCCCGATGTGAACGACGCGGAAGTGTCGGACGGGGAAGCGAAGGGCATGACTGAAACGGAACGCTTCAGGCTGCAGGTGAAGCGCTACGCGGAGCGCATGATGCCGGTGCAGGTGCAGGACATCCGCTTCGTGCTGGATCGCCTCCAGGCCATGAACGGCGATCGACGCAGCCGTTTCCACCAGCGCCTGGATCTCGACAAGGTCGGCTCGCTCGGCTGGTCGCTGGGCGGGGCGCTGTCTCTGCAGGCGACGCGCGACGAGCCGCGTGTGAAGGCCGGCGTGAACCTCGACGGCTGGCTGTACACGGACGTTTCCGAGACCGGCACTCATCGCCCCATCATGCAGATGCACGGCGCCGGCCTTCCTTCCTCGGACCTCGAGCGCTCGGCTGCGGACCACGAGCTGGCCACGGTGGCCGACACCCGCACATGGTCGCTCTACGCGAAAACGGATGCGGACTGGTACGACCTCACGCTGAATGGCGCCGAGCACGGGCATTTCGCGGATCGCACGCTCTTCGAGCGGATCGACGTGGCGCTCATGCACCCGCGCCTCGCGCACGACATCGTCAACCGCTTCACGCTGGAGTTCTTCGACAAGTACCTGCGGGGTGCGACTGAGACGCCGCTGCTGTCGCAGAAGCAGGTGTATCCGGAGACGACGCTGCTGAAGAGCGGGGCCAAGAAATAGGCGGTCGCAAGAGTCGCATTCCGGCCGCCGAACACGGGCTGCACTCGGGGAGCGGTGCGCCTACTTCAAGCGGATGCTGATGATGTCGCCTTCGCGGTCGAACCGCAGGTCCTTCTCCAGTGCCAGGAAGTCGAGCAGCGCCTGGGGCTCGTCTGCATTGAAGACGCCTTCGAGCTCGCGATCGCGAATCCGCGGGTCGGCTACGCGGATCTGGGTCTTGTTGTAGCGATTGAACTGCTCGGCCACGTACTCCAGCGTATCGTGATCGAAGTTGAGTTGCCGCTGACGCCACGCCGTTGCTCTCGCGAGCGTGCTTTTGGTGCGTTCCACCACTTGGCCATCCAAGGCTACTGTCACTTCCTCGCCCGAGCCGAGTGAGATGCGATCGCCACTTCCGGCCACGTTCACGCGGCCATCGACTACGGAGACGGTGGTTCCCGCGCTGCGCCGATAGACGTTGAACTGCGTACCGACCACCTCGACGACGGCAGACCCTGTCACGACCCGGAAGGGTCGCTGGCGATCGCGCTCCACGGTGAACATGGCTTCCCCTTCAAGCAGCTTCACTTCGCGTGTTTGCGGACTGAAGAGCACCTCGACACGCGATCGGGTGTTCAGCTGAACCAGCGAGCCGTCGTCGAGCTTCACCGAGCGTTGCTCGCCCGTCGTGGTCGCGTAAACCGACGTACGCGTGGCTTTCAGCCAATACCCGAAGCCAGCGGCGACAGCCAGCAGCGCAATGGCCGCTGCAACGGCGGTTCGCCAGACCGGCACATCCCGGCGCGCACGAGCCGCTGGCGCAGCGGCGGCCTGGTTCAGTGGTACGACGTTCGCGGCGTGTTCTCCGCGAACCTCCGCGATCAGCGCGTCCAGATCGAGCGCCCGCGACCGGTCCATGCCGTCGAGATCACGGTCGATGGCCGTCATCTCGAGGAAGGCGTGCATGTGCTCCGCCGAGCTCTCGAGCCAGTGGCGGAAGCCACTCTCGGTGTCGGGGGTAGGCTCTTCCTCGAGCTTCAGCAGCCAGCTTGCGGCCTGCTCGTCCAGCTGACGCCGCCGGGCCCGCATCGCATCATCCTGTGTCAGGGCTTCCATCGCTGGCGATCCTGTCGGTTCTCTCTGATCAAGGCCAGAGCGCGGGTGAGGTAGTCGTAGACGGTCTTGCGCGTGAATCCCAGCCGGTCGGCGATCTCCCCGGGTGACAGGCCGTCGCGCTTGCGCAGCAGCAGCACGGCGCGATAAGCCTTGGGCAGGGGTTTCAGGATGTGCTCCAACTCCTGGGCCGAGGCCAGCCGGTCGAGTGGATCGGCCTCCGTCTCCAGGGCGGAGCGGTGATCGGCCGCCTCCAGCAGATCGGAATCGAAGACCACCCGGCTGTGGCGCTCGCGGACGTTGAGTTCATAAACCAGGTTCGAAGCGAGCTGGTAAAGGAAGGCCTGGGCGTTGCGGATGCTCTCCCGGCGCGAAACCAGCATGAAACGCAGGTAGGCGTCCTGCGCGAGGTCGCGCGCAGTCTGGGGGCAGCGCGTGCGGCGCGTCAGAAATCGATGCAATTCATTGCCGTACGCCTCGAACGCCTTCCCGGCGAGATCGGGGGCATCGGTCGGGTTGCCAGGCTGGCGGGAGGCGGTCACGGTGCTGCAAATCCTACTCCGGTGTGGCATAGACTGTCCGGGCAGGGCGATTTGCCCATTTTATTTTTCCAGGCCGCGATCTCGGGAATTCCGTCGGTAAAAGAAGCCCGTGGACCAGTCTATGACTCGCGAAGGGACACTACGCGAGGGAATGCGCCAACAGTTGGGGCTCGCACGGCCTCACGGGGAGCGCGAATGAAGACGATCCGACTGGCCGGCTGGGCGGCAACCTTTATCCTCATCGGCGGCGTGGCCGTTGCCCAGGAGCCGCAGCGGCTGGCGGAGCCGGTCGCGCTGGATATCCCGGAACTGCCGTTGAACGACGCCCTGAAACAGCTGGCCCGGCAGGCCGGCTTCCAGGTGGTGTTCTACTCGCGGGAGAGCGAAGGCATCCGTGCGCCGAAGCTCAACGGAAAGTTCACGGCCGAAGCGGCGTTGAACGAGCTGCTGGCGGGAACGTCGCTCACCTATGAGTTCGTGAACGCCAACACCGTCGCGATCCGCGCGAGCAAGCCGACGGCATCTGCGCCCTCCGAAGGCACTTTGCGTCTCGCGCAGTCCGGCGCCTCGCCGGCGGACTCGCTGCAGCAGGACGACACTACCCAGCAGGGCCGCGCGGTGCCTGCCGAGTCGCGGGCTGCGGACAATTCGATGCTCGAAGAGATCACGGTGTTCGGTCGAGGCACCACGAATACCGTGAAGGACGTGCCGCAGACCGTGAATGTTTATGGCGCCGATTTCATTCAGAACATCAAGGCAAGCGTGGTGGACGATGTCGTGCGCTTCACGCCAAACGGCCGCTCCCACGGATGGGCCGTGCCGCTCTACACGAGCGTCGAGATGAGAGGGTTTGCGACCTCGATGACCTGGAACGGCATGGCCTACCGCAGCACCAACGGCACGCTCAAACTGGCCAACGTGGAACGCGTCGAGGTCCTGAAGGGACCGGCGTCGGTGCTGTATGGGCCCATGGAGCCGGGCGCCGTCGTCAATCTCGTCACCAAGCGCCCCCAGAAGCAGTTCGAGGCGAGCGGCGACATACGGTTCGGCAGCTTCAACGAGCGGCACTACGACATCGACATCGGAGGCCCGCTGTCGGATCGCGTCGGAGTCCGGCTGAACGCGGCGTATTTCCGCACGGATACGCCCTTCGACAATACCGGAGTGAGGGACCTGTTCGTCGCTCCCGTCGTTGAGTTCCAGCTGGCGGATCGCACGCAGCTGACCGTCGATGCCTTCTACGACCACACCAACTGGCCGAATGGTTACACCGACGGCCGCGTTCCCGTGCTCGGCGGTCTGATACCGAATCCGCTCGGCAAGATTCCATTGAGCACCAACCTGCAGTACGACCGGGACATCACCGCTCCGCAAGGCTACGGTGATCTGCACCACCCGCAGACCGACGTCGATACGAATGCGCGCCTCTCGCACGAGTTCAGTGACGATCTGTCGATGAACGTGGCGCTGTCGTATCACAACTCGAAATACGACAGAGAGCACATATTCACGGGAAGTTTGCAGCCGGACAACCGAACGATGAGCCGCTCGTATCTCATCGACAAGGGGTACGACTCGACGGCCAAGATCGCCCACGCGGATCTCAAATGGAAGTTCCGCACCGGTGCCCTCACTCACGAGACCGCGCTCGGTGCCGATCACACCGATACGGACTACGGTCTGCTCACTGCATTCATGGGCGTGACGCCCATCGATGTCTTCGCACCGGTCTACGGCACCATCGTGCTGCCGGACCCGATCCCGTTCGATGCGGAGGACGGCGGCACCAAGGTCTCCGAGCTGTTCTTCCAGGACCGGGTGAGCCTGGGCCGCTTCCACCTCCTGGGTGGCGCGCGCTAC
>JBGAIL010000169.1:0-10609 GCA_044225565.1 Steroidobacteraceae bacterium | reverse complement strand
GGACCATGCGATCAGCCGTGCTTCGGCAAAGAGCTATGCCGCGTTCATGTCCGAGCAGGTGTTCGTGCCGCTCGGTCTGACGCGCATGTCGGTCGGTATCGGCTCGGGGCTCGAGCGGTATCAGGCCGTGCGCTATTCCAGTGACGGAAGCCCGCTTCCGTTCTACGACTCCGACCATGCTGGCGCGTCCGCCATCTATGGCAGCGCACACGATCTGCTGCGGTTCGCGATGTTCCATCTCAAGGATCGCCTCCCGGATCAGAAGCGCATCCTTCCCGACACCGTGCTGGATGAGATGCAGCGCCGGACCTTCCTCAAAGAGAAGGGCGACGGATTCGGCATCGGCTGGGAGGTCGTCGATCGCGCCGACGGTTATCGCACCGTCGAGCACGGCGGCGGCATGCCCGGCGTGGGTGTCGTCATGCTGCTGATTCCTTCCGAGGACGTCGCCGTGGTCGTGCTCACCAATCAGCGCGAAGGCCGGCATCGCGCCATCGCGGACAAAGTGCTGCAGATGGTGCTGCCGAAGTGGCGCCCGAAAGCGAAGACACCCTGGGAGCCGCCCAGTGGATTCAAGACGCCGCCCGAGCTTCAGGGCAAGTGGGCCGGCTCGCTCCACACTTATCGATCCGATACGCCGTTGACACTCGAGTTTCTGCCCTCCGGCGACGTGCACGCGCAACTCGAAGGGCAGCGGAAGAGCCTGGTCGTCGAAGCGGAGTTCAAAGACGGCGGCTTCCAGGGCAACTTCCCGAGCCAGCTGGATACGGACGAAGTCGCGATGCGCTCGCCGGCGATCCTGTATCTGATGCTGAAGCTCCGTGGGGATGTGCTGAATGGCGGGGTCGCCGCCATGTCCGAAGGCGAGCGCAGCAACGCATTGACGCACTGGGTCGAGCTTCGCAGGCAGTAGGGGAGCCATGCGCTTGCAGCGGCTGATGACATCGCTCTGCTTGGTGCTCGTGGCGCTGTCCACTTCTGCGGCGCGGCCGGTGGATCGATCCGAGTACCGCGTGCCCGTGCATGCGTTTGCCGGCGAAGCGCTCGGCCCCTATCAGACCGGCACCGTCGAAGAGTTGTGGGTCGATTCCGCGCGCGATGAGGCCAGCACGGCAGAGCTTGCCGACAAGCGCCACCTCATGGTGCAGATCTGGTATCCCGCGACGTTCGAAGGTGATCCGCAGCGCGCACCCTATGCCTTACAGCGCGAGCTCTATCCTCACGACGATGAGCTGCGGTGGCTGGATGCGGCTTCCAACGTTCGAACGACTTCCGTTCTGAAAGCACCGCTTGCGGCGCAGCCGCAGCGCTTCCCGGTGCTGATCTACGGGCCGGGCTCCGGCTATCCCCATTTCAGCGGCACGTTCCAGGCGGAGTTCCTCGCGAGCCATGGCTACGTGGTGGTCAGCGTCGGCCACACGGACGTGAGCCGCATCACCCGTTTCCCCGACGGCTACGCGTACCGGCGCGATCGCAGTATGCCGACGGTGACCGAGGAGCAACGCAAAACGCTTTCCGCTGCGGAAGTGCTCGAAGAGTGGGTAAGGCAGACAGGGACGCTGGAAATCTCCGTTCACGTGCAAGACATCTCCTTCGCACTGGACCAGCTTCAGTCGATGAACGCGACGCGCGGCAATCGCTTCCACGGACGCCTCGATCTCGAGCGCGTCGGCGCTTTCGGCTGGTCACTTGGTGGCGTCGCATCCGTGCAGGCGAGCCGCGATGAGCCGCGCATCAAGGCCGCGGTCAATCTCGATGGCCGGCTCTACTCGGACGTGGCGAGCACGGGCACCCATCGCCCGATCCTGCAGATGCACGGCACCGCCGGCAAGCCTTCGGATCCGGGTCCCGGCGGAAGGGAGACCCAGCTGCTCGGCGACAGCTTCTTCTGGCGCCTGTATTCCAGAAGCGATGCGGACTGGTACGACCTCACGCTGCAAGGTGCGACGCACCGGCATTTCTCCGACCGGACGCTGTTCGAGGCCGCCGATCCTCCGCTCATGCATCCGCGGCTGGCGCACGAGATCGTCAACCGGTACACGCTCGAATTCTTCGACAAATACCTGCGCGACCGAACCGACTCCCCATTGCTGTCCGGCGCGCAGACCTATCCCGATACCGTGCTCGTGACGAGCGCAAGGCAACCATGAAACGACAGATTCTCGTGATGGCGATCGGCGGCATCCTTCCGGCATCTCTTCCGGCGCAGACGTTCGACGGCGTGAAGGAATCGATCCGCCAGCACATGCAGGCGCACGACATTCCTGCCGTGGCGGTGGCCGTGTGGCAGGACGGAAGGATTCTCTGGGAGCAGGGCTTCGGCTGGGCGGACCGCGAGAATCGCATCTCCGCGACCGAGCACACGACTTTCAATCTGGCTTCCGTGTCGAAGAGCCTCACGGCCGTCGGCCTCATGACGCTCGTGCAGGGCGGTAAAGTGGATCTCGACGCGCCGGCGAACGACTATCTCGGCGAGGAGGCGTTGAAATCCTGGATCGGAGATCCGAAGGCCATCACCGTGCGTCGCCTGCTGAATCACACGGCCGGCCTTCCGGGTGGTGATGAGACGTTTTACGGCGAGGATGTGCGCAACATGCCGCCGCGAAGCGAGGCGGTTCACCGCTATGCCATTGGCGTGGCTCCGGCGGGCGAGCGGTATCTCTACTCGAACTTCGGTTACGGCGCCCTGGGCGCGCTGATCGAGCGGGTTTCGGGGAGGAGTTTCGAGGACTTCATGCACCGCGCAGTGTTCCTGCCGCTCGGCATGACGCACTCCGCGGTGAATCTGCCGCCGCAGCTCGAGAAGCATCAGGCGGTGCGCTACGACTTCGATCGCAAGCCGATTCCCTACTACCTCTCCAATGAGCCCGCGGCCGGTGCGATCTACTCGAGCGCGCACGACATGGCACGGCTCGGGATGTTCCTGCTCAAAGACCGGCTCGCGGACCAGCGTGCGATCCTGACCGAGCGCTCCATCGACCGCCTCACCGAGCAGCCCGTCGATGAACATGCGAGCCCGGTGCAGCCGGCATCGCCGAAAGGACCAGGCTATGCGCAGGGCTGGGGCGTCAATACACGCGGTGGCTACCGGCTCATAGGCCATACCGGTGGTCAGTCGGGTGTCTCGACGAATTTCCGGCTGGTGCCCGAGCGCCGCCTCGGCGCGGTCGTGCTCACGAATGCGGATGACGGAGCGGGCTCGCTGTGCGACCAGCTGCTGCAGAGCGTGCTGAAGGACTGGCGCGACCCGCCACGAAAGGTGGACGCCGAAGACGATTCAGCCGATGAAGCATTCAGACCCACGGCCGCTCTCGTCGGCACGTGGCAGGGCATCGTGCATGCCGACGGCGCGGAGCTGCCGATGCGCATGAAGATTCTGCCGTCGGGCGACATCCACGTGCGCATCGGCGAAGAGCCCCGATACACCCGGCGCAGCACCGTGCGGCAGGAGGCGCTGCTCAACGAGGCGAAGCTCGAGCAGGGCGTGCTGACCGGCACCACACTCGCGCAGATCGAGACACCGCGGACGAAGCGGCACCCGCACACCACTACCGTCAGGCTGAAATTGCGGGGCGAGGCGCTGAACGGCGCGGTGACCGCCGAGTCGACTTACGAGGGGTTCTGGATCTACTCGCTGCCGTACTGGACCGAGCTCCGGCGGGTTGCCGGCGTGGAATCTGGCGGCTAGCGATGGGAAATCGTGCGGAAACTCCACACTTATCCATCGATACTTGAAGTGTCTGGATTCGCAAGTCCGGTCGTCTAGCCGAATAGGGTGATAGCGCCGGCAGCCGGCGTGCGCAAGCAGCCGATTCGACCGATTTGCCAGCCATAGTCAGAGTGTACAGGAACCGGAGGTCCCGATGATTCATTGCCGCCAGCATCCGATGGGGTCCCTCGGGCTTCTCCTGACGGTCCTGATGGCGCCGGTCTGCGGACTGGCGAGTGCGCCGGAAAGCCCGCGCACCATGCTCTCCGAGACGAACGTCATGGTCCGCATGCGCGATGGCGTCGGCCTCTCGACGGACATCTACCGGCCGGCAAAGGAGGGCCGCTATCCGGTGATCCTGTTTCGGGATGCCTATGGCAACGGCTCGGGTGGGGCGGGCAGTGCGAAGCAGTGGGTGGAGCTCGGTTACGTCTTCGTAGTGCAGGACGTGCGCGGCCGATACGATTCCGAGGGCAGCTACTATCCCTACGCGGCCGAAGCCAACGATGGCTACGACGCCCAGCAGTGGGCCGGCAGCCAGCCCTGGTCCAGCGGCAAGGTCGGCATGCTCGGCTCGTCCTATCGAGCGGCCGTGCAGTGGCTGCCCGCGCATCTGCGATCGCCGGCGCTGGTGGCGATCATCCCGCGGTGACGCCGTTCAATTACTACAAGGACGTCATGTATCCGGGCGGCGCGTTCCAGCTGGCGAACCGCATCGACTGGGGCTTCTACATGGCGGGCCGCACCGGCCAGAGCGGCATCGATACCCCGGGCATGTGGTCGCATCTGCCGCTGAAGACGCTGGACCGCGCTTTCGGCTACGACCTGCCGTACTGGCGGGACTGGATCGCGCACTGCGCCTACGACGGCTACTGGCGGCAGTTCGACGTCGAATCCCGCATCGAGCAGATCGACGTGCCGGCCTTCAGCATCGGCGGCTGGTACGACGCGATCCTGCGCGGCACGCTGGCCAGCTACACCGGCATGCGCGCCCGCGGCGCCAGCGAGCGGGCCCGCAACGGGCAGAAGCTGCTCATCGGGCCCTGGGATCATTTCGTGAACGGCGATGCGAAGCTCGGCGAGCTCGATTTCGGCGCCGCCTCGAAGATCGACCTCGAAGCGCTGCAGGCGCGCTGGTTCGCCCATTGGCTCAAAGGCGAAGACACGGGCTTCATGAAGGAGCCCCCGGTGCGCATCTTCGTCATGGGTGAGAACCGCTGGCGCTCCGAGCAGGAATGGCCGCTCGCCCGCACGCGGTACACGAAGTACTACCTGCAGAGCGGTGGCCATGCCAACACGGCACGTGGCGATGGCCGGCTGGATACCCGCGCGCCAGGCTCGACCAAGGCACCGACACCTACATATATGACCCTCGGGACCCTGTTCCTACGCGCGGGGGCAACCTTCTGCCGCCCCGACTCGGGCCGGGTCCGGTGGATCAGGCTGAACTCTCCGCCCGCGAGGACGTTCTGGTGTTCGCGACGGAGCCGCTCGAGCGGGACACCGAAGTGACGGGGCCGATCACCGTCACGCTGTACGCCGCTTCCTCGGCGCGGGACACCGACTTCACCGCGAAGCTGGTGGACGTGCATCCGGACGGCAAGGCCTACAATCTGGCGGACAGCATCATCCGCGCCCGCTTCCGCAATTCCTTCGAGAAGCCCGAGCTGCTGGAGCCCGGCAAGGTGTACGCGTACACCATCGACCTGCTGGCGACGAGCAACGTCTTCAAAAAGGGTCATCGCATCCGCGTCGACGTCTCGAGCAGCAACTTCCCGCGCTTCGATCGCAATCCCAACACGGGGCACGCGTTCGGCGAGGATGCGCAGCTGCGCACGGCGACGCAGACCATCCATCACTCGCGTCAGTATCCGTCGCACATCACGCTGCCGATCATTCCGCGATAAAGGCGGACATGAGCCGAATGTTCGCAGCGGCATTCGCATGCGTCTGCGCACTGGGCGCATGCAATGCAAAACCACAGAGCGTCCACGGTCCGCAACAGCGGCGAGATGAAGGCTCGTGCAGAGCACGCCACCGCATATCTGCCGTGGCGGATCAAGAAGCACGTCTCCGGCATGTCCGTGCAGCCGCACTGGAGCGCGGATGGCAAGAGTCTGTGGTACGAGTGGGATACGGCTTCCGGCAAGGCGTACTGCAGGTAGATCTCGCCAACGGCGGCGCGCTGCACGCTCGAGCGCAACAGCTGGAGGCCAAGCCCAAGGCCACCGAGTTCTGCATTCGCGACATCGTCGTCTCACGCAATGGCCGCTGGGGCATCAAGGTGGTCGACGGCAATCTCTACCGGGTCGAGATGGCGGACGGGAAGGAGAAACAGCTCACCTTCGATGCCGTGCCGGACTACGTGTACGGCCTGGTGCCGCATTCGGACCTGCGGTCGCTCTCGAAGCGCCTGGCGGGTACGCCTTTGCTGCCTTCGGCGTGTGGTCGCCGGATGGAAACCAGTTCCTGACGTATCGCGTGGACGAGCGCGGCCTGTACAAGTTGCCGTTCGTCGTGCCCCTGGTGCCGGGCGCGAAGCACCAGGTGCCGTACGTGCATTTCCAGAACACGGCCTGGCCGGACAGCCCGAAGATCCAGCAGGCCGAGCTCATGGTGTTCGACATGCGCACCGGCAAGCGCACGAACCTCGCCATTCCCAGGCCGCGCGTGGCCTTCGAGCCGACGCCGGAAGGTGGGCTGCGCTGGAGCCCGGATGGCACCAAGGTTTTCGCCGCGCCGGAATCGCTCGACTACCGTTCCATCACCGTCTACGAAGCGGATGTCGCGACGGGCAAGGCGAAGGCGGTGGCCTCACCGATGGGCGAAGCTGCCGAGACGGCCTGACGTCATCGAGGCCGAAGCGCTTCTATCTCGTCGGCAACGGCGAGGAGATCGTCCTCTATTCGGAGCGCAGCGACTGGGGCCATCTCTATCTCTACGACGCGGCGAGCGGCAAGCTGAAGAACGCCATCACCCAGGGCGACTGGGCCATCCACGAGGTCACGCGCGTGGATTCGCAGGGCCGCTGGGTCTACTTCACGGCCGGAGGCCGCGAGCCGGACCGCGATCCGTACTATTCGCATCTGTATCGCGCGCGGCTGGACGGCAGCGAGCTCACGCTGCTCACACCGGAGAACGCGCATCACAAATGCAGTTCTCGCCGGATGGGCGTTACTTCATCGACACCTTCTCCACCGTGACGGAGCCCCTGTGCACGTGTTGCGCGCGAGCGATGGCACGCTCGTGGCGGAGCTGGGGAAGGCAGACATCAGCGGACTGCAGAAGCTCGGGGTGGAAGCCGCCCATCCGCTTCACGACGAAGGCCGCAGACGGCAAGACCGATCTCTACGGCGTGCTGTTCCTGCCCTGGGATCTCGACGAGAAGAAGTCGTACCCGATCATCGATGCGCAATACTCCGGCACGCAGGTAGTCGTGGCGCCGCGCGCCTTTCTCGTGGATCGCTGGAATGCCATGGCGCTCGCGCAGGTGGGCTTCGCCGTGATGCACTTCGACGGGCGGGCGACGCCTTTGCGCCGCCAGTCCATGCAGGACATCGGCTTCGGAACGGGAGTGGCCTCTCCGGTGATCCTGGAAGATCACATCGCCGCGATGAAGCAGCTGGCCGAGCGCTACAAGTTCATCGACGTTGAGCGTGCGGGCATTTACGGGCACTCCTGGGGCGGCTATCGCGCGGCGCGCGCGCTGTTGCAGTTCCCGGATTTCTTCAAGGTGGGCATTGCCACCGCCGGCAGCCACGACAACTATCTGTTCGTCTCGGGGCACAACCGCTGGTACGGGCGGCCGCAGGAGTATCCGGACAGCTACGACCACCAGTCCAACATGGAGCTCGCCGGGAATCTCAAAGGCAAGCTGCTGCTGGCCCACGGAGCCGTCGACGACGACGTGCACATGGCCCTGACGCTGCAGCTCGCGGAAGCGCTCATCCAGGCGAACAAGGATTTCGACCTGCTGATCATGCCCAGCCTGGATCACAAGAACTTCTGGGAGAACGGTTACGTGATCAGGAAGTCGTGGGACTACTTCGCGCAGCACCTGCTGCATGCGTCGCCGCCTTCCGGCGTGAAGGTGCCGGATTACGACGGGCCGCCGTATCAGCGGCAGATGAGCGTGGAGGATTGATGGGCCCCGGCCGCTTCTGGCCCGTTCGCTGGAGCTTCGGCAGCGGTGTACGCGTTACGATCGAACGATCGAGTCCCGTCGTTCCATAAAGGTGATTCAATGATCGTACGTTCGTCCCTGCTCGTCGCCGTCTCCGCCGCTTCGTGCCTCGCGGCCGGCAGCGCTTCCGCCGCGGGCCTGCTTTACACGCTCGAGTCCAGCGTCACCCTTCCCAGCACGGACACCGGCTGGGACTACATCAAGATGGAGCCGAAAACCAACCGCCTCTTCATGGCACGCGACAAGGATGGCCTCACGCTGTTCGACGTGGATGCGGGCAAGGCGGTGAGCACCATCGGCAACTCCATCGGCGCGAACGGCCCGCTGCTGCTGCCGCAGTACAACCGCGGCTATGTGGCGATGACCGATGGCTCTTTCCTCAGCTTCGACCTCAAGACGCTGAAGCCGATCGATCGCCTGAAGCTCGACTCGAACGGTGGCATCAACAGCGCGATCCACGATCCGCTCACGAAACAGGTTCACGCCATCGTCGGCACGCGCCCGAAGGAGTCGACCTGGTATACGCTGGATGCGGCCACGGGCAAGCTGCTCAAGACCACCACGTTCCCGTTCCGCAAGATGGACGATCCGGCCACCGACGGCAAAGGGCGCCTGTTCGCGCCGGCTCGCCGCGACGGCATCATCCTCACGCTGGATTCGAAGACGCTGCAGGAGAAGGCCCGCTGGACCGCCCCTGCAACGTCTCGAGGTGCGCTTCCAGGCGAGCACGAACCGCATCCTCGCGGCCTGCGGCGGTGACAAGCCGACGTTCTTCGCGGTGAACCCGGACACGGGCGCCGTCGTCGCGCAAGTTCCGATCGGCCGTGGCATCGACGGCTTCGGCATCGACGAGCAGCGCAAACGCATCGTCACCTCGAGCGGCACGGACGGCACGCTCACCGTCATCAGCCAGGGCGGTCCGGACAGCTACGCGTTGCTCGGCACGGTCAGCACCAGCCTCGGCGCGCGCATGATGACGATGGACGAGCGCAACGGGAAGCTGTACGTGGTCAACGCCACTTACACCGAGAGCGCGCCGGATGCGAGCGGCGCGACCAGCGAGACGTATCACCCGAACAGTTTCGCGGTGATGACGTTCAAGCCGGAATGAGGCGCTAGCTTTCGTGAAGAAGTCCCGCCCATGCGAGCAGTTCGTCAACGCGACCTTCGTGGGTATCGTTGCGGCGGTCGGGATCTCGAGCGCGGTTTCGGCGGAATTCGAGGTGTACGAGAAGTCGATCTCGAGTTGCAGAGGCAGCACAGACCACGGCCAAGGTGAGCGCGCGAGGGCTGGTGCAGGCCTATACCGCGCGTATCCCGGCCTACGATCGCGCCGGGCCGCGCCTCAATTCCATCGCGGCGCTCAATCCGCGAGCACTCGAAGAGGCGGATGCGCTGGATCGCGAGCGCGCTCGCAAAGGGCCGCGTGGCCCGCTGCACGGCATCCCCATCCTCGTGAAGGACAATTTCGACGTCGTGGGAATGACTACCGGTGGCGGCTCCATCGCGCTCGCCACGCTGCGGCCTGAGCACGACGCGTTCCAGGTGAAGCGGTTGCGCGCCGCCGGCGCCGTCATCCTCGGCAAGACGACGATGCACGAGCTGGCGGCTGGCATCACCACGCAATCCTCCCTCACGGGCATCACCCGGAATCCCTACGATCCCGCGCGATGGCCGGGCGGATCGAGTGGCGGCACGGGCGCCGCCGTTGCCGCGAGTCTCGCGGCGGCCGGCCTGGGCACCGACACCTCGGGCTCGATCCAGATTCCTTCGTCCTTCCAGAACCTCTTCGGCCTGCGCCCGACGCGCGGACTCACGAGCCGCGGCGGCGTGATGCCGATGTCATCCTCGCAAGACGTGGCAGGGCCGATGGCGCGCTCGGTCACGGACCTCGCCATCCTTCTGGATGCCACGGTGGGCCGGGATCCTTCCGACCCGGCGAGCGTGGATGCGCGACGATGGATTCCGGAGTCCTACCGTGATGCGTTGCAGTCCGGCGGCCTCGAGGGCGTACGCATCGGTGTGGAGCGCTCGCTGTTCGGTGACGCGGAGCAGGACGGGAGGTGGCGACATCGTGCTGGCTGCGCTCGCTGGCGATGCAGGCACAGGGCGCGGAGCTCGTCGAGGTGAGCCTGCCGATCCTGAGCGAGCGTCTGGTGGAGAGCGAGACGACGGAGTACGAGTTCAAGTTCGATCTCGCCGGTTATCTGCGCGCGCACCCCGGCGCCCCCGTCGGCTCGTTGAGCGAGATTCTCGAGCGCGGCCTGTACTCGAAGGCGCTGGAGCGGCGGTTGCGCTCCTGGAACACGCCTCAGGTGCTGGATACGCCCAGGTATCGCGAGGTGCTGGCATTGCGAGCCACGTTGCGGGAGGCGGTGCTCGAGACCTTCCGGACGCAGCGGCTCGATGCGCTCGCCTATCCGGGCACGGCGCGCAAGCCTGCGCTCATCGGCACTTCGCAAGGAGGGTGGGGCGCCGGTTGCCAGTTGAGCCCGCGACCGGGCTGCCGCAGCTGGCGGTACCGGTGGGCTTCAGCGCGGAAGGGCTGCCGGTCAGCATGGCGCTGCTGGGGCGGGATTTCGCGGAGCCCGCACTCTTGACGCTGGCGTATGCGTGGGAGCAGTCGCAGAGGCTGCGGCGCGCGCCAGCGAGCACGCCGCCTCTAACGGGGATGGCGGGTCGTTGAACGTTTGCGGTCATCAAGGAACGCCAGAAGC
>JBGAIL010000168.1:0-10076 GCA_044225565.1 Steroidobacteraceae bacterium | reverse complement strand
CCGACGTACGGCGAGCTGGCGTGGGCAGAGAAAGGCGCGGGCGCGTTCCTGGATGGCAAACCCATCCGGGTGGCGGCGACCCCGGAGCTGTCGAAGGCCATCGTGTCCACGGGAAATCTCAAAACGCTCGCGAAGTCACCGCAGTGGGCGCGCTTCGGCGGGCTGATCCCGCGCGTCAGCCGCATCCGCGGCTACGGGGATTTCGTCCATTACCATCTGCTTGCGCGCGGATCGCTCGACGTGGTGATCGAGTCTGACGTGAACATCCTCGATATCGCGGCGCTCACTGTCATCGTGCGGGAAGCGGGCGGTGTGTTCACGGATCTGCGTGGTGGGCCCGTGGGGCTCGAGACGACCACGGTGCTGGCGGCGGGCAATGCCGCGCTGCATGAGGCGGTGCTGGAATCACTCGGGTGTTGACGACCGGTGCCGTAGTTTCCGGTGCGCCGGTTCAGGCACTCACGAAAACACGGCGTCCCTCGCCCCCCAGCTCCAGCATCGGCGTGAAATAAAGTTCCGAAAGCGATTCTGCGGTGAGCACTTCACGTGTCGGCCCCGCGCGCCACCGTCCATCGCCGAACAACAGGATGATCCGGTCTGCGAATCGCGCGGCGAGAGTGGGGTCGTGCAGCGTCGCGATGACCGTGCTTCCCGCATTCGCCAACCCGCGGAACAAGGTGAGCACGTGCAGCTGGTGCTGCGGATCGAGATGATTCGTCGGCTCGTCCAGAAGAAAGATCTCCGGCTGTTGCGCGAGCAGCGTGGCCACCGCAACGCGGCGCTGCTCGCCTCCGGACAGCGTCTCCACGTTGCGCGTCGCGAGATGGTCCAGTCCGACACGGCCCAGGGCTCCACGCGCGAGCTGCTCGTCGGCGGCGGTTTCCCACTGCCACATCCGCAGATGCGGGTGCCGGCCGATCAGAACGGCTTCGAGAGCCGTCATCGTGAAGCCTTCCTCCAGGTCTTGCATCAGCAGGCCCATCCGCCGTGCGATGGCACGACGTCGCAACTGCGCGAGGGGCTGGCCCGCCAGTCGCACCAGTCCGTCAGCGGGCTCGAGCAACCCCGCCAGGGTGTGCAGGCTCAAGGTCTTCCCCGAGCCATTGCGACCGAGAATGGCGATGAACTCGCCGGCGGCGAAGTGTGCGTCGAGGTCCTTCACCAGCTCGCGCGGGCCGCCGCGAATGGCAAGCCGCTCGGCCGTGAGAACCGCCGAGGGCGGTCTGCTCACGGCTGCAGGCGTGTCGCGGTCCACGGCTGCGTTTCGAACTTGCCCGGGCCGAGCGCCTTGAGCTTGCGCGCCCATCGAGCGCGGTCATGCACTCGCGCCGAACCTTCCGACCACAGCTCGACGGCATCCGCCCACAGGCGATAGCCGCCCCAGTGCGGCGGGCGGGGGATATTCACTTCGACCTCGCCCGTGGTCGCGGAAGACTTCGGAGCGCCGAAGCGCTGCTCGGCCTGCGAGACCGCAGCCAGCAGCTGTTCGCGCGAGGCGATGGGCCGGCTCTGCGCGCTGGCCCACGCTCCGATGCGGCTCTGCCAGGGCCGCGAGGCGAAGTACGCATCGCTCTGCTCGGACGGCGCCTGGGCGACCTGGCCCTCGATGCGGATCTGCCGATGCAGGTGATCCCAGTGGATGACGGCCGCCGCGCGCGGATTCGCGGTGAGCTCGCGACCCTTGTGCGACTGGTAGTTCGTGTAGAACACGACATAGCCCTCGTCGATCGCCACCTCCTTGCAGAGCACCACCCTGGCGGAGGGATGCCCATCCGGCGTGCTGGTCGCCAGCACCATGGCATTCGGGTTCGGCTGCAGGCGGCGGCCTGCCGCCTCGGCGAGCCAGTCCGCCAGCAGGCGCATCGGCGTGGCAGGGAGGGGATCGGGCAGGAGCTCATCGAGCGCATGGGGGTTCATGGAGGCGCATGTTAGTGCCGCACCCGCCAATGTTCACGGCCGCCGCGCGACTTTGGCGCCCGCCACAGGGGCTTCGGCGGGCTTGCGGCCGCACGGGGACGCCGATAAAAGGAGGCTCGTTCCACGAGACGGGCCTTTCCCATGACCGGCGACGACATCAGCCTGGATGATCTGCGCACCCGCCTGAATGCCATCGACCGCCAGTTTCTCGAGCTGGTGGCCGAGCGCAAGGCCGTGAGCCGCGAGGTGGCACGCGTGAAGCGCACGGCGGGGCGCCCCACGCGGGATTACGAACGCGAGCGCGAAGTGATCCTGGGCGCACGCAATACCGCTCAGGAGCTCGGGGTCTCGCCGGACCTGGCGGAAAATCTGTTGCGCATGCTCATCCGCTCCTCGCTCACCACCCAGGAGCAGGCGAGCGTCGCGGCCGGTGGCGCGGGCTCCGGCCGTCGCGCGCTGGTCATCGGGGGCAGCGGCAAGATGGGCCGGTGGTTCGTGGAATTCCTCGCGTCTCAGGGATTCGATGTGCAGGTTGCGGATCCGGCGGGCGCGCCGGCTGGCGCCCGCGGCACCGAGGACTGGCGCGCTCTCGAGCTCGATCACGACTTCATCGTGCTCGCCACACCGCTCGGCGCCACGGATGCCATCCTGCGCGATCTCGCACTGCGCCGGCCGCAGGGCATCATCTTCGACGTCGGCTCGCTGAAGTCGCCGCTGCGCTCGGGTCTCATGGCCTTGCGCTCGCACGGATGCAAAGTCACCTCGATCCACCCGATGTTCGGGCCGGACACGGAGCTGCTGTCCGGTCGCCACGTCATCTTCGTGGACCTGGGCTGCGAGGAAGCGCTGCAGCGCGCGAAGGAGCTCTTCGCGCCCACGATGGCGGAGCAGGTGGTGATGAGCCTCGACGACCACGATCGGCTCATCGCCTACGTGCTCGGCCTCTCGCATGCGCTCAACATCGCGTTCTTCACCGCGCTCGCCGAAAGCGGCGAGGCGGCGCCGAAGCTCGCGAAGCTCTCGAGCACCACCTTCGATGCGCAGCTCGACGTCGCGAGCCGCGTCGCCCAGGAGAGCCCGGATCTCTACTTCGAGATCCAGAGCCTCAACGACTACGGCGCCGAATCTCTCGAGGCGCTCTCGAAAGCGGTGGAGCGTCTGCGACGCGCCGTGCTGTCGCAGGATCACGAAGCTTTTGTTGCGTTAATGCGCCGCGGGCGCGATTATCTGGAAGACCGTCGCAGCGTCACAGAACGGCGGGCCTGAACGCACGTCTGGCAAGGGAGCCGATGAATCGACTCTTCACGGAGTCCAGGCAGGACGAACCTGCCGGGGCGCAGGATCTGGCCGCGGAGAATCGCAGGCTGCAGGCCCAGCTTTCCAGGCTCACCGAAGAAGGCTGCAGGCCCAGCTTTCCAGGCTCACCGAAGAGGCCGCCCGCAACGACGCCGTGCTGCGCAAGACCCAGGAGCGTGAGCTCGAGCTGTTGCGCACGCGCTCGTTGTACGAGCTGCTGGACCGGCTGATCCACGGCCTGAAGAGCTCACACCAGCTCGACGTCGTCTCGCTCGCCTTGCACGACCCTCAGCACGAAGTGCGTCATCTGCTCGCCGTGGATGGCTCCATGCCCGAAGAGCTGCGGGACGTGCACTTCGTCGACTCCCTCGTGGCGATGGCGCCGCAGGTCGCCAATCTCGAGCGGCCCTGGCTCGGTCCGTACAGCAGGGCAGAGCACGGGCGGCTGGCTCCGCGCGGGCCGGAGCGTGGTAGCGTCGCCATGGTCCCCCTGAGGCGCAGTGAGCAGCTGGATGGTGTGTTGCTGTTCGCCAGCGCGGATCCCCGCCGCTTCATGCCGCAGCTGGCCAGCGATTTTCTGGCACATCTGGGCCTCGTGGCCGCGTTCTGTCTGGAAAACGCCGTCAATCGCGCGCGCCTGCTGCGCAGCGGGTTCACGGATTTCCTCACGGGCTTCCACAACCGGCGCTACCTCAATGCCCGTTTGCGTGAAGAGCTGGCACGCGCGCAGCGCTCGAAGCAGCCCATCACCTGCCTGATGATCGACGTGGATCACTTCAAGCGCGTCAACGACCAGCACGGCCATCTGGCCGGCGATGTCGTGCTGCGCGAAGTTGCGCGGCGTATCGACGCGCAGATGCGCGTCAGCGATACCGGAGCGCGGTTCGGTGGCGACGAGTTCGCCATCGTACTTCCCCAAGGCACCATTGCGGATGGTGAGAAGCTCGCCGCGCGTGTGCTGAATGCTGTGCGCAATGAAGGAATCGTCGTGGCGCCGGGCGTTACGGAGAGGATCACGCTGTCAATCGGTGTTGCAGCGGCGTCGCCGGCACAGAACACCAGGGACTATCGCGTGCTTGCAGACCGGCTCATCGCCGAAGCGGATGCGGCGCTCTATCGAGCGAAGAGCGCAGGGCGCAATCGTATTGACGTCTCACCGAACGTCGTCAGCTGACGGTGGCATGCGCGCGCTGCCTCAGCAGCGAGATGAACAGCGGTGCTCCGACCAGAGCCATGATCGCCCCCACCGGCAACTGTCTCGGGCTCGCGGCAATTCTCGCGACGACATCCGCCGCGGCGAGCAGCGTGCCGCCGAGCAGCGCGGCTGCCGGCGCCACGATGCGATGGTCGCTGGTCCGGAACATCAGCCGCACCGCGTGAGGGGTGATCAGGCCGATGAATCCCACCGTGCCCGCGCTCACCACGGCCAGCGCGGTCAGCGTTGCGCAGGCAATGAAGACCACGGTTCGCCACCGCTCCACGTCCAGCCCGACGCTGCGTGCCCGCAACTCTCCGGCGGCCAGCACGTTCAGCGGGCGCGCGAGCAGCACCGCAAGCACCACGGCTAGCACGGTCGCGAGCATGCTCAGCGCAGGGCTCTGGGCCCAGCCGAGGTCTCCCGCCAGCCAGAACACCATGCCGCGCAAGCGCACCGAATCTGCTACCGCGAGCAATATGCTGATCAGCGCTCCGCAGGCGCTGGCCAAGACCACGCCGGTGAGCAGAAGGCGCGATGTGCCACCTCCGCGCGCGAGCAGGTACACAACGGCAACTGCAGCAATGGCACCCGCTACGGCGGACGACTGAATAAGCGCCACTCCCGCCCCAGCGAGCATCGCGAGCAGCGCGCCGACTGCCGCGCCTCCGGAGACCCCGAGCACATAAGGGTCCGCCAGCGGATTACGGAACAGGGCCTGCAGAAGCACGCCGGCCACGGCCAGCAATCCACCTACTCCGAAGGCGGCGAGCAGCCTTGGCAATCGTACTTCCACGATCACGGCCCGCGCCGCATCGTCTGTGCCGGACGTGAGGGCGTGCAGCGTCTGGTCTACCGAGATGCCGGAGCTGCCGATGAACAGAGCGGCGACGAATACCGCCGCGGCCAATGCGAGCAGCGTGAGCAGTCGCCCCAGGATCAAGGGTTTGGACATCGGGCTAGCTTATCAGGGCGCTATGAGCCGCAAGCCTTGTGGCAGACTCCCCTCGCCATGGTGGACGTGATCGACAACGAGGGCTATCGCACCAACGTCGGTATCGTGCTGATGCGGGCTGGTGGGCAGGTGTTCCTCGGCCGGCGCCTGGGCGGGCGTGGCTGGCAGTTTCCGCAGGGAGGCTTGCGGGCCGGCGAGCAGCCCGAAGAGGCCGTTTATCGCGAGCTGCAGGAAGAGGTGGGTCTCACCTCCGCGGATGTCACGCTCGTGGGCAGCACCTCGGACTGGCTGCGATATCGCCTGCCCCCGCGTTACGTAAGGCGCCATCAGCAGCCGCTCTGCATCGGGCAGAAGCAGCGGTGGTTCCTGTTCCAGGTGGCGCGTGACGACGTTCGCTTCGACCTCACGCAGACGGCCGAACCCGAATTCGACCGCTGGCGCTGGGTGGACTACTGGGAGCCGGTGCGCTCGGTGATCTACTTCAAGCGCGACGTATACAGCCACGCGCTGGATCAGCTCGCCGCCTTCGCGTTTCCGGGCGGTGCGCCCCCCTCCCGGCCTTCGTGGTGGGACGAGGTCACGACCTCTGCGAAAAACGCCACGCGCGGGACGGTCCGCAAGCGCTCATGAGCAAGACGATTCGCAGCAAGAGCCTGGTGATCCGCACGCATGCGCCATGGCGAAGGCTGGTGCTCATCGGCATCGTAACGCTGCTCGTCGGCCTCGTTCTGTACGTGACGTACGAATGGGGGCGCTACGACGCCGGCTACGATCGGCTCGCCGTCGCGCAGCAGCGTGTGGAAAGTCGCGTCGCAGGGGAGCGTTTGGAGAAGGTCAACCGCGATCTGCGTACGAAACTCGCGGAGCTGGATACGGTGCGCGTTGGCCGCGCGCGCGAGCAGGCGGAAGTGGCGCGCACCATCGGAGATCTGCAGGCGCAGGTGGCGCGGCAGGCTCAGGAGCTCGCGTTCTATCAGGGCATCGTGGAGCAGAACTCGACGCCTGCACTCGGGGTGAAGCTGCAGCAGCCGCGCATTTCGCCGGGAAGTGTGGCAGGGCGATATCGTGTGAGGGTGTCCCTGGTGCGCGCCGGCCGTCCGGACGACGTGGTGAATGGCTCCATCCGCCTGAGCGTGGACGGCGAATCGGCGGGCACCGCGAAGACCCTGAATATGTCCGAGCTCATGCCGGACCGGCAACGTGAGCTACCCATCACTTTTCGCTACTTCGAGAATTTCGACCAGGAAATCGCGCTACCGTCCGGCTTCCAGGCGGAGCGGCTCACCATCGAGCTGCGCTCGAGCCGCAAGGGAGTGACTCCGCTGACCCAGACCTTTCTGTGGAGCGTCGACAAGTAGCATGTTCGGCCGCGCTTCGAAGCCCAAGCCCCCCCGGATCGAGACCCTCATCGGCCCCACGGTGAAGGTGCAGGGCGACATCGAGTTCTCCGGAGGCCTGCACATCGACGGCCGGGTGGCCGGGAACGTCAGGGCCCCGCTCGAGGCCGAGTCCACGCTTTCCGTGAGCGAGCAGGGCTGCATCGAGGGGGCGGTCCAGGCCACCCATGTCGTGCTGAACGGCGTGGTGAAGGGCGACATCCGGGCCTGCGGCCGGGTGGTGCTCGGCGCGCAGGCGCGGGTGCAGGGCAATGTGAGTTACGGGGTCATCGAGATGAGCCTGGGGGCACAGATCCGGGGCAAGCTGGTGCAGGTGCCGCCGGCGGCCGCACCGGTGGCAGCCGGGGCTTCCGCATCCTAAACTCGCCCCCATACATGGATACCATGACAGCCGAAAACGCCCTGGCGAACGATACCGGCCTCGTCTTCACGGACGCGGCGGCCCGCAAGGTGGGGGATCTCATCCGGGGCGAGGGCAATCCGAACCTGATGCTGCGGGTCTACGTGCAGGGTGGGGGTTGCTCCGGGCTGCAGTACGGCTTCGAGTTCGACGAGCAGCTGCAGGAAGGCGACACCTGCGTTGAGAACCAGGGCGTGAAGCTGCTGGTGGACCCGATGAGCGTGCAGTACCTCTCCGGGGCCGAGATCGATTACCGCGAAGGCCTCGAAGGGGCGCAGTTCGTGATCCGCAACCCGAACGCCTCGACCACTTGCGGTTGCGGGTCTTCGTTCGCCGTCTAGCGCTTCAGCGCGACACCAGCGCCGCCCCCAGCGGGATCTCCAGCGAGGCGAGCAGCGGACCGGACTTCGTCCGGAAGTCTTCCATCCAGCGCGGATCGATCGACTTCACTTCCGCCACCTTGATCGACTGCGGGTTCTTGAACACGCCGTTCACCTGGTATTCGTAGTGCAGGTGCGGCCCCGTCGCGAGCCCGGACATGCCCACGTACGCCACGACAGAGCCCTGACTCACCCGCTGGCCCACCCGAGTGCCTTTGACGAAGCGTGATAGGTGCCCGTAGCGGGTGACGATGCCACGGCCGTGATCGATTTCGAGCACGTTGCCGTAACCGCCCTTCACGCCCACGAAGCGAACGCGGCCATCACCAGCGGCGCGCACGGGAGTGCCCGTCGGCGCGGCGTAGTCGACACCCTTGTGCGCGCGAATGGTGTTGAGAATGGGATGGCGCCGCGACATGTTGAAGCGTGAGCTGACGCGCGTGAATTGCAGTGGCGCGCGCAGGAAAGCCTTGTAGACGCTCTTGCCTTCCGGCGTGTAGTAGCGCATGCCGCCGTCCGGGTCCGTGTAGCGGACGGCCCGGTATTCCTTGCCCTGGTTGACGAACGAGGCCGCGAGGATGGGGCCGTCCTTCACGTACTCGCCGTCCTGCTCGATCTCCTCGTAAGTGACGATGAACGAGTCGCCGGGCTGGATATCGAGCACGAAGTCGATGTCCCAGCCGAAGAGCTCGGCGAGCGCGACTGCGGTCTGGTCGTGAGCGCCGGCGGTCGTGACCGCCTCGAACAGCGAGCTGTCGATGACGCCGCGGATGGTGCGCTCGCGGATCTCGAGCGGATTCTCCACCACGTCCGCCTTGAAGCCATCGTCCTCGCGCGTGACTTTCAGGCGCTCGCTCGGGCTCAACTGGCGCTCGAAACCGAACAGGGAGCCATCGCGATGCAGGAGCGTGAGTGCTTCGCCAGGGCGAAGCCGGTCGAGGCCGGCCTTGATGCCGGGGAGGCCGCGGAGCGAGGCGAGGTCGGCGAGGTCCAGCTTCAGGCGGCGGAAGATCCTGTCCAGCGTATCGTTGCGGCTGACGATCACCTCGATGGTCGCGGCCCCCAGCGAGGCAGCCTGTATCGGCGCGGGCTCGACCGTGGGCAGCGGAGCGGGCACCATCTCCGGCTCGCGTGCCACTTCAGCATGGTGCGCGGGAGCGGGTTGCGGCTCGCCGCGGACCCAGGCCCAGCCGCATACGGCGAGCGCGAGCGCGCCGAGCCAGGTGGCCTTGGACTCGAGGAGCCTTCTCAGGGCGGGACGGGAAGCTCTGCGCATCGACTACACTTATGTCGCGTCGGAAGGCGGCAAGCTAACCGAGGGCGGAAGCAGGGGTCAATGCGTAAGTCCCGTCGCGACCGCCTTTCTGCAAGCGATTTCACAACGGATCGGGACGTTATGACTGATTTCGATACCCAGCTGGCCGAGCTCGAGCGCGGCACCCGCGAAGTGCTCAGCAAGGTGGAGCTCACGCAGAAACTGCGCAAGGGGCGGCCGCTGCGCATCAAGGCGGGATTCGATCCCACCGCGCCGGACCTGCATCTGGGCCACACCGTGCTGCTCAACAAGATGCGGCAGTTCCAGCAGTTCGGCCACGACGTCATCTTCCTCATCGGCGATTTCACGGGCCGCATCGGCGATCCCACGGGCCGCAACACCACGCGCCCGCCGCTCACCACCGAGGAAGTGCAGGCGAACGCGCGAACGTACGAGCAACAGGTGTTCAAGATCCTCGATCCGCAACGCACGCGCGTGGATTTCAACTCGCGCTGGTTCGGCTCGATGGGCGCCGCGCAGCTCATCGAGATCGCGGGCAAGCACACCGTCGCACGCATGCTCGAGCGCGACGATTTCGAGAAGCGCTACGAGAAGGGCGAGCCCATCGGTTTGCACGAGTTCCTGTACCCGCTGGTGCAGGGCTACGACTCGGTGGCGCTCGAGGCGGACGTGGAGCTCGGTGGCACCGACCAGAAATTCAACCTGCTCGTCGGCCGCCAGCTGCAGCAGGCGAGCGGGCAGGAGCCGCAGGTGGTGATGACCGTGCCGCTGCTCGAGGGGCTCGACGGCGTCAACAAGATGTCCAAATCCCTGAACAACTACGTGGGCATCGCCGAGCCGCCGCGCGAGATGTTCGGCAAGCTCATGCGCATTTCGGACGAGCTCATGTGGCGGTACTTCGAGCTGCTGAGCTTCCGCCCACTCACCGATATCACGGCGCTGCGGCAGCAGGTGGCCGATGGGCGCAACCCCCGGGACGTGAAATTCGAGCTCGCCCAGGAGATCGTGGCCCGCTTCCACGACCGGGCGGCCGCCGAAAAGGAGCAAAGGGAGTTCATTTCCCGCTTTTCTGAGGGAGAGCTGCCCACGGACCTGCCGCTCCTGACGGTTTACGTGGATGCCGCCGGCATCAAGCTCCCGAACGTGCTCAAGGAGGCCGGCCTGGCCGCCAGCACCTCGGAAGCCAGCCGGAAAATCGCGGAAAAGGCGGTCCGGGTGGACGGGACACGGGCGGAAGACCGGGGGTTGACCTTCGCCCCT
>JBGAIL010000167.1:0-10098 GCA_044225565.1 Steroidobacteraceae bacterium | reverse complement strand
AACGTGCTCGCCTCGTCCGGCTCGGTGGTGCCGCTCTTCAAGGAGCAGATCCGGCGGGGCGGCCCGGTCACGGTCACGCACCCGGAGGTCATCCGCTATTTCATGACCATTCCGGAGGCCGCACAGCTGGTCATCCAGGCGGGGGCCATGGCGAAGGGCGGGGACGTGTTCGTGCTGGACATGGGGCGGCCCGTGCGCATCGACGACCTGGCGCGCCGCATGATCAGCCTCATGGGCCTCACCATCCGGGATGCGGCCAACCCGGAAGGCGACATCGAGATCCAGTACACCGGCCTGCGGACCGCGGAGAAGCTCTTCGAGGAGCTGCTCATCGGCACCAACATCACCGGCACCGACCACCCGATGATCCTGCGCGCCATGGAGCACTCGCTGCCCTGGGAGCGCATGCAGCAGGTGCTGAACGAGCTGCTCATCGCCCTGGCGAGCTTCGACTGCCGCCGGGCCGTCGGTCTGCTTTCCGAGGCGGTCGCGGAGTACCGCCAGAACCCGGACCTGCGGGACTTCGTCTGGACCCAGAAGAGCCTCATGCCGGTGCCGGATGACCGCAAGATCGCGGATTTCGTGGCAAAGCGGCGGCTCTCGGAGGCCGCGGGGAAGGCTTCGGCCGACCGCTCGAGCTGACCGCCGGCCGGGCCGCGAGGCTGAGCGCTGCTCCCTTGAGGCATCCCATTCCTTTAGATAGGCTCCCGCCCCCTTCACCAGCCTCCGGTTTTACATAAATGCGGGTCACCATCTTCGGCTCCGGTTACGTTGGCCTGGTCACGGGCGCCTGCCTCGCCGACGCGGGCAACCATGTCATGTGCGTCGACGTGGATGCCAGGAAGATCGAGCGGCTGAATGCCGGTGAGATCCCCATCCACGAGCCCGGTCTCGATACCGTGGTCAAGCGCAACGCGGAGGCGGAGCGCCTGACGTTCACCACCGATGCCGCCAAGGGCGTGGACCACGGCCTGTTCCAGGTCATCGCGGTCGGTACCCCCCCGGATGAGGACGGTGCGGCGGACCTGCGCTACGTGCTGGCAGTTGCCCGCACCATCGCCACGCACATGAGCCGCTACACCATCGTCATCACCAAGTCGACGGTGCCGGTGGGCACGGCGGACAAGGTGCGCCTCGAGATCGAGACCACGCTGCGCCAGCGCGGCGCGAACGTGGAGTTCGACGTGGTCTCGAACCCGGAATTCCTGAAGGAGGGCGCCGCGGTGCAGGACTTCATGAAGCCCGACCGCGTCGTCATCGGTACCGACAACCCGCGCACGCAGGAGCTGATGCGCGCGCTGTACGAGCCGTTCACCCGCAACCGCGACCGCTTCATCGTCATGGACGTGCGCTCCTCCGAGCTCACCAAGTACGCGGCGAACGCCATGCTCGCCACCAAGATCAGCTTCATGAACGAGCTCGCGAACATCGCCGAGAAGGTCGGCGCTGACATCGAGAAGGTGCGGGTCGGCATCGGCTCGGACCCGCGCATCGGCTACAGCTTCATCTATCCGGGTGCCGGCTACGGCGGCTCCTGCTTCCCGAAGGACGTGCAGGCGCTCGTGCGCTCGGCTCGCGAGGTGGGCCACGAGCCCGAGATCCTGCAGGCCGTCGAATCGGTGAACCTGCGCCAGAAGGAGCTGCTCGTGCGCAAGATGCGCCAGCACTTCGGCGAGAAGCTGAAGGGCAGCACGGTCGCGCTGTGGGGCCTCGCCTTCAAGCCGAATACGGACGACATGCGCGAGGCCCCTTCGCGAACCATCATCGAGCTGCTCTGGGAGAGCGGCGTGAAAGTGCGCGCCTACGATCCGGTGGCGGCCGCGGAAGCGAAGCGCATCTACGGCGATCGCGAAGACTTCGCGTTGTGCCGCAATGCCTACGAGGCGGTGGAGGGCGCGGACGCGCTGGTCATCGTCACGGAATGGCAGGAGTTCCGCAGCCCCGATTTCGAGCGGCTGAGGCAGGCGCTGCGTCATCCGGTGGTGTTCGACGGCCGTAACCTGTACGACCCGACGCTCATCGAGCGCTTCGGGCTCGCCTACTATGCCATCGGTCGCGGCAAGAGCCTGTCCGGTGCGGCGTCCGCGCCAGCTGCCCGTTGAGTACGAGCATGCTGCTTCCGGTCATTCTCTCGGGTGGGGCGGGTACTCGCCTGTGGCCTCTTTCGCGCGAGCTATATCCGAAGCAGCTGCTGCCGCTCACCAGCGAGCGCACCATGCTGCAGGAGACGGCATTGCGCCTGCGCGGCCTGGATGCCGGCGCCCCCGTGGTGGTCTGCAATGAGTCCCACCGATTCCTCGTGGCGGAGCAGCTGCGGCAGGTGAAGATCAACCCGCTCGCCATCCTGCTCGAGCCGTTCGGGCGCAACACGGCTCCAGCCATAGCGCTCGCGGCGCTGGCAGCAGCCGCAGCATCCGACAGTGCAGATCCAGTGTTGCTGGTGTTACCGGCGGATCACGCAATTCGCGACATAGCGGCGTTCCAGAAAGCCGTGAAGGCTGCGCTGCCCGCGGCGGAGCAGGGCAAGCTCGTGACGTTCGGCATCGTGCCGCGCTCGCCGGAGACCGGCTATGGGTATATCCGTCGTACCGAGAAGCCTATTGATGTTTCACCCGCCGATGCGACGGCAGCCCCGGACCTTGGGGCGGTGACTGGCGAAGCCGGTATCGGTCAGCCCGGCGCGGTGCAGGGCGAGGTCTTCGCAGTCGAGGCGTTCGTCGAGAAGCCGGATCTCGAGCGCGCCCGGGCATTCCTCGCCTCGGGCGATCACTACTGGAACAGCGGCATGTTCATGTTCCGCGCGAAGCGTTATCTCGAAGAGCTCGAGCGCTTCGCGCCGGCCATCCTCGAAGCGTGCCGTGGCGCGCTGGCGGGCGCGAGTTCGGATCTGGATTTCGCGCGCATCGATGCGAAGGCGTTCCAGGCGAGCCCGAGCGATTCCATCGACTACGTCGTGATGGAAAAGACGGCCGACGCGGTGGTCGTGCCGCTCGATGCCGGCTGGAGCGACGTGGGCTCCTGGTCCTCGCTGCACGAGGCCAGCAATCCCGATGGCGACGGCAACGTGGCGCGTGGCGACGTGCTGGTCGAGGACACGCGCGACTCCTACCTGTTCGCCGAGAGCCGGCTGGTCGCGGCGGTCGGGCTCGAGGGCCACGTGGTGATCGAGACGAAGGACGCCGTTCTGGTCGCGCCGAAGTCGCGCGTGCAGGACGTGAAGAAGCTCGTCACCCGCTTGAAGGACCTCGGCCGCAACGAACACTCGCTGCATCGCGAAGTGTTCCGCCCCTGGGGCAGTTACGACAGCATCGGGAACGGCCCGCGCTTCCAGGTGAAGGAGCTGAAGGTGAAGCCGGGCGCGGAGATGTCGCTGCAGATGCATCATCACCGCGCCGAGCACTGGATCGTGGTGTCCGGCACCGCGCGCATCACGCGCGGCGACGAGGTGTTCCTGCTCGAAGAGAACGAGTCGACCTACATCCCCATCGGGACGAAGCATCGCATCGAGAACCCGGGAAAGATCCCGCTGCACATGATCGAGGTGCAGTCGGGGTCGTATCTGGGGGAGGATGACATCGTGCGGTTCGAGGATAGATACGGGCGGGGCTGAGGGTTCGACGCCCGCCGATCCCCTCACTTCACCCGGTTGAGCTCGTCCAGAATCACGATCCTGGGAGCATAGGTCGAGAGCTCCGCCTCGTCGTAGATGGAATACGCGCAGATGATCAATGTATCCCCCACGGCGGCCCGCCGGGCCGCGGCGCCGTTCAGGGAAATCTCGCCGCTGTCGCGCGGCGCCGTGATGACGTAGGTGCTGAAGCGTTCGCCGTTGTTGACGTTGTAGATCTCGATGTACTGCGAGGCAAGGATGCCGGACGCC
The DNA here is from genome assembly GCA_044225565.1 of Steroidobacteraceae bacterium. Taxonomy (GTDB): domain Bacteria; phylum Pseudomonadota; class Gammaproteobacteria; order Steroidobacterales; family Steroidobacteraceae; genus CAVXAE01. The sequence goes on along the minus strand of JBGAIL010000167.1, from coordinate 6,218 downwards.
TCGAGCAGCGCCTGGTCGATGCCGCACGACCCTTCGTAGTGCAGATCCGCCCGGGTGAGCCGGGCGCCGTGGAGCTTGGCCTGGAGCATCGTCCGCTGCATGAGGAGTGCGAGCCTCCGGGGCTGAAAAAGGGCCGCGAGGATACCGTTTCGCGGCGCTGCCCGCCGCAATCCCGACGCGCCGGTCCGGCTGCTATCCTTGCGGTCCCAGCAGGAGTCGCAACACCGTGAAACTCACCTCCTTCAAGGCCTACGACGTCCGCGGCCGCATCCCGGACGAGATCAACGAGCCGCTCGCCTACGACATCGGCCGCGCTTACGCCGCGTTCGTGAAGCCGAAGAAGGTGGCCGTAGGGTATGACATCCGCCATTCGAGCCCGCTGCTCGCCTCGGCGCTCAAGAAGGGCCTGCTCGAGTGCGGCGTCGACGTGCTGGACATCGGATTGTGGGGCACGGAAGGCGTGTACTTCGCCACGTTCGCCGAGAAGCTGGACGGCGGCATCATGGTCACCGCCAGCCACAACCCGCCGGACTACAACGGCATGAAGTTCGTGCGCGAGGAGTCGCGTCCCATCAGCGGGGACACGGGCCTGCAGGAGATGCGCCGCCTCATCGAGGAGGCGAAGCTGCCGCCGGTCTCCGGCAATCCGGGCACCGAGCGCAAGCTCGACGTGCAGCCGAAATACCTCGAGCACCTGATGAGCTACGTGGACCGCTCGAAGCTGCGCAAGCTCAAGGTGGTGGTGAACCCCGGCAACGGCGGGGCGGGGCTCATCGTCGACCGGCTCGAGCCGCTGCTGCCGTTCGAGTTCATCAAGGTCAATCACGAGCCGGACGGCAGCTTCCCGAACGGCGTGCCGAACCCGATGCTCGAGGAGAACCGCGGATCGACCGTCGAGGCCATCCGCCGCTCGGGCGCCGACATCGGCCTCGCGTGGGACGGCGATTATGACCGCTGCTTCTTCTTCGACGAGCAGGGCACCTTCATCGAGGGCTACTACCTGGTGGGGCTGCTGGCCGAGGCGTTCCTCGAACGCGAGCGGGGAGCGCGCATCGTGCACGATCCTCGCCTCACCTGGAACACCATCGACATCGTCAAGCGCCACGGCGGCGAGCCGGTGCTCTGCAAGTCCGGGCACGCGTTCATCAAGGCGAAGATGCGCGAGGTGGACGGTGCCTACGGCGGCGAGATGAGCGCGCATCACTACTTCCGCAACTTCTCCTACTGCGACAGCGGCATGATCCCGTGGCTCCTGGTGCTGCAGGTGATGATCGAGCGGGGCAAGTCCCTCTCGGAGCTCGTCGGCGAGCGCATGAAGCTGTTCCCGGCGAGCGGGGAGATCAACCGGCATCTGCAGGGAGATGCGAAGTCCGTGCTCCAGCGGGCCGAGGCGCAGTACGGCAAGCAGGCGCTCAGCGTCGACCATACGGACGGCCTGTCGGTGGAGTTCGCAGACTGGCGCTTCAACCTGCGGGGCTCGAACACGGAGCCCCTGGTGCGGCTGAACGTGGAATCCCGCGGCAGCGAGGCCCTGATGCGCGAGAAGACCGCCGAGGTGCTCGAGCTGGTCGACGGGTGAGCGGCGGGGGCCAGGACCCCTGCCGGGCATGACGGTTGCTGTCGGGGCGGCGATGGAGGGCAGGCGCTTGCGGGTACTCATCGCGGAAAACCACCAGGATCTGAGCGAAGTCATGGGGCGGCTCATCGATGCCGAGCCGGACATGCTCTGCGTCGGCCGCATCGCCAGCGCCAACGAGGTGCTATCCACCGCCCGGGACAGCTCCGCGGACGCCCTGGTGCTCGACCTCACCCTGCGGGACGGCAGCGGCCTGCAGCTCATCGAGACACTGTCCACGGAGCTCCCGGACCTCAGGATCGTGGTCTACAGCGGCCTGGCCCATACCGAGGAGGCGGCCCGGGAGTGCAAGCGACGGGGTGCGGCGGATTTCGTCGCCAAGGGTGAGGACTTCAATGTGTTGCTCAGAGCCTTGAGGAAAACGGCCTAGCCGGGTACCTTCGGCACCCTTCATTCCCTTTCCCAATCGAAACGGGGGCATAGCCATGGCACTTTGGAAGGATTCGAACCCGGTTCCGGCGGGCAGCGGCTCACCGGGCACCACCCCTCCGCCCAAGGATCCGTTCGCCCCTGCGGCCGAGCGCACCAACGTCGCTCCCCTCAACCCCCAGCCCGCCACCCCGGCGCCCGTGCGGTCCTCGGGGCGGGTGGACATGAAGGAATCCCTCATCGCCTCGGACCTCACGATCGAGGGCAAGATCGTGGGCTCGGGCCACGTCCGCATCGCGGGCCGCTTCAAGGGTGACGTGCACGTCGACGGCAACCTCACCATCGACAGCGGCGCGAACCTCGACGGGCAGGTGAAGGCCAGCGTCATCACGGTGGCCGGGGAGCTCCGCGGCAACATCGAGAACGCCAAGAAGGTCGAGCTGCTGGAGGGCGGCGTCATCACCGGCGACGTGAAGGCCGGTTCCCTCACCGTGGCGGCCGGCTCGCGCATGCGCGGTCAGGTCGAGTTCGGCTGGGAGGACGACAAGAAGGCCCATAGCGACACCAAGGGTTACGGCACCGCTCAATGAGCGCGGCCCGCCCGGTCACGGCGGGCAGGACGCGGACCTGTCCGCACTGCAAGGCTCTCATCCTCGAGAGCGCGAGCGTCTGTCCCAAATGCTCCCACCATCTGCGCTTCGATTCGGAAGCGCAGAAGGGAGTTGCCGCGCGCTCGGCCTTCAAGGTCGAGGGACGAATCCAGCATCCGGCCGGCGCCGAGCCGTGGGAGTACTGCGTCGTCATCTCCGTGAAGAACGAGAAGGGTGAGGAAGTGGCGCGCAACGTGGTGAATGTGGGGGCGCTTCAAGGAATCGAGCTCAGGACCTTCTCACTTTCCGTGGACGTGACGCCGGTCAAAGGCCGGAAGTCGTAGGCACGTAACCGTGATGACACGGAGCACATGGTTAGGCGCGACCATCATTCTCGCCGCTGCTGCGACTCCTGCCGCTACTGCCAACGGTGTGATCATCACCTGGCCGGGCAACACCGCGGAATGGAATCGGCGGCTGGGCGTCGACGAGCTGCGATTGGGATGCAAATACGAGTTTCCGCGGTGCGTGGCGAGCATGCGCCGCAAGCTGCGAGACGAGGGTGAGGCGGCAGCGACGATTGCTATCGTCGGCGATCCACGCAAAACCGCCGCGGACGCCGCCGAGTACAGCAACCTCAGCGTGGAAGAACCGCGTCTGCGTGGCGTAGGCATCGACGATTTCGTTAGTGTTCTGGCGCATTGGAGAAAGGATGGTCTGCTGCCGGATGGTGCAACGCCCGCCTTGAAGACGATCCTGAATTCGGCCCACAGCCGCAACCCCCAGCTGACTTTCGGCATCACCCTCTACGAAAGCGAGCTGGCATCGCCGCTGTTGCGGGATGCCGTGCTCAGCCGCGAAGTGAAAGGGCGCGTGGGTCGCGTAACGTTGTATCTGCACTATCGGGAAAACGGCAGGAACTATGCCGACTATGTACGCCAGGTGCGCCAGATGTTTCCCCATGCGCAGGTTATCGCAGGGATCTACGCTTATGACCGGGTCGACTATGCGCCTTGTGCTGGCAAGGGTCGTCCGAACTGCTCGGCTCAAAGTGAGCTGTCCCTATTTAAGGATACGCTGATCACGCAAATGTCTTTACTCGCGGACAAGCGAGTGGATGGGGTCGAACTCTATCCGGGCTACTACGGGGCGGAGGATTCGTGGCCTGCTCTTGGCAAGCCCAACATCTGCAGGCCCGAACGGCGCGCGGAGTGTCTTGCGACCATGTTGAAGATGCGTGAGCTGGTCGAGCAGGCGTTACAGCATCGACAGGACGCGCCCTGATCTGCATTGCGCGGGCCGTGCATCCCTAGACCGGCGTAATGAAAGCGCAAAAAAGCGCGCTCCGCAGGCGAGCGCGCTACCCGGGAGGTCCGGGCTCCCGGGATGGAGGGTGTGGATCAGATCGTCTTGCTGGCCTCGCCCGACATCTCGCTCTCGGCGCCGCTCGTGGTGATCGCGGAGATGGCGAAGTGGTAGGTGCCCGGGGCCAGGTTCTCGATGACGTAGCTCGAGACGCCTGCGTTGTTCACCGTCACCGTCTGGTCGTATTCGCCGGCTTGCATGCCGTAGTGGATCCGGTAGCCCTTGAGGTTGGTGAGCGCCGTGCCGTCCACGTTCTGGGTGGGTGGCGTCCAGGCCAGCGTCGCGCTGCCGTTGCTCCGCTCGACCACGTTCACGGCGAACTCCGGAAGATCCTTCGTGTGCTCGCCGTCGGTCACGGTGATGACGATGTCTTCGTGGGAGCCGACATCAGCGGCGGAAGGGGTACCCGAGAGGCGGCCGGTGGTCTCATCGAAGGAGGCCCAGGAAGGCTTGCTCGAGATGGAGAACGTGAGGTCGTCGCCGTCCGCGTCCGTGGCGACCGGGGTGAAGTTGAAGGATTGGCCGACCGCTACTTCATGCGCCGGCGAGCCGGTGATCTGCGGTGCGACGTTGCCGTCGCTCGTGTCGGAGGAGCCGGAGGGCTCCGTGGGATTGGCGGGGGGATTGGGGTTCGTGGGCTGCTGGCCGACCGGAGCGCTGGGCTGCCGCGCAGCCGGCGTGGACGTCTCGGACTCGGAGCCGCCGCCGCAGGCCGCGAGGCCGGCGAGCATCAGGGCGCAGAACGTTCCGCGAATCGAAGCAACGATCACCTTTTCCATGTGAATCTCCGGACCGGGTTGAGGACACCGGTCGTCCGGAGATAGAGGGCAGGGCGAGTGTTGCCGGGAACGAAAACGCCCTCAAGGCAGCGCTTCCGCTCGAGATCACGAGATGCGTCACCATCCCGGCAACCCCGCTGTCATAGGCCCTCTAAGCCCTTAGACCGGAAGCTTTGCGTCCCCGCGTTTCCACGGGTTTGCCTTTATCGACGGGGCACAGTATGACCAGTCGTGGCGGGCCGGAAAATCGCTGCAATTACGTATCGGCGCCCGCAGTTTCAGAAGCGCACGGCGTGCTGCGGCGCTCGTTTCCCGCGGCCACGCTTCGCGATCGCGGCGTCGCGTACGGGTTTGCCGCAGGCGGCGGTTTCGGACGCTGCGTCAGCGAGTCCCGACCGCGAGCGTGAAAGTCTGGATGAAATGGAAATCGGGCCGCGTCAGCGCGAAATGTGCACTGCCCGGATCGCACAGCTGCTGGAGCTCCGCGAATTCCGCATCGCCGAGATGGGGTCGTAGGCGTTCGCCCCAGGTCTCGCGGAACAGCGTCTGCAGCACGTAGTCGCGGCTGGCGGGATCGAGCGGTGAGAGGCGGTCTATCGAGAACGTTCTCACGTGAACGTCGTGCAACCCCGCCTGGCGCAAGAGGCCCGCGATGGCGCGAACCCCCGCGAGCTCCCCCTCATCGAGTCGATAGCGTTCGCGGTAATAACGACGAACCGCTTCGGTCACTCGCCGTTCGAGCCGCGAGTCCCACGCGAAGAACATCTCCGGAAGCAGCGAGCTCTGGCCGAGCGCGATGCGGCCGCCTGGCGCGAGCACCGCGACCAGCGAAGCGAGCGTCGCGAGCGGCTCGCGGAAGTGGTTGATCGTATTCACGCACCAGACGAGATCGACACTCGCCGCGGGAAACGGAAGATCGTTCAGGTCGCCCTGGAGCACTTCGACTCCCGGGACTGCGCATCGGCGTGCCGCAGCTACGTGCGCGGCGGAGAGATCGATGCCTGTCACGGAACCGCCGGGCCGCACGGCTTCATCGAGCCAGCTCAGGGTTTCCCCGGTTCCGCAGCCCGCATCCAGGACACGCATGCCGGGCCGCAGCTGGAGCGTGCCGATCGCTTCCCTCAGCTCCGGCTCGGCGAATCGATTGAACGACCGGAGCTTGCGCGCGTAGTCCCGATCGGGCGTGTCGCCGAGCAGGCCAGTAGCAGGACTTTCGGGATTTGCGGCCACGGCGAGCCGGTGCTCCAGGAAATCGACGGCGCACCTTAGCACCGGGGCCGGCGGCGGGAACGACTTCGCCTCGCGATGAACCTTTCAGCCCTGCCAGGCCACACACCGGAATTCGGGCACGGTCGTCGTTCAGGTGCGGAGTGTCGTCGCCACAGCCATTGCCGATTTCGGGCGCCCCGCGCTTACTGCCGCTCGTCACACTGTACCTGACGGAACGGTGCAATTCTCGCTGCGTCACGTGCGACTACT
>JBGAIL010000166.1:1192-10377 GCA_044225565.1 Steroidobacteraceae bacterium | reverse complement strand
GAGATCGAGCTGCAGCACTTGCGGCGCAATGCCTACTTCGGCCACGTGGTCAGCCCGATGCGCATCCCCATGCTGGTGACGTTCGACCTCGATACGGCGGGCCGGGCGACCGGCCTCCACCTCGAGCGCGCAGGCGATTCCGATGAGCGGCTCGACTACGCTCGCCAGACGCCGTAGGGCGATGCCCGGAAGGCTTATATATATGAGTGGCATCCCCGGACGGTTCGCCGAAACGAGGCCGGCCCACCGGCATCCGCTTCCGAAGCTGGCGCTCATGGCGGCAAGCCTGCTCGCCGTGGTGCAGCTCATCGGCTGCGGGGAGGGGGCTGGCGGCGACGGCACCCGGCGTGACCGAGCCGGCAAATACGACTACGGACGGGTGGATCAGAACCGCATCGCCCGTGCGGATGAGGAGCCCGGCAACTGGTTCACCACCGGCCGCGACTTCGGGGAAGGCCACTATTCGCCGCTGGATCACATCGATGCCGGCAATGTCGGGAAGCTCGGCCTCGCCTGGCAGTACGACCTGCGAACTACCCGAGGCCTCGAAGCCACGCCGGTAGTCGTCGATGGCGTCATGTACGTCAGCAGCGCCTGGAGCAAGGTCTATGCGCTCGACGCCCGTACCGGCCGCGAGCTCTGGCAGTACGACCCGAAAGTCGACGGCCAGTGGGCACGCCATGCCTGCTGCGACGTGGTGAATCGTGGCGTCGCCGTCTGGAAAGGCAAGGTCTACGTCGGCACCATCGACGGCCGCATGGTCGCGATCGACGCGGCCACCGGCAAGCTCGCGTGGCAGCAGGACACGCTCATCGATCGTACCCGGTCCTACACCATCACCGGCGCGCCGCGCATCGCCGGAGACAAGGTGGTCATTGGAAACGGCGGCAGTGAGGTCGGTGTGCGTGGATACGTCACTGCATACGAGGCAGCCACGGGCCGTCTCGCGTGGCGCTTCTTCGTAGTGCCTGGCGATCCCTCGAAGCCGTTCGAGCATCCCGAGCTGGAAGCGGCCGCGAAGACCTGGGATCCCGGGAGCCTGTGGGCCGCGGGCGGTGGCGGAACACCCTGGGACGGCATGGCTTATGACCCGGAGCTGAACCTGCTCTACGTCGGCACCGGAAACGCCAATCCTTATCCGATGTCGCTGCGCAGCCCGCGCGGCGGAGACAACCTCTATCTCGCATCGATACTCGCCATCGACCCGGACACGGGCCGTCTCGCGTGGCACTACCAGACGACGCCGGGAGAAGAGTGGGATTACACCGCGGTGCAACCCATCGTTCTCACCGATCTGGAGATCGGCGGCGCCGTGCGCAAGGTGCTGCTGCAGGCGCCCAAGAACGGCTTCTTCTACGTGCTGGACCGCAAGACCGGCGAGCTGCTCTCCGCGCGCCAGTACGTGAAGGTGGATTGGGCGAGCCGCGTGGACCTCGAGACCGGCCGGCCCGTTCGCGCGCCTGGAGGCGACTATCGCCGCGAGGCGAAGGCGGTGGCGCCGAGCACGTTCGGCGGACACAACTGGCAGCCGATGGCCTTCAGCCCGAAGACGGGATTGGTCTACATCCCCACCATCGATTCCGCGCAATATTTCGAGGTGGATGCGCAGTACCCGGGCTACGTGCCGGGGCTCATGAACAACGTGGGGCTCGGCAGCGGCGGCCACCACGCCGGCGGTGAAGAGCTTCCCTGGCGGGGCGCGCTCAAGGCCTGGGATCCCGTGGCACAGCGCGAGGTGTGGCGCATCGACTATCCCTACGTCTACAACGGAGGCCTGCTCGCGACGGCGGGAAACCTGTTGTTCCAGGGAACGACGGACGGTTATCTGAAGGCCTATGCCGCGGACGGCGGGAAGCTGCTGGCGGAAGTGTTCGTGGGCACGAGCATCATGGCCGCGCCCGCCAGCTACCTCGTGGACGGTGAGCAATACATCGCGGTGCTCGCGGGATACGGCGGTGCGTTGCTGACGGATTTTCCGGAAGGCTCGGCCGCTCGCAAATACGGAAACGCGGGTCGCATCGTCGCGTTCCGTTTGGGTGGGGGGACGGTGCCGGTTCCCGCCGAGGTGAGCTGGGATGCGAACATTCCCCCGCCTCCACCCAGGATGGCCGTGAGCGCCGAGACGATCGCGAGAGGGGAGAAGCTGTTTCTGAAGGTGTGCACCGCCTGCCACCGCGATGACGACCAGCCGGGCGGCTTTCCCAACCTGTTCCGGCTGGCGCCGCAGAAGCACGAGCTGTTCGACGAGATCGTGCTGCGCGGCGCGTTCGCGTCGCGGGGCATGGCGAGCTTCTCGGACCTGCTGAGCGAGACGGATGCGCACGCCATCCATGCGTATCTCATCGACAAGGCGCACGAGCTCAGGAAGGCCGCGCGCTAGCGCAGCAGGTTCACGGAAATCGTGATCACCAGAGCGTTGGTGAAGTCCAGGAAAAAGGCTCCCACCAGCGGCGCGACCAGGAACGCCCTGGGTGCGAGGCCGTAACGCTCGACCAGCGAGCTCATCACCGCCATGGCGTTGGCGGTGGTGCCGAGCATGAAGCCCGCGAAGCCGCCGCACATGACGGCGGAATCGTAGTCGCGGCCCATCAGGCGATGGAGCGGCCAGGCGCAGAACAGCGCGACGACCAGGAGCTGGACGAGCAGCGTGACGAGCAGCGGTTGTGCGAGGTGCGTCAGCGCGAGCAGATCGAGATTCATCAGCGCCATCACCAGGAAAAGCATGAGCGCGACGCTGCCGAAGGTGTCCAGCGCACGCACTGGCAGCCGTAGCCAGCCCGTGGCGTCATCCAGATTGCGGAGCGCGCCAGCGACCAGCATCGCGCCGATGTAAGACGGCATGGTGATGCCTGCGCGCTGGATGTGCTCCCCGAGCCACGCACCCAGCGCCATCGCGCCGAGCATCGCAGCCAGGCATTTGAGCGCAGTCGCGCTGGCATCTGGTGCCGGCTCGCCGGCCGAAGCGGCCGCCGGCGCCGGTATCGGCTCGGCCGCGCGCCCGTCGGGTTTCAGGCGATGTCGCTTGATCAGCCATGTCGCGATCGGCGCGCCGAAGAGGCTGCCCAGCACGATGCCGCCCATCGCAGAGGCCAGCGCCACGGCGGAAGCATTCGGCACGCCTGCCTGCTCGATGAGCGGCGCGAACGCGAGGCTGGTCGCCGGCCCTCCCGTCAGGCTCACCGCGCCCGTCAACACTCCGAACAGCGGATGCAATCCATACAGCAGGGCAATGCCCGCGCCGACCAGGTTCTGCACCACGGCCAGCACGGAGGCCGCCGCGAGCAGCACGATGACTTGCACGCCCCCGGCTCGCAGCAATCGGTAACTGGCCGCAAACCCCAGGCTGGTGAAGAAGGCGATCATCAGTGGCTGCTGCAGCGTCGTGTCGAACTGGACGACGGACGATCCGCGGGCGCGCAGCATCGTGAGCACCGCCGCGATCAGCAAGCCCCCGATGACCGGCGCGGGAATGTTCAGCCTGTCCAGCGGCTTCACCACGGCACGGATTCCATACCCGAGGTACAGCACCAGGAGGGTGACCGCCATCGTTCCGACGATGCCCAGTGTCACGAAGGTGTCCTCAAAGCGGCGGCTCCCGCCACCCGCCGCTCTGCTGCTCGACGTGACGTGCGATGGCGAGCGCGATGTCTTCCCGCCACGGCGGCGCAGCGATCTGCACCCCGATCGGCAGTCCTTGCGCCTTCGAGCTGCCTGCACGCACGACGACGACCGGCCAGCCCAATGAGCTGAACAATTCCGTGTACGCCCAGCTCGCCCCGGCCGGCTCGTCCGCAGCGTCCACCAGGGAAGGGCCGTCGATGAGGCGTGCCGGCGTCGGCGCCACTGGGCAGACGAGGGCGTCGAAACCGCTCATCCACTGCAGCACGCGCGACTTCGTCGCGTCGTGCCGCTCCCAGATCTCGACGAGCTCTGCGGTGGTCCGGGGCCTGGTGGTCTCGATCCACTTGCGGCGCAGCGGCGAAATGTTGTTCGTTCCCCATCTGCGCGCCAGCCTTTGCCAGAAGGCGTAGCCGTCAGCGTTCAGCAGTTCGTCGTTCGCCGTAGTGAGCGCGAGGAACGCATCCGTCGGCGCGCCTTCGGTGACGTTCGCCCGGGCGGCTTCCAGCCATCGAGCCACCTGCCTCACGGTATGCCTGGTGTCTTCGTCCGTGGCGTCCGCTCCTGTGCCGCCGTTGTCCACGACGAACGCGACCCGAAGGCCCTGAATCCGGACATCGGCCGGATTTCGCCAGGGCACGGGCGCGCAGGCGACATCGTGGCCATCGGGGCCCGCGATGATCGGTGTGATCAGCTCGAGATCCGCCACGCGGCGACCCAAGGGCCCGATCTGCTGCCAAAGGTCGTACATGCCACCGTAGTCCACGATGTGCCCCGTGCGGGGCACGCGCACGCTGGTCGGCCGGATCGATGCGATGCCGTTGTTGTGGGCCGGCAGTCGCAGCGAGCCTGAAAAGTCCGAGCCGATGTCGAAGCTCGCCAGGCCGGCGGCGACGGACGCGGCGGAACCGCCCGACGAAGCGAATGCGCTGCGCGCCAGGTCGTAGGGATTGTGCGTGGCGCCCCGGAGCAGATTGCTCGTGGTGTTGAGGCCGAGGCCGCCCAGCGTGAACTCGGGTGTGTTCGTCTTGCCGAGGAGAATGGCGCCGGCGCTCCGTACGCGGGCGACGACCGTGGCGTCTTTTTTCGGGACATACTGCTGGCGGCCAAAGGTGCCGCCGGTGGAGATGACGCCTGCCGTGTCCAGTGAGTCCTTGAGGGTCATCGGGACGCCGTGCAGCGGGCCAGCGAAGTCACCGCAAGCGGCGCGGCCATCCAGTGCTTTGGCTTCTTCGCGTGCGCGGCCGAAGCAGTTCATGACGATCGCGTTCAGCTTGTCGTTCACGTCGAGATAGCGTGCGATGAACGCCTCGACCGTCTCCCGGGCGGAGATTTCCCGGCTCCGAAGGCGCTTCGCGAGTTCAACCACGGGCATGTAGATGAGCTCGCTCATGCTCCTATTTCTGCGTACGCCAAAGCTGCGAGCAACACATCTTCCCGCCACGGGCGCGCCACCAGCTGTACCGTGAGTGGCAGGCCCGCGGTCGTAGTACCGACCCGTACGATGCCGAAGGGCCAGCCGGCTGGAGCGGGCGACGCGGAAGGGCAGATCAGCAGGTCGCAAGCCTGAAACCATTCGAGCTGCTCGGCTTTGATGGCGTCGATCTCTTCGCGCACGCGGGTGAATTCCGGGCTCGGCAGGTCATTCATCTCCGTTCCGATTCCGGTCGATGACGCCTGGCTGGTGCCGCACCGTCTCAGCAGGCGCCTCACGTGTTCCCCGCCGTCGCCTGCGAGGTAGTGCGCGCACAGCTCCCCGAATTCCCGCATGCGCGGCGGTATGTCGGTCGTGACTCTGGAGCCCGCCGCCTCGAAGCGTGCCACGACGGACGCCATCGCGGGATCAGGTTTCAGCTCGAGGCCCGCGACGAGCGTCGCGACGCGCAGCGAGCGCAAGGCAACTCGAGCGGGATCGCCGAGTGGCACGGGCACCATTGCCGCGTCCGAGTAATCCGGGCCGCAGAGCAGGGAGAGGAGCAAGGCGAGGTCTTCGACCCGGCGCGCCAGCGGCCCGGATTCCACGAAAGTATCGAACGCGCCCCCATAACCGAGGATGTGCCCCGTGCGTGGCATCCTGCCGAACGTCGGTTTGAGTCCGGCGAGGCCGTTTGCCGCCGCCGGCTCGCGCACGAGTCCCGAAAGATCGGCGTCCAGATCGAAAGCGGATGCTCCGGCCGCAACGAGTGCGCCGCCCCCGGCGCTCGGGCGAGGTCCCAGGGAGAGCTCCGCCGTCCTGCTCTTGCCGATGAGAATGGCGCCAGCCGCACGCAGCCGCGCGACCACCGTGGCATCGCGCGACGGCACGAAATTCCGGCGGCCCGATGTGCCGGCCCCGCTGACGACGCCTTGTGTATCGAAAGCGTCCGACATGGTGAAGGGCACGCCGTGCAATGCGCCTTTGATCCTCCCTTTCCGCAGGGCGGCATCCGCAGCGGCTGCCTCTGCCAGCGCGCGCTCCGCGCACACGCTCACGATGGCGTCGAGCTGGGGATTCATTGTCTCGATTGCTTCGAGACTGTGCTTCACCGCTTCCGCGGCCGACACGTGCTTCTCGCGAATGGCCTTGGCTAGCGAGCAGGCGGAAAACCAAGGCTCCGGCACCACTGGCACGTTCTGCGCCCGCGCGAGCGAGCCGAGCGCCGCCAGCGCACCAGTGGTCGCCGTCGCCTCGATGAAGCGCCTCCGTGACAGGCGGATGCCGGATCGGGCTGGTGGATCGCTGGAACGCGTGCTCATCGGATTCGAAGGATGCCGCTATTGATGAGACGCGCGTCGCGCCTCGATCCGCAACCGGGCCAGCGTATAACGCGGGCCATCACCGGGCAGGCGGTGCGCGACCCGGTCGGTTCGCGGCACCTCACGTGCGCTCCGGCGCATGTGAATGACGGCCGACCTTCATTGAACCGCCCGAAGCGCCGCCCGTATAGTCCCCGCAGCTTTCGCGTTCCCCCTGGAGATTCACGTCATGCACCGGCTCCATTCTCCCCCGTTTCTCTTCAGCGCTCTCGCACTCGCTGCTTCTGCGCTGGCCGCGCAAGGCGCTTTCGCGGAGAACCTGAAGCCCCTGTTCACGGAGGAAGGCCCTGTCCGCGAAGGATGGACCGTACGCCATTGGGCGGACATCAGCCAGAAGCCCGTGCGGCCCGTGGACTGGGAAGTGCGTGACGGCATCCTGTACGGCACTGGCCGCTTCAGCGCGGGCGGCAAGGACCCCCTCGGCACCTGGCTGCTGAGCGAGCGCGAGTACGCCGACTTCATCTTGGAGCTCGATTTCAAGTTCAAGGATGGCGGCCTGAACGGCAACGGCGGCATCGCGCTGCGCACGCCGCTCAAGGGAGACCCGGCCTACGAAGGCATCGAGCTGCAGATCACCGACGAGCGCTACGAGCGCAGGTTCTTCCCGGACGCGGGCAACGACCAGCTTTCCGGCGCGCTGTATTTCGTGAGCCCTGCGAAGTCGCTGCAGTACCGGCAGGGAGCGTGGAACCACTACCGCATCGAGGTGCGGGGACCGAAGATCAATGTATGGCTCAACGGGACGCAGGTGCAGGATGCGGACCTCGCCACCCTCACCCGGCCGGCCAAGATGCACGGGCAGGGCACCGAGATCCTGCCCGCGCAGCCGGGCTCGAAGCGGCCGCTGCGCGGGCACATCGGGTTCCAGGACCTGAGCGAATCGCACGAGGCGCTGATGTTCCGGAACGTGCGGCTGGAGGAGCTGGACTGAGACCGCTCAGCATCCGGCCAGTGCCGCCGCGGCCCGCTCGAGCTGCCGCAACTGCTGCTCGAGTTTTGCGATGTCGCCCGGTTCGAATCCCGTGAGCAGTTTCGCCTCATAGCCGAGCGCGAGCGGCGCGATTTGCGCGTGCAGCGCTTCGCCCGCCGGCGTGAGCATCAGGCGGTGCGAGCGACCGTCCGCGAGATTCGGGGAGCGCTTGATGAGCCTTCGGCGCTGTAAACCCTGCGCGGCACGGGTCACGGTCACCTTGTCCATGATCGTGCGACCACACAGCTCCTGCTGAGTGAGGGACTTCTCGTCCGCCAGCACCGCGACCAGCCGCCACTGCGCGATGGTGAGTCCGAACCGCTCTTCGTAGGCGAGCGCGATGAGCCGCGAGACCGCGTTGGCGGCCACGGACAGCCGGTAAGGGATGTAGTGCTGCAGCTTGAGCGCCTTGCGGGCCTTGCCGGACATGCGCCTGCCCGGGTCAGCCGTTCGCCGGCAGCACGCGGCCCACCAGTTCCCCGAAGCCGATGCGTGCAGCGCCGGGGCGCTCGCAGTGCCCCCGCATGACGACCGTGTCGCCATCCTCGAGAAAGCTGCGCACCTCGCCGTTCGGGAGCGCAATGGGGTGCTTGCCGCCGCTCGACAGCTCGAGCAGCGACCCGGCCTCGCACGCTCCCGGTCCCGATTGCGTGCCGGTGCCCAGCAGGTCGCCGGGCTGCAGATTGCAGCCGTTCACCGTGTGGTGCGCCACCATCTGCGCGAGCGTCCAGTATGCATGCCGGAAGCTGGTGTCGGACAGTTTGAAAGGTTGCTGTCCTGCCGCCCGCATCGTTTCGGACTGCAGGAGCACTTCGAGCCGGATGTCGATGGCGCCTGCCGCGCGCATCTGCGGCGCGTCGAGATAGGAGAGCGGTGGCGGGTCCGAGGCAGGGCGTTCCCAGGCCACTCGATACGGAGCGAGCGCCTCCAGCGTGACGACCCAGGGCGACAGCGCCGTCGAGAAATTCTTGCCGAGGAACGGGCCGAGGGGCTGGTATTCCCAGGCCTGCAGATCGCGGGCCGACCAGTCGTTGAGCAGGCAAAGGCCGAAGACATGGGATTCCGCCTGCGCAACCTCGATGCGTGAGGCGAGCGCGTTGCCGGGGCCGATGAACGCTCCGAGCTCCAGCTCGAAATCGAGGCGGCGGCTGGGGGCGAGCTCGGGGACGATGGAGCCCGCAGTCAGGATCTGGCCCCAGGGGCGGGTCACCGGCTCTCCCGAGATCACGAGCGACGAGCTGCGCCCGTGATAGCCGATGGGCAGCCATCGGTAGTTCGGCAGCAGGGGATTGTCCGGCCGGAACAGCCGGCCGACCGCCGTGGCGTGATGCACGGAGATGTAGAAGTCCGTGTAGTCGCCGACGTGAGCGGGCAGGGCGTGCTGCGCTTGCGCCTGCGGGATGAGGCACGCGCGCAAGGCCTGTTCCATTTTCGAGCCCGCCCGCAGCGCGCGGGACAGCGCCAGGCGCAGGGCCGACCAATGTCCCGGCCCGAGGCTCATCAACTCATTGAGTGCGGGGCGGGCCGCAGCCGCCAGTGCGCGGGTGGCGATGGACTCCCAGGCAGTTGCCTGCGCCGCAGCGGCGAGATCGAGGATTTGATCACCGATGGCGACGCCGCCGCGAAGGGCTTCGTCGGAACCCCGTCGACGGAATACCGCGAACGGCAGGTTCTGCAGCGGGAAATCCGTGCCGCCGGCATTGGCGGACTCCACCCAGCTGCGCAGCGCCGGATCGTGCGTCTCGTTCAGCACTGGCGCGGATCGAAATGCTTCTGAAGGCCCTGCCAGCATTCGAAGTAA
>JBGAIL010000166.1:0-1153 GCA_044225565.1 Steroidobacteraceae bacterium | reverse complement strand
ACTCGAGCGCCAGCCGCGTGGGACGGATCACGTGCCGCGACTCGAACATGAACGCCATCGTGTCGTTGACGCGCTGCGGCTTGCTCGTGTCCGCGCGGCTGGCCGCCTCGAACGTCTCCGCATCCGGCCCGTGCCCGCTCATGCAGTTGTGCAGCGACGCACCGCCCGGCACGAAGCCTTCCGCCTTGGCGTCATAGACGCCGTGCACCAGCCCCATGAACTCGCTCGCCACGTTGCGGTGGAACCAGGGCGGGCGAAACGTGTGCTCCATGGCGAGCCAGCGCGGCGGGAAGATGACGAAATCGATGTTGTCCACTCCCGGGGTGTCGCTGAGCGACTGCAGCACCAGGAAGATGGACGGGTCCGGATGGTCGAAGCTGATGGACCCCATGGCGTTGAAGCGCCGCAGGTCGTACTTGCAGGGCGCGTAGTTGCCGCGCCAGGCCACGACGTCGAACGGCGAATGCCCCATCCCGGCCGACCAGAGTTGACCGAGGAACTTGGTGACCAGCTCGTGACGCTCGTCCCGGTCTTCGTACCAGGCGTGCGGCGTGAGGAAGTCCCGCTCGCACGCGAGTGCGTTCGCGCCCATGGGCCCGAGGTCCGGCAGGCGAAAGGGCGCACCGAAGTTCTCGCAGATGTAGCCACGGGCAGTGCCGTCCGGAAGCTCAACCTTGAACCGCACGCCGCGCGGCACCACCGCGATTTCCTGTGGCTCCACGAGCAGCCTGCCGAGCTCCGTGGTGATGAGCAGGCGGCCGCTTTGCGGGACGATGAGCAGCTCGCCGTCCGCGTCGTAGAAGGCGCGGTTCTGCATGGAGCGGTTGCAGGCGTACACGTGGATGGCGCAACCGGTATGCACCTGCGGCTCGCCGTTGCCGGCCATGGTGATGAGGCCGTCGATGAAGTCCGTCGGCTCCTGCGGGATGGGCGCGGCATTCCAGCGGAGCTGGTTGGGCGGGGTGGTGGTGGCCGCGAAGTCGTTGGTGATCTGCCGGTTGTCGATGCGCCGGAAAGGCAGATGTTGCACGGCCGGCCGGATGCGGTAGAGCCACGAGCGCCGGTTGCTCGCGCGCGGCGCCGTGAACGCCGTGCCGGACAGCTGCTCGGCATAAAGGCCGTAGGGACAGCGTTGCGGCGAATTCTGAGCCGG
>JBGAIL010000165.1:0-10516 GCA_044225565.1 Steroidobacteraceae bacterium | reverse complement strand
ACGTCGACGAGCCAGCGCAGCGCGACCTGCTCGAGGTGCGCGACGCCTGGAGTGGGCCTGTAGTAGCTGGTGTTCTGTTCCCAGGCGGTCGCCATCCAGTTGGCGCCCACGGTTACGGGTAAAGAACCGCCGATGACGAATCCGAAGAAGCGCGGGCCTGCCATGCCCATCGTCGCCGGCGCCACGACCTCATCCAGAAGCGCGAGCGTCTGTTGCGGATCACCGTGCCGTGCAGGCAATGGCTCGTCGAGACGGGACAAAGCCGCGAGCGCCTCGGCGCGGGGCGCGACCGGGCGTTTCTGGATCTCCTCGAGATACCGGCACGCGCGACGCTGCGCCGAAGACAGGATGTCTTCCGTCGATGCTTGCGCCGGCATCGGCCGGCCCGTTATGTCTGTCGTCATCGCCGCAGCTCCGCCTTCTGTCAAAGAAGCGCTAGTGTACTGCCGCGAGCGGATTTCGCGATTCCAGAGATGGCATACGTACTTGCCGCGAACGCCGATGCCACGCGCGAATCTCGTGCCGCTGGCGCCGCGACCAATACGCGGTTTCCGCAACTGTTGAACCGCTCCGCAGATTCGCGCGGTCGCCGCGCGGAGACATTGGCAACGATGCGCGAGGTGTGAATACTGTGCGCCGTCGAGAAAGGCAAACCCGTCGAAAGGCGGGGACGCAAAGCTTCCGGTCTAAGGGCTCAGAGGGCCTACGACAGCGGGGTTGCCGGGATGGTGACGCATCTCGTTAGCTGAGTGGCGGCCTGCATGGCTTGCTGCTCCCGGCAACTTTCCGTCTGTGCCTCTCCCGAGGACCGGTGTCTCAACTTCGGTCCGGGAGATGCACACATGGAAAAAGTGATCGTTGCTTCGCTACGAGGGATCGTCTGCCTCCTCACGCTCACGGGTCTCGCGGCCTGTAACGACGGTGAGGGCAACAGCAACACCGCCGCGCCGACGGGCTTGGGACAGCCGCAAGGCTCCAGCGCCAACACGGATACGGGCAACACGCCGCCGCCCGTGGTGAGCCATCCCACGCAGCCGACCCAGCCCACCGAGCCTTCCACGCCGCCGGGCACGCCGTCCGATCCGGACGATGACGCGAGCGAGCCTTCGGTGCCGCCGCAGGCTGCCAACGTGGCCCCGCAGATCGCCGGTTCGCCCGCCACGGAAGTGGCCGTCGGCCAGGCATTCAACTTCACGCCCAGCGCCACGGATGCCGACGGTGACTCACTCACCTTCTCCATCGACAGCAAGCCGGGCTGGGCGTCGTTCGACGCGAACACCGGCCGCCTCTGGGGCACGCCGACCAACGCCGACGTCGGCTCGCACGAGCAGATCGTCATCAGCGTGAGCGACGGTGCGAACACCCGTGCGCTGCCCGGGTTCACCGTAAGCGTCGTGCAGCAGAGCAATGGCAGCGCCGCGCTCGCTTGGGATCCGCCGACCCAGAACACGGACGGCTCCGCGCTCACCAACCTCAAGGGTTACAAGATCCACTATGGCACGCAGTCAGGCCAGTACGACGCGACGGTAACCGTGAACAACGCGGGCGTGACCAGCTACGTGATCGAAAACCTGGCACCGGGCACGTACTTCTTCGCCATCTCCGCCATCACGACCAGCGGCGTGGAGAGCGAGATGTCCGCCGAGGCCGACAAGACGATCTGATCGGTTTATCCCGGGACCGGACCCCTGGGGAGCGCGCTCGCCTGCGGAGCGCGCTTTTTTGCGTTCAGCGCCCCGCGCTGCAGAAGCAGTAGGCGTAGAGGCGGTTCGGCGTGGTGAAGCGGCTGAGGCGCTGCACTTCGCGCTGCAGCGGGTCCAGCGTCGAGGCCACCCGGGCCATCGCGCCGGTGCGGTCCTGGAAGCGCAGCGCCACGCGCGCAGCGCCGGTCTGGAGCTCCAGCGCCAGCTGCTCGGCTACCGACAGTTCCGGATCGATGAACTTCGTCTCGTACTTGTCCAGCTTCGCGCGACGCGCCGCAGCCTTCACCGCATCGTCGAAGGAGCCCACCTGATCCACGAGGCCGAGCCGCTTTGCGTCCGCGCCGGTCCACACACGGCCACGAGCGATGGAGTCCACCTGCTCGGGAGACTTCCTGCGCCCACTGGCGACCCGCGCGACGAACTCGTCGTATCCGTGTGAGATGGTGGACTGCAGGAGCGACTTCGCGCCCTCGCCCATCGGACGGTCGATGCGCAGCTGGCCGGAAAGCGGCGTGGTGCCCACCCCGTCCACGTGCACGCCGAGCTTGTCGAGCGTTCGATCGATGGTCGGGATGATCGCGAAGATGCCGATGGAGCCCGTGAGCGTCGCGGGGCTCGCCCAGATCTCATCCGCCGGCGCGGCGATGTAATAACCGCCCGAGGCCGCGAGATCACCCATCGAGATGATCAGGGGCTTGCCGGCGGCCTTGAGCGCGAGCAGCTCGCGATAGATTTCCTCGGACGCCATCACGCTGCCGCCGGGGCTGTCGACGCGCAGCACGAGCGCCTTCACATCGTCGTCGAGCCTGGCCTCACGGATGAGCCTTGCGGTAGAGGAGCCGCCGATGGTACCGGGCGGCTGGTCGCCATCCAGGATTTCGCCGGCCGCCACGATGACGCCGATGCGCGCCGTGCCGTCCGGAGTGAGCTTCGCTTCCGCGTGGACCACGCGTGCGTAATCCACGTCCAGCACGGAGTTGAACGAGCCGTCGGAATCGTCTTCGCCGACGAGCTCGATGAGCCGCTTCTCGACGTCCAGCCGGGATTTCAGGCCGGTGACGAGCTTCGCGCGCAGCGCCACGCTCGCGGCATCGCCTTTCGCCGCCGCGACGGCAGCAGGGAAGCCCGCGACGTACTCCGCGACCGCGCCCGGTGCGAGCTTGCGGGCGCGAGTGGTGTCCGCCTGATAGGTGGACCACATCGAGTTGAGATAGGCGAGGCTCTCCTCGCGCTCTTCGGCCGACATGTCGTTGCGGTTGAAGACTTCCACGGCGCTCTTGTACTCGCCGACGCGGAACACGTTGATGTCGACGCCGAGCTTGGCGAGCGCGTCCTTGAAGTACATGCGGTAGCGGTCGTAGCCGTCGATGAGCACGAAGCCCATCGGATCGACGTACACCTCGTCCGCCTGCGCCGCGAGGTAATACTGCTCCTGCAGGAACTGCGTGCCGTAGGCCACCACCTTCTTGCCCTTGGCGCGGAACTCTCCGATGGCGCGCGCGAGCTCCTGCAGGGTGGGCAGCCCGGCGCCGGTGAAGCGCTCCATGTCGAGCACGAGGACGGGAATGCGGTCGTCCTTGGCCGCGGCACGGATGGCGTCCGTGAGATTCCAGAGAAGGGTTTCGGCACGGCCCTGGCCGCGTGCCTCGTCGATGGCGCGCTGGATGGGGTCCCCCGAGAGCTGCTCGACCAGCTCGCCCTCGGGCGCCACGACCAGCGCGGCCTTGCCAGGCACGGTGGGGATGGAGCCCCGCAGCGCGCCGATGACGAAGCCGAAGATGATCAGCAGCAGCAGCAGGTGCAGGAAGCGGCGCAGCCCGTCGAGGATCCGCCAGACGACCCCGAAGATCGCGCCGATCGCTGCCATGCGGCTGCGGTCAGACCTTCTCTTCGATGCGCGCCGCCTTGCCGGAGAGATCGCGCAGGTAGTAGAGCTTGGCGCGACGCACGCTGCCGCGGCGCTTCACGCTGATGTCGGCGATGGACGGGCTGTAGGTCTGGAACACGCGCTCCACGCCTTCGCCGTGCGAGATCTTGCGCACGGTGAACGAGGAGTTGAAGCCACGGTTGCTCCTGGCGATGACCACGCCTTCGTAGGCCTGGACGCGCTCGCGGTCACCTTCGACCACCTTCACGTTGACCACCACGGTGTCGCCCGGCCGGAATTCCGGCACCTTGCGGGTCATCCGCGCCTTCTCGATGTCCTGAATGATGTTGCCCATGTTCGCTCACCCTTTCCCGACAGGCTCGCCGCGCGCCGCGCGCTCGGCGAGGAATTCGTTCAACAGCCCGCTCACTTCCGCGCTCGGCGCGCGGGCAGCGATCAGGTCCGGCCGGCGCAACCACGTGCGTCCCACGGCCTGTTTCAAGCGCCACCGACGGATGTCCGCATGGCGGCCGGACGATAGCACCTGCGGCACCTCGAGGCCCGCGAAACTCTCAGGCCGCGTGTAGTGCGGCCAGTCGAGCAGCCCTTCCGCGAAGGACTCTTCCACGCTCGAGCGCTCGTCACCCAGCGCGCCCGGCAGCAGTCGCGCCACCGCATCGATGACTACCAGCGCAGGCAGCTCGCCGCCCGACAGCACGTAGTCCCCGATCGAGAGCTCCCGATCGATGCCCAGCTCGATCGCGCGCTCGTCCAAACCTTCATACCGGCCCGCCACGAGCACGAAACCCGGCAGCGCCGCCAACTCCCCTGCCAGCTGCTGCCCGAAAGGCTGCCCCTGCGCGGACAGGTAGATGCGCGGGCTGCCCGATGGCGCGCGTCGTCGCGCGGCCTCGATTGCTGCCAGCATCGGCTCCGGCTTCAGCACCATTCCGGGGCCGCCGCCGTAAGGCCGGTCGTCCACCGTGCGGTGCACATCGTGCGTGTGCGCACGCGGATCTTCCGTGCCCACGCTCAATAACCCGCGCTCCAGCGCACGCCCGACGACGCCGAACTTCAGCGCGCTGAGCACCATCTCCGGAAATAGCGTGACCACCTCAATCTTCATGGGCTGTGCCCAACTATCCTCCGGGATCGCGGCAAGGCCGCGACCCGGTACATACAGCGCGCGCTTCGCGCGCGGGAAGATCTCACGCCATCTCCGCGGGCCAGTCCACCAGGATGCGCCCTTCTTTCATCTCCACCCGGCTCAGGTGATGTGGCGTGGCGGGCACCCAGTGCTCTCGCCCGTCCGGCTGCTGAATCACCATCACCGTTCCGCCCGGCGTCGTCACGAAATGCCGTAGCACGCCTAGCTCGATTCCCTCGAGATTCCTCACTGCGAGACCGACCAGGTCTACCTGGTAGTGCTCACGCTTCTTCAGCGGTGGCAGCTCGCGCGCCACCGAGACGCTGGAGCCTTGCAACAGCGCCGCCGCGTCGCGATCCTCCACGCCTTCGAGCTTGGCGATGAAACCTTCGCCATGCTCGCGGCCCTCCATCACCCGTCGGGATACTGCCGGCGCCCGCGCGCTTCGTACCTCCCACTGCCGATAGGCGAAGAGGCGCTCGGGAGGCTCGGTGAAGGATTCCACCCGAACCCAGCCTTTCACGCCGAACGGGCTGCCGATGCGCCCGATCTCCAGCCATTGGGCCGCGACCACGGCCGCAGCGCCCGCGCTCTCAGGCCGCCGCGGCGGGCGCCTGCTTGCGATAGGTGTCGACGAGATGGCGCACGCGATCGGACTGCTGGGCGCCCTTGCCGACCCGGTAGTCGATGCGAGCGAGATCGAGCTTGAGCTTCGGTTCGCCGCCACGGGCGACGGGATTGAAATAGCCGACCTGCTCGAGGCTGGGCCCGCCCTGACGCTTGCGGCTGTCCGTCACCACGACGTGATAGAAGGGCAGGTTCTTGGCCCCGCGTCGGGTGAGGCGAATGGTTACCATGATGCTGAAATTTTCCTGACCGTGAACGAAGTTTTCTTCCCGGCGCCTTGCGCCGCCGCTCTGTCGGGCCCGCTTCGGCCCCGTTGAATCCCGGGCACAGCCCGTGAAAAGCCGCGGGATTCTACGCGGGCGGCCCGTAACCCTCAAGAAGGAAAGGGGATTCGGCTCCGGATCCGCGGCAGCTCCCCTGCGCCGTTAGCGCACCAGGCCCGGCGGGGGGCCGCCACCGCCCCGCAAGGCGCCCATCAGGCGGCGCAACTTGCCGCCTTTCATGCTCTTCATCATCCGCTGCATCTCCTGGAACTGCTTCAGGAGCCGGTTGACGTCCTGCACCTGCAGGCCGGCCCCGGCCGCGATGCGCCGCCGCCGGGAGCCATCGATGAGGTCGGGCTTGCGCCGCTCGCGGGCGGTCATGGAATTGATGATGGCGATCTGGCGACGGATCTCCCGGTCACCCTGCTCGGGGGCCATGGCCCGCTGACTCGCAGCGGTCGGCAGCTTGTCGAGCAGGGCCCCGACCCCGCCCATCTGCTGCAGCTGCTCGAGCTGGCTCTTGAGGTCCACCATGCTGAAGCCCTTGCCCTGGGTCACCTTGCGGGCCAGGCGCTCGGCCTCCTCGGTATCGACCTGGCGCTGCACCTGCTCGACGAGGCTCACCACGTCGCCCATGCCGAGGATGCGGGAAGCCATGCGCTCGGGATCGAAAGGCTCGAGCGCCTCGGTCTTCTCGCCCATGCCCAGGAACAGGAGAGGCTTGCCGGTCACGTGGCGAACCGAAAGCGCGGCGCCCCCGCGGGCGTCGCCATCCGCCTTGGTGAGCACGACGCCGGTGAGGTCGAGTGCGGCGGAGAAGGCGCGCGCGGCATTCACGGCATCCTGACCGGCCATCGCATCGACTACGAACAGGCGTTCGGCGGAGGCGACCGCGGCATCGATCTGCTTCACCTCCTCCATCAGGGACTCGTCGACGTGCAGGCGGCCGGCCGTATCGACGATGAGCACGTCGAACACGCCGCGTTTCGCTTCCGCGAGTGCCGCCTTCGCGATGCCCGGCGGCGAGGCATCGGCCGGGGGCGGCATGAACTGGGCACCCACCTGGCCGGCAAGCCGCTCGAGCTGCAGCACCGCCGCCGGGCGGCGGATATCGGTGCTGACGAGCAGAACGCGCTTGCGCTCCCGCTCGATGAGCCAGCGGGCGAGCTTGGCGGCCGTGGTGGTCTTGCCGGCGCCCTGCAGGCCCGCGAGCAGCACCACGATGGGAGGCTGGGCACGCAGGTTGAAGCCCTGGCGCGAGCCGCCCATGAGCTCGACCAGCTCCTTGTGCAGGATGCCGATGAACACCTGGCTGGGGGTCAGGCTGGCCGTGACCTCGGTGCCGACCGCCTTCGCCTTCACCGACTCGATGAAGGCCTTCACCACCGGCAGCGCCACGTCCGCCTCGAGGAGCGCCATGCGCACCTCGCGCAGCGCCTCCGAGACGTTGTCTTCGGTGATGCGGCCGCGGCCGCGGAGATTGTCGATGGTGCGCGCGAGGCGCGCCGTCAGGCTGTCGAACATGGCGCGGGATTATAAGGGCCCCCGGTATCATCGGAGGCAGACCCTTAGCCGAGGACCTCCGCTTGAACGATCTGCCGCTGGGTACCGCGATCCTGGCCGTCGCCCTGCTCCTCGTCCTGTCCGGATTCTTCTCCGGCTCGGAGACCGGGCTGATGTCGCTCAACCGCTACCGGCTGCGGCATCTCGCGCGCTCCGGCAACAAGGGCGCGAAGTTCGCCACCTGGCTGCTCGAGCGGCCGGACAAGCTCATCGGCCTCATCCTGCTGCTCAACAACGTGGCGCAGGCGCTCATCCCGATGCTGCTGCTCCTGATCGCACAGCACCTGTTCGCCGACGAGGACATCGCCGTGCTCGCCGCGACCATCGCCACGGCGCTCTTCATCTTCATCTTCGCCGAATCGATGCCGAAGACACTCGGTGCGATCAAGCCCGAGCGCATCGCCATGCCGGCCGCCTACGTCTACTACCCACTGGTGCGGCTCTTCCACCCGGTGCTGACCGCGGTGGGGTTCGCGAGCAACCTGCTGCTGCGCGCCATCGGCGTCTCCGCGCAGAAGATGCAGTCGCACTCACTGAGCGTGGAGGAACTGCGCACCGTCGTGGCGGAAGCCGGAGCGCTGGTACCGCAGCGCCCGCAGCAGATGCTGCTCAGCATCCTCGACCTGGAGAAGATCACGGTGAACGACATCATGATCCCCAGGCAGGAGATCTCGGCCATCGACATCGACGACAGCTGGGACGACATCCTCGACCAGCTGCGCCAGACCCCGCACACGCGCCTGCCGGTCTACCAGGGCGAGCTCGACGAGATCATCGGCCTGCTGCATATGAAGCGCGTCGCACAGGAACTGGCGCGCGGCACCCTGACGCGCGAGAGGTTCATCGAGATCGCGCGCAGCCGTGAGCCCTACTTCGTTCCTGAAGGCACTGCACTCAACGTGCAGCTGTCGCACTTCCAGCGCAACCGGCGACGCCACGCGTTCGTGGTGAACGAATACGGCAACATCGAAGGGCTGGTCACGCTCGAGGACATCCTCGAGGAGATCGTGGGCGAGTTCACCACCGATCCCGCCACCGTCGTACACAAGGACATCCACGTGGAGCGGCCCGGCGTCTATATCGTGAACGCCAGCGCCACCATCCGCGCGCTGAACCGCGCCCTGCAGTGGCAACTGCCCACGGAGGGACCGAAGACGCTGAACGGCCTGTTGCTCGAGCGGCTGGAGACCTTCCCGGATCCGGGCACCGCCCTGCGCGTCGACAACTGGCAATTCGAGATCCTTCAGGTGGGCGACAACACCATCAAGACGGTGCGTGCCCAAACGCTTCCGCAAGCGCCTCATCAATCCGACTGACGCCGCACACGCGCAGTCCATCGAGCGGTTTGCGCGGCACGTTGTCGCGCGCCACCACGGCCAGCTTGAAGCCCTGCTTCTGCGCTTCGCGCAGCCGCTCGTCGCCATAGGCCACGGGGCGAATCTCCCCGGTGAGTCCGATCTCGCCGAATGCCACCAGCGAGTTCGACAGCGCGCGATCGCGCAGACTGGAGGCCAGCGCCAGCGCGACGGGCAGATCCGTTCCAGTTTCGCGAACGTCGATGCCACCCACCGCGTTCACGAACACGTCATGCTCCTGCAGCGAGACGCCCGCGTGCCGGTTCAGCACCGCGAGCAGCATGGCCACGCGATTGGCATCCAGCCCTTGCGCCACGCGGCGGGGGGCACCGAATCTCATGCGATCCACCAGCGATTGCAGCTCGATGAGCAGCGGTCGCCCGCCTTCGCGGGTGACCGTGACCACACTGCCGGGCGCCGGCTCCGGCGCTCGCGCGAGGAAGATGGCGGAAGGGTTGCGGACCTCCCGCAGCCCGGCCTCCGTCATGGCGAAGAACCCGAGCTCGTTCACCGCGCCGAACCGGTTCTTGGTGGCGCGCACGATGCGATAGCGGCTGCCGGCGTCGCTCTCGAAATAGAGCACGGTATCGACCAGATGCTCGAGCACGCGGGGGCCGGCGATGGAGCCTTCCTTCGTCACGTGCCCGATGAGCATGACGGCCGTGCCGCTCGACTTGGCGAACCGCACCAGCTCCGCGGCGCATTCCCTGAGCTGCGTGACCGCGCCAGCGCTCGAATCGAGCGTGCCGAGCTGCACGGTCTGGATGGAATCCACCACCAGCAGCCGCGCCTTGCGCTGCGTGGCGAGCGCCAGGATGGACTCGAGGGCATTCTCGGTGACCGCGGCCAGGCCCGCAGCCGCCACCCCCAGACGGCGGGCCCTTCCCGCCACCTGGGCCACGGATTCTTCGCCGCTCGCATACAGCACCGGCTGGGTGGCCGCGACGTGGGCCGCCACCTGCAGGAGCAGGGTCGACTTGCCGATGCCCGGATCCCCGCCCAGCAGGGTGACCGAGCCGGGCACGATGCCCCCGCCCAGGACCCGATCGAGCTCGGCCTGCCCCACCCCCAGGCGCTCGTCCGGGCCTTCGGCAGGCGCCGCGATGAGCCTGGGCTCGGCCGCCAGCCGGCCGGGCGCTTCGAGGGCGCGTCCCACCCTCTGCTCGAGGGAATTCCACTCGGCGCAATGCGGGCACTGGCCCTGCCACTTGAGGGTCTCGCCCCCGCAGGCCTTGCACACGAACACGGGACTCGAGCGGGCCATGCTGCCTCTTGTGCCGAAATCGGGAGGGAATCAGTGCTTTAGCGATGCGCTTCCGCGCCAACTTGGCTAGGATGCGCGCCCAGACCGGTCGGTTGCGGGCTTTGTGAACGCCCGCTCGGACAGCCCGGCGAGCAATGCTAGCTTATGCGGCCGCCGACCGGGCGGTGTGGGGGAGGCACGGCCTTTAGTCGTGGTGAGCGTCTCTAAGCAGAATTATTGTCAGGTGACGGGCGGAGCGCGCAGTTGAGCCTGCGCGCCAAACTTCGCTTCGTGGGCCTGAGCGACACCGGCAAGGTGCGCGAGCACAACGAGGACACCATCGCCCACGACCCGGACATCGGGCTGCTGGTGCTGGCCGACGGGATGGGCGGCTACAACGCCGGCGAGGTCGCGAGCGGCATCGCGGTGAAGACCATCATGAACCTGGTGCGCGAGTCGGTGGAGCGCGAGGATCTCACCGTGCACGACTCGGAGTCGGGCATGTCCCGCCCCGCCATCATCCTGCGCGACGCCATCCACCGCGCCAACAAGATCATCTACCAGACGGCCAAAACCCAGCCGCAGTGCGAAGGCATGGGCACGACCATCGTGGCCGCCCTGTTCTTCGACAACAAGGCCGCCATCGCCCATGTGGGCGACTCGCGCATGTATCGCCTGCGGGGCGAGAAGTTCGAGCAGGTGACGATGGACCACTCCCTGCTGCAGGAGCTCGTGGACCGCGGGTTCT
>JBGAIL010000164.1:0-10734 GCA_044225565.1 Steroidobacteraceae bacterium | reverse complement strand
GTGCTGTGTCGCTTCGACGCTGCGCGCTTCGGTCGATCTCGGGTACTTTCCGCTGCTGCTCGCGGATGCCTGCGCGGCCTACGAGCCCGCGCATCACGAGGCAGTGATCGAAACGGTGTTCAGCGAGAACCATCAGTTCGGGTGGGTGAGCGATTCGGCACGCTTTGTCGCTGCGATGAAGGGAGGGCCTGTTTGAAGATGCGGTCCTTCCCGCACGGCCTGGCGTTCGCCCTCGCGACGTGCTCGTTGATAGCAGCGGCAGAGCCGTCACCGGAAAGCACGCCCTCGCAATCACGCGCCGTGTTCGAGCAATACATGCACTTCGATACGCTGGTGGACCGGTGCTCCGTGCCCACCCGCTGGCTCGCCGACGGCCGGAGCCTCTGGTACGCGGACCGGAATCTGTTCCCGAAAGAGATCTACAAGCTGGACTCGCTCACCGGCCAGCGCGAGTCGTTGATGGATATGGCGCGTGCCCGCGCGGCCATCGCTGCCGCGCTGGGCGCTGAGCCGCCCGCCGAAGGCATTCCGTTCGATGTTTCCACGCTCGAGATCGGGGGCGGCCACGCTCGCTTCACGAGCGGCGGCGTGTCGCTCGACCTGGACCTTTCCCGGTACACCGCCACGCGCGTACGCCAGCCGGAAGGTGTGGAGATCGCCTTCGGCACTTCCGAGCAGACGCGTTTCGCGCCGCAGCCCTTCAAGCGGCAGATCTTCATGGTGGGGGAGATCGAGCAGATGGACGTACCGTCGCCAGACCGGCGCTGGTTCGCCACGCTGCGCGACCGGAATGTCTGGGTGCGCAGCACCGTGGACGGGCGCGCCATGGCTCTCACTCGCGACGGCGGTGGCGACATCGGCTGGGACTTCGAGACGGGTGCGCGCACGCCATGGTCGCCGGACGGGCTGCATCTCTTTGCGCTGCGGTACGACCGCAGCAAGGTGCCGAAGATCCCGGTGCTGCACGTGCTCAAGGGTTTCGAGGAAGTGCAGTGGGTTCCCTTCCAGAAGGCCGGCGCCCCACTCGATCGCGCGGAGCCGTTCATCGTGCCGATCCTCGGGAAGGATCCGGTGCGCATCGATGTCGGCGACACCACGGATCAATACTTCCACGAGCTGGGCTGGCTGCCGGATTCCTCGGAAGTGCTGTTCGCGCGCTTCTCCCGTGACTACAAGCGCGTCGATGTGATGGCTGCCAATGCACGCACCGGTGCAGTTCGCACCGTATTCGCCGAGACGGCGGCGACCTTCGTGCGCATCCAGCACGACGTGCTCTGGGGCGCAGGTGTGGGATTCACCCTGCTGCCGGGAGGCAAGGGCTTCCTCTGGCTCTCCGAGCGGGACGGATGGAAGAATCTGTATCTCCACGATCTCGACGGCCGGTTGATCCGGCAGCTCACGCGCGGGGAGCTGTTCGTGCAGAGCGTCGTGGGCGTCGACGAGCCCGGTGGCTGGGTCTATTTCATGGCGAGCGCTGCGCCGAGACCCTACGACTCGCATTTGTATCGCGTGCCGCTCAAAGGCGGGGCGATGCAGCGCCTGACGGAGGGGGATGGTACGCACCGCGTGAGGCTCTCGCCGTCGTTCGAATCTTTCGTCGACACCTGGTCGAGCATCTCGAAGCCGCCACGGACGGAAGCGCGCAAGGCCGACGGCACGCTGGTGCAGGTGATCGGTGATGCGGACACGAGTCGGTTGCGAGCGGTCGGGTGGACCGTTCCCGAGGAATTCCGTGTGAAGGCAGCCGACGGCCGCACCGAGCTCTGGGGCACGATGTACAAGCCGTACGATTTCGATCCTGCCCGCCGCTATCCGCTCATCGAATACATCTACGGTGGCCCGCAGTCGCACAACCTGCCAGTGGATTTCTGCGGCAGCGGCAGCGCGATGAACCCGGACTCGCATTTCCCTCGGGCGCTGGCACAGCTCGGCTACCTGGTCGTGACGGTGGCCGCGCGTGGCACGCCGAACCGCTCCAAGGCGTTCCAGGACGTGGTGTATGGGGATTGGGCCGATCACGTCGTTCAGGATCACGCGGGTGCGATCCGGCAGCTCATCGCGTCGCGCAGCTATGTGGATGGCTCGCGCGTGGGCGTGTTCGGCCGGTCCTGGGGCGGATACTTTTCCTTCCGGCTGCTGGCGGACGCAGGGGATGTCTACAAGGCGGCCGCGAGTGTCGTGCCGGGCTTCGATCCCTACGGAGGGATGCTGTACGAGCCTTATCTGGGAATGCCGGAGCAGAACCCGCAGGCCTATGAGAAGGCTTCGCCGTTCCGGCTCGCACCGCGCGTCAGCGGGTCTCTGATGCTCATGGGAGGTACCAGCGACACTTCCACGTATCACGACATCCTGCGCATGGTGAATGCCCTGGTGGAGGCTCGCGTGCATCACGAGCTGGTGATCCTGCCGAACCAGGAGCACATGTTCGGAGGCAACGCGGGTGACTTCTCTCGGGACGAGATCGCGCGTTTCTTTGGGCAGAGTCTCGGCGCGACCGGCGTGGCGCAATGAAATGAAATTGGTTGCCCGGCCGTGGATCGTCACCATTGCACTTTGTGTGTGGCTCGCCGGTGCAGCTGCGTATGCAGCGGCTCCTGAGGGCGCGCCTGCAGCCGAGTCCGCCAAGCTGTACGCCATCGCCGACGAGATCTACTCCTGGCGTATCGAGCGAGAGCCGGGCATGCGGCTCCGAAAAGGCCTGCCGGTCACCAAACTGCCGCGCATCGACGAAGCCTCGGTTCGTGAAGCCGCGCAGTTCGCACGAGGCATGCTGACCCGCCTCCAGTCGCTGGACGCCTCGACACTGCCGCACGACGACGAGCTTTTCCGCCAATCCCTCGTCCACGCCATGACGGTCGATGCGGATGCGGAACGCTTCCACTGGCTGGTGTTCCTGGTCACGCCCTATCAGGGGGGAGACGTCCATCAGCTCGTATTCCAGGTGCTCGCCGCGCAGCAGCTCGGGAGCCCTGCCGAGGTGGATCGTTATGCCGCCTTGCTGCACGACTACGGCCGCATCCTCGACGAGATGCGCGCGAAGACGATCGAGCAGCGCAGGCGCGGCATCCTGCTTCCCAAGGTGGCGATTGCGGGCGCGATCGCACTGTGCGAGCAGCTGAAAGCCGGTTCGCAACGCGCGCTCGTGCCTTCACCGGAACGGCTTGCCGCGCTCGGCACGCAATCGGGGGCGCAGGCGAAAGCCCGGCTCGAGAAGCTCGTGGCCGCGGAGATCGCGCCGCGCATCGAACGACTTCGCGCCGTGTTCGGCCCGCACTACGTGTCCGCGGCTCCCGAAGCTGTGGGGCTCGCGCAATATCCCGGCGGTGCCGATTTCTATCGATATCTCATCCACTCCTATACCGGCCTCGATCTCGAGCCCGAGGTCATTCACGACATCGGCACGCGCGCGCTCATCGAGATCGACGCCAGGCTCGCCGACATCCGCGCAAAAGCGGGCTTCACCGGCACCCGCGAAGCGTTCAACGCGAGCCTCAAGACGGATCCGCGCTGGCTCGCCAGCAAACCGGAGGACGTCGAGGCACGCTACATGAGCTTCGTGCGCCGCATCGAGCCACATCTGCGCGACTATTTTTCCAGGCTGCCGAAAGCGCCCTACGGCGTGAAACGGCTCGATCCGGCCGCGGAGCCGGGGATGACCTACGGCTACTACCAGCCGCCTTCAGCCTCGGAGCCTTCCGGGTACTACCGGTACAACGGCTCGGGCCTTGCCACGCGCACGCTCATCGGCGCGCAGCACCTCATCTATCACGAGCTTGTTCCGGGCCATCACTTCCAGATCGCTCTGGAGCAGGAGCGCGCGAACGTGCATCCCCTGCGCGCGTTCGTTTCGTCGTCGGCATACGTGGAAGGTTGGGCGGAGTACGCCGCCAGCCTCGCCGAGGACATGCAGCTCTATGAGCCCATGGATCTCTACGGTCACTTGATGATGCGATCCTTCATCGCTACGCGTCTGGTGGTGGACACGGGGTTGAACGCGAAGGGCTGGTCGCTGCAGCGCGCACGCGAGGCGATGCGGCACGGCACGCTGGAGGCGGACGCGCAGATCGAGTCGGAACTGCTGCGCTATTCGACAGATATTCCTGCGCAGGCGCTTTCCTACTACCTTGGATACGACCGCATCCGGGAGCTGCGCACCCGCGCGCAGCGCGAGCTCGGTGCCGCGTTCGACATCCGTGCTTTCGATGATGCCGTACTGGCCGCGGGCGCCGTGCCGCTGAATGTGCTCGATTCGCATGTCGACTGGTTCATCGGCGAAGCACGACGCTCCGCATCAGCGCTCTCCTCGCAGCACATCGCATCGGTCGCCACGGTGAAGTTGCGCATCGCCCGTCCTCCGGGCGTGGTCTGGGCGGCCCTGTTCGACCGGAGCGCCTGGATGCCGGCTTTCGTTTCCAAACAGCTGGTGCGCGGCGTGGAGGGCGCCGTGGGGGAAGAGACCCTGAACGAGATGCGTGACCCTTCGGGCCGCACGGGGCGCCGTCTGGAGGAGATCCTCGTGAGCACGCCGCCTGAACGGCTCGTCATCCGGCTTGCCCCGCCTGACGGGCACGGCACCTCGGCGGTGGGTGAGTACCGGCTCGGCAAGTCGGGGCGCGGGACGCAGCTCGAGTTCAACGTCTACTGGTGGGAAGACATCGATGCGCCGCTGTCGCCGGAGCATCTGCAGGCTCTCGAAGACGAGTATTCCCGCCAGACGGAAGTCAAGGTGCGTGGCGACCTCGAGCGCCTGAAGCAACATCTGGAAGCGCGGCGCTAGTGAGGCCTACCCGGCCCCGCTCCACCGTCAGGCACTAATCGCCGTTCGAATAGTAGTGGCTCGGCGTCACGCCGAACGTGCGCCGGAACATGGCTGTGAAGGAACTGACACTGCGATAGCCCACGTCGAAGGCTACCGTCGTAACGGGGCGGCCCTGGGCGAGGCGCGACAAGGCGTCGAGCAGGCGGACGTGCTGGCGCCAGGCCGTGAAGCTCATGCCTGTCTCGCGGCGGAACAGGCGGGTGGCGGTGCGGCGGCTCATGCCCAGCGTGCGCGCCAGGTCTTCGAGTGACTGCTGCCGCAGCGGATCCTTCAGCATTTCACGGCAGGCACGCGCGAACCGTTCGTCGCGTGGCATTGGCGCGTGCAGCGGCACTGTAGGCATGGCCGCAACCTCGTCGAGCAGCAAGGTCATGATGTGCCCTTCGCGGCCGTTCCGATCGTACTCCGGCGGCAAGGTCGCCGCGGCCAGGATCAGCGCGCGCAACAGATCTGACACCTCGATCACGCGGCAGCGCGCCGGCAGGCTCTCATGCGCCTGCGGATCGACATAGAGAGTGCGCAGCGACACGGCGGCCTTGTAGTGGACTTCATGCTCCGTTCCGGCCGGCAGCCATACAGCCCGCTGCGGTGGCACCACGAACGCACCTTCGCGAGTCAGGACCGTCATCAAGCCCGCGCTGGCGTACAGCAGCTGCGCGCGACGGTGCACGTGCGGCGCGTCGACGAATTCGCGCGGAATATCCAGGGCCAGCACGCTGATCGGGCGTGCGGCGCTCTCGCTGTCCGCCGAGCGCGGCTGGCGCGGTGGCCGCAGCTGCAGTAGCGGGGCACCCAGACCCGTACCTCTTTGCGCGTGAGCTGTCAGCCCTCTCATCGTGAATCCTCTGAACTTATGGGGACGTGATACCGCGGGCCAGGACATGCATGGCCTATGCCGATCAATAACAGTCACCGTCGAGACAGGAGTGCTCGCGGCATTCTGCTAGCTTACCCGTCGTTCCAGCAACTGACCTCCAGGCCCGGAATGACCTACGCAGGTATCGCGGCGCCGCTCGACCAGGCTGCCATCGCGCTGTACTTCGTGCTGCTGAGCATCTGCGGCTACTTCACGCGGCGCTCGCGCAACTTCAGCGATTACGCGGTGGGCCGGCATACGGTGCCGGCGATGATGATCTTCGCGAGCCTGGCGGCGGCGATCATCGGTCCGGGCTTCTCCGTGGGCTCGGCCGGCCAGGCCTACCAGATCGGCTTCCTGTTCTACTTCCTGTGCCTGTCCTACGCGGTGCAGACCATCGTCGTGGGGCGGTTCGTCGCGCCGCGGCTCACCGCGCATCGCGATTGCAGCACGCTCGGCGACGTCATGCGCAAGTGCTACGGGCCGCTAGCGCAGACGCTCACGGGATTCATCTGCATCGGGCTGCTGGTCGGATTCACGGCGGTCATGGGCCGAATCGGCGGCGAAATGCTCAGCGAGATGACCGGCTGGCCCTTGACCGTGTGCCTCGTGGCGGTAACGGGTGCGACCGCGCTGCTGACCTTCACGGGGGGGCTGCGTGCTACGGTTGCGACCGAGGGCCTGCAGTTCGCGCTGTTCGCGATCATGATCCCGGTGATGCTGTGGATCGCGCTCGGCAAGAGCCCGGAGTCGCTCGCGCAGCTCGCCGAGCGCGCCAATGCGATGACCGCGCAAGGCTACGCCGACAAGACGGTGCTGCAGATGATCGCGATCGCCGTGTCCTTCATGCTCGGCGAAGCGCTGCTGCCCACTTACGTGAACCGCGCGCTTGCCGCGCAGTCCGCACGCAGCTCACGCCTCGGCTTCGTGATGGCGGGCGCGTACGTCGCGGTCTGGCTGGCCATCGTCGCACTGGTCGGCATCGTCGGCCGCGCCAGCCTGCCGCCGGGAACGGCGCCGGATTCGGTGTTCGTGCTGCTGGCCCGTCAGGTATTGCCGGCAGGCCTGTACGGAATGCTGCTCGCGGCGCTCGTCGGCATCGTGATGTCCTCGCAGGAAGCGACGCTCAACTGCGCATCCGTGTCCCTTGTCCGCGATCTCGCGC
Source organism: Steroidobacteraceae bacterium (assembly GCA_044225565.1). GTDB lineage: Bacteria > Pseudomonadota > Gammaproteobacteria > Steroidobacterales > Steroidobacteraceae > CAVXAE01. The sequence goes on along the minus strand of JBGAIL010000164.1, from coordinate 3,894 downwards.
AGCGGCTCCTGCGGCTGTCGGAGAGCGCCGAGCTGCTGTTGGCCAAGGCCGCGACGCTGGTCCTCGGGGCCCTGGCTATCGTCATCGCGCAATTCTCGCCGTCCATCATCGACGGACTGATGCTGCTGTATTCCATATGGGCGCCGACCGTGCTGCTGCCGCTGATCGCAGCGTTATACGTGCGCGAGCCGCGCGCGCTCGCGGGCAACCTGGCGATGATCGCGGGCGGGCTGGCTTCGCTCGTGTGGCGGGTCGCGCTGCACGAGCCGCAGGGGATTCCAGCGATCCTCGTCGGCCTCGCTGCCGCGGGGGCCGCCTATCTGCTGGGCCATATCCTCGGCCAGCCCACGGCAGTGCCGCAGTCCCGACTGGAGGCAAGCTCGTGACCTTCCTGGCCGCAGTCGTCTTTCCGGCCGTATCGATCTTCTGCGCCCTGGCAGTCGCGGTCGCGCTCGTCCGCTTCATCGCAGAAATCTGGCGCGATTCGCGCAGGGACACCGATCAATGACTTTGCACCTGGATTTCGTCAAAGGTCATTGCGGTTGGGACACGCTGACACTGGTGCCGGAGGGGCAGATTCCGGCGGAAGAAGAGCTGGCCGGCGCGCTGAAGATCCTGGCCGCGCCGGTGCACGGCGGACTCGAAGTCGGCTTCCTGGGGCGCGGCGAGCGACCCGAGGAGATCCGCCTGAGGATGGTCGACTCCACTTCGCGCGACTGGATTCCCATGTGCGGCGGGATGAGCCAGGTCATCGGCAAGGCGCTGGTGGAGACGTTCTTCCGTGATCGGTTTGCCGTTGACGTCCGCGCCGCACACCTGAGCTACAAGCTCGTGACCCCCTCCGGAGTCATTCCGCTGGAGATCGAGCTGTGCGAAGGGCGCGCCGTGCGCACTACGACGGTGATGGACGGCTTCGCTTCCTATCTCTACCAGCATGGCATCGAGCCGCTCACGCTGAACGGCTGCGAGACGCTGCGCGTGGGCCACATGCTCGTGTTTGACGTTGCCGCGCTGGAGCGCGCGCATCCAGGTGTGGACTTCACCTATCGCACCGCCGGCCCGGCGCTCGACATCGTGAACGGTGTGCTCAAGGCTTACCGGCAGCACGAGCGCCACGAACACGGCGTGGTTGGCATGATGTACGACGACCGGCCAGAGAGCACGGGCGACTTCCGCATCTACCCGCGCTTCTACAGTGACGACCTGGCTGCGGCGAGCCTACCGTTCGAGTTCCAGTGCGGCACCGGCACGGTGGCCGTGGGTCTGGCGCTCGCGTATCGCAGCCAGCTGCCGTTCACCACGGCGCAGGGCAGCGTCCTGTTCGAATGGGGCAGCCAGCGTGCGACGCCCGATCCCTACGGCATTCGCACCTCGGAGCTGAACCTGACGCTGCGCGCCGGCCGGGTTGCGCACGCGAGCTTCAGCCACTCCGTGGTCGAGATCCTGGCCGAAGGCAAGCTGACGCTGCCGGGCTACTGAGATTCGGCTTCCCGGCGGCCTCCCGCTGCTGGCTCGAGGAGAAACCGGGTGGTAGCATGCGCGCCCTCGCGCATGGACGGTTAGCTCAGCGGTAGAGCACTGCTTTCACACGGCAGGGGTCACTGGTTCAATCCCAGTACCGTCCACCATCAAATCAAGCACTTGCGCGGTCCGTCACGGCGGCCGGCGCTTACCGCTCCGTTGCGGAATAGACCGCGCCCGCCTGCCAGTCCGACTCTCCCGAGCGCTTGCGGCTCGCCAGGTAATCGATGATCGCCTTGCGCTGCGCGGCGTCGGGGATGCCCCCGAACGTCATCGCGTTGCCGGGGGCCTCGCGCCCGGGGTTCTCGAGAAAGGCGTCGAGCCGCTCACGATCCCATTCACCGCCGAGGCTCTCGAGCGCCTCGGAATAGCGGAAGCCGGGCGCGGAGGCAACGGGGCGCCCGACGATGCCCTGCAGATTCGGGCCCGCACCGTGCTCGGTGCGGTCGGGATAGAGGGTGTGGCAGGCAAGGCAGGGGGCCGCCTGCGACTCGCCGGCATCGAGGACCTGCTCGGGCTCGAGCGTGATGAGATCTTCGTCGGTCCACACGAGGATGCGGCCGTCCGAGGCCTCCTCCAGGTCCCGCACCGGATAGCCGATGTTGATCGGCGCCGCGAACTGCACGTGGTCGCCTTGCAGGTGCATGCGCCAGAGCGCCTTGCCTCGAAGAGCACCGACCAGCAGCTCGCCGCGCCACAGCGGGAAGGCGTTGCCTTCGAGCTGGATCAGGTTCGAGACACCGATGGCCGGCGTCCACGAGTACACCGGCGCCTCATAGCCCTCGTGCGAGCCTTGCTTCGCGCTCAACGGCCACAGGGTGCGCCCGTAGTCCGTACCGAGGGTGACGCTGGGCCAGCCATAGTCGCGGCCGGCCACGATACGGTTGAGCTCGTCGCCGCCCTGCGGCCCGTGCTCGGTGGACCAGGTCTGGCCATCCTCGGTGACGAAGAGGCCCTGCGCGTCGCGGTGGCCGCTCGAGTACACGACGGCGTCCCGAGTCTGGAGATCGACGGCGATGGTCTTGCCGTACGCGGATTTCGGGTCCTGCGGAGCGGAAGTCGTGCTGTGCAGGCCGTCGAACTCGTGATCGCCGGTGGTGAGCAGCAGATGCTGGTCGTCCAGCTCCGCGAGGCGGCCCCCGGACTCGACGAAGCCGGTGAACGGAGTGCGACGCACGTCTTCGGGCTTGAGGCAGGGCGTGGTCTCGTAAAGCGTTTGCCATCGCGAGGACGCCGTTGCCTGGGACAGGGCCTGCGCGGAGGAAACTACCAGCTGCGAGATGCGCATGGTGAAACAGTGCCGCTCGCGGTGCCAGTAGTGATGCGCGGCATACAGCGTCCACCCTCCCGACGATTCGCGCGCGAGGATGTCGGTGACGCGGAAACTCTCGATCTCGGCCTGGGGGCGGCGATCTGCGACCAGCTCCTCGGCATTGATCGGCACGCGCAGCGGAAGCCTGCGGATGGCAAGTCGCTCGTCGTTCGGCCGCTCGCCTATGAGATACATGGTGCCGTCGCCGGTGGAAAGCAGCTCGGCATCGCCGAAACGGGTGAATCCGCCACCTTTCGCGCGTGGCTTGGCGATGACGTTGTGATAGCGAGTGACCGCGACCGTGTAGAACGGCGCATCGATTTCCTTGGTGAAGACGCGTGCCTGTCTTTCCCAGTTTGCATGCGAGCCAGGCAGCAGCCCACGGCTTTGCACCACCAGCGCAGCTCCGACGGCGAGGACGGCCACGGCGAGCGCGGCAGTGGTTACGAGCGAACGCCGGCGCGAGTGCGGGAAACAGTTCAGGCCTACGCCGAAGAAGATGACCAGGCTGGCCGCTGCGACCAGATCGCGCCGGGCGAACCCGTCCCCGTGGACGACGGCGTCGGTGCGCTCGAGTGCAACCAGCATGACGATGGGGAAGAGGGCAGTGGCGCCCACGTACACGACATCCAGGAGCGTCGGCGCCGCGCGCGCGCGCGAACGTCTCGCGAGGATTGCGGCGCATGCGAGATACGCCATGGCGAAACCGGCCGCGAGCACCTGATAGTCCGCCTGATGGAGCAGCAGGTCCGCGTGGTCCGCGACCAGCGCGGGGACCAGCACGACCAGGGAGGCAGCAAGGAAATGTCGGAGCAGAAAAGGATCTCGCGAATTCGTTGTGTGTCTATGCGATTCCTCCGGCGCATCGCGCGGTGCGCGCGTGGACCGGAGAGTCGGCCGGAGTATAGCTAACGGGCTTCATGCTGCCTCTCCGCTTCACGTCGGCGGCCTGGGCCGGACGACGGATGGGGTAATCTTCGCCGTCGCGCGCGAACAACGCTTAATCTACGTTATGCCCAAGGCCCTGCTCGCTCCCCGCTATTGGCTCACCTGGGCCGGCC
>JBGAIL010000163.1:0-10720 GCA_044225565.1 Steroidobacteraceae bacterium | reverse complement strand
GCGTCCCGGGGGATCAGGATCATCGACTGGCGGCGATGACGATCCGGAGTCGAAGCATCGGTGCAGCCCATGAACACGAGCAGCCTGCAGTTCGGGTGCCCGGCGCCCGAAGCCCACCACTTGCGGCCGTTCACCACGTAGTGGTCACCGCTGCGCTCGATGCGGGCCTGGATGTTGGTCGCATCGCTCGAGGCGACGTCCGGCTCCGTCATGGTGAACGCCGAGCGGATCTCGCCCGCGAGCAGCGGCTCGAGCCAGCGCTGCTGATGCTCCGCCGTGCCATAGCGCTCGAGCACTTCCATGTTTCCCGTATCCGGCGCGCTGCAGTTGAAGACTTCCGCGCCGATGGGCGAGCGTCCCATCAGCTCGCAGAGCGGCGCGTACTGGAAATTGGTGAGCCCTGCGCCGCGCTGCGAGTCCGGAAGGAAAAGATTCCACAGCCCCGCTGCCCGGGCCTTCTCCTTGAGCCGCTCCACGACGCCGACGGTGCGCCACACGTCACCCGCCTTGCGGTTGGCGTCGATCTCCGCAAAGTAGGCGTCCTCCGCACCGAACACGTGCTCGCGCATGAAGGCATCGACCGCTGCCTGCAGCGCACGGACCCGATCGTTCTGCTCGAAATGCATGGGCCGTACCTCAGGTGCTTTCGGCGAGGATGGCGTCGCTCACCACGCCGATGTGATGGGAACGGTCGCCGAAGGCCGTCCCGATGAGCGTGAGCCGCTTGAAGTAGTGGCTGACGATCAGCTCGGCGGTCATGCCCATGCCACCGTGCAGCTGAATGGCGTTCTGCCCGATGAACCGCGCCGCCTCATCGACGTAAGCCTTCGCAGAAGACAGTGCGCGACGCCGGACGGTGGGGTCGGGATGCTGTGCGCGATCCTGCGCGAGCAGGCTCATCGAACGGGCCTGCGTCGCCATCACGAACATGTCGGCGAGGCGATGTTGCAAGGCCTGGAAGCGACCGATGGGCTGGCCAAACTGCGTCCGGGCGTGCAGGTAGCCGAGCGTCGCTTCGATGAGCGCATCGAGGATGGCCACGGATTCGGCGCAGAGCGCAGGAATGGCCAGCATCTCGGCGATCTCGGCAGCCCTCGCGCCGTCGCCGGGCTTTCCGAGCATCGCCTCCGCAGGAACGAACACGTCTTCCAGGCGCACGTCGGCGGCGCAACGGCCATCGTGGGTCCGGTAGCTCGTCGAGTGCAGTCCGGCGGCGGCGGTGTCCAACACGAACACGGATGAATAGTCACCTTGCGCGCCGTCTTCGCGCGCGCGGAGGATGAGTCGGTTCGACACCGGCGCATCCGGCACCAGCGTGATCGAGCCGTTCAACGTGAGACCGCCGTCTTTGCCCAGCCGATACGTCGGGACTTCCCCATCGAAGCGTGCCACCGCAATGCGCGTCCCGCCGGATGCGACGGCGGGTAGCAGCGACTGCCGCTGCGCCTCGCTGCCGAGCCGGTCGATCAGTCCGCCGCCGAGCACTACGGTGCTGAAATAAGGCTCGAGCACCAGGTGCCGGCCGATCTGCTCCATCACGACACCGACCTCGGCGGCGCCGCCGAAGCCGCCGCAATCGGCAGGCAGGCCTGCGGCGAGCACGCCCTGCGCAGCGAGCTGCGCCCAAACGTCCGCGTCGAAGCCCTGCGGCGTCGCCAGAATGCGCTTGCGGCTTTCGAAGCTGTACTCGCCTTCGAAGAGCTTGCGCAACGCGTCCTGCAGTGCCTTCTGATCGGCCGATGGCTCGAATTCCATGACGCTACAACCCCAGGATGCGGCGCGAGATGATGTTGCGCTGGATCTCGTTCGAGCCGCTGTAGATCGAGGTCTTGCGCATGTTGAAGTAACGGGCGGTGAAGCTGCCCCAGTCGCGCGCGCCTTCGGGCTCTCCCTGCCAGTCGATCTCGAGAGACTCCCGCACATTCGCCGCTGCGAGCGGGCCGAGCGCCTCCATGGCGAGCTCCGCGAGCGTCTGCTGGATTTCGGAGCCGCAGATCTTGATGACGGACGCGACCGGCCCCGGATCGCCGCGCTCCGCGAGCACGCGCAACGTCGTGATCTCCAGTGCCGCCATCTCGATCTCGACTTGCGCGATGCGATCCCGGAAGCGCGTATCGTCGATGAGGCGCCTCGTGCCGCGCTTCTCGCGCGCCGCGAAGCTCTTGAGGGAAGCGAGCTCGCGCCGGGCCGCACCGAGCTGAGCGAAACCCGCACGCTCGTGGCTGAGCAGGAACTTGGCGTACGTCCAGCCTTCGTTCTCGGCACCGACCCGGTTGCCCACCGGCACCTTCACGTTCTCGAGCCACACTTCGTTGACCTCGCGCTCGCCGCCATCCAGCAGCTCGATCGGCCGCACGGTGACGCCGGGCGACCGCATGTCGATGAGCAGGAACGAGATGCCGGACTGCGGCTTCGCCGCCGGGTCCGTGCGCACGAGGCAGAAGATCCAGTCCGCGAAATGCGCGAACGTGGTCCAGGTCTTCTGGCCGTTGACGAGGTAGTGATCGCCCTGCCGCTCGGCACGGGTACGCAGGGAGGCGAGATCGGAGCCGGCACCAGGCTCTGAATACCCCTGGCACCACCACTGCTCACCGGAACGGATGCGCGGCAGGAAGAAGTCCTGCTGCTCGCGGCTGCCGAATTCCATGATGACGGGCGCGACCATGCGCAGGCCGAAAGGGCTGAGAGGCGGCGCACCGGCGAGCCCGCATTCGTCGTCGAAGACGTGCTGCTGCAGGGCGGACCAGCCGGGACCGCCGAACTCCTTCGGCCAGCTCGGCGCGGACCAACCCTGCTCGTGCAGGATGCGCTGCCAGCGCAGACAGTCTTCGCGCGTGAGCCGCTTGTGACCGACGACTTTCGCGCGCAGCTCCGCGGGCAGCCGCACGGCCAGGAACTGCCGCACTTCCTGCCGAAACGACTCGATGGGATCTTCATCCAGCTTCATGCGGGCCCGCTCCGCGTTGTTTCACTCTGCGAAATCGAATTCTGCATCTTGCAAGCAGCCTACTGCGCAGCCATGCTCACGGCAAGCGCGCAGGCTGAAGGGTCTCGCGCGAACCCCTCAATCTTCCATCTGGAGTCCCCACGCCATGGCGCACGTCGATCTGCGCATCGAAGGGCGAGTCGCCCTCCTCCGTTTCAGCAATCCACCGGTGAACGCGCTGAGCCATGCGCTGCGCAGCGACCTCGTCGTCGCGATCGGCAAGGCCACGGCTGACCCGGCCGTCGCCGCGCTCGTGCTCTGCGCGAACGAGAATTTCTTCTGCGCGGGCGCGGACGTGTCCGAGTTCGGCACGCCGGCCATGATGAGCAAGCCATCGCTGCACGACCTCATCGAGACCGTGGAAGGGAACGCGAAGCCGATCATCGCCGCGATCGACGGCACCTGCATGGGCGGCGGGTTCGAGCTCGCGCTCGGCTGCCACTATCGCGTGGCTTCCGCGAAAGCGCGTTTCGCGCTGCCGGAGATCAAGCTCGGTATCATCCCTGGTGCAGGCGGCACGCAGCGGCTGCCGCGCCTCGCCGGCGTCGAGCGCGCGCTCAGGATCATCCTGAGCGGCGAAGTCGTATCGCCCGAGTATTTCGCCTCCACCGCAGTGCTCGACCTGGTTTGTCAGGCGGATGCAGCCGAGGCCGCGCGCGCCTGGGCTGAGGCCGGCAACGCGAAGACGCCGCCGCCGAGGGTGCGCGATCGCCAGCTGCGCGACCCTGCCATGGGAGAAATCACCGCGCGGGCACTACAGGCGCTGAGCCCCGATGCGCCACAAGATGCGGCGGGCCGCCTGGCCGTTTCTTCCGTGCAGGCCACAGCGCTGCCGTTCGAGGAAGGCGAAAAACGCGAGCGCACGGCATTCATGACGCTGCTCGACTCTCCGGAATCCAAAGCGCTGCGCCATGCCTTCTTCGCCGAGCGGACCGCCTCGCGCGTGCCGGGCCTCGCTGCGGACACGCCGGTGAGGTCGATTCAAAACGTCGCAGTGATCGGCGCGGGCACGATGGGAACCGGCATCGCCATGGCAGTCCTGGAATCCGGGCTGTCCGTCAAACTGCTCGAGCTCAACGCGGAAGCGGCGGCGCGCGGCGTCGCCAACATCCGCAAGACCTACGAAGGGGCTGTCGCCAAGGGCCGCATCACCGCGGAGCAACTCGAGAAGCGCATGAAGCTGCTGGAAGTCGCATCCGACTATCAAGCCATCGCATCCGTGGATCTCGCCATCGAGGCGGTATTCGAGCAGATGGACGTGAAGAAGCAGGTGCTGCAACGCCTCGACGCCACGCTGAAGCCCGGCGCGATCCTGGCTTCCAACACCTCCACGCTGGATCTCGACGTGCTGGCCGCGAGCACGAGCCGCCCACAGGACGTGATCGGACTGCATTTCTTCAGCCCGGCGAACGTCATGCGACTGCTGGAGATCGTGCGTGGCAAGGCGACTGCACCTGACGTGCTCGCCACCGCCATGGCATTCGCCAAACGCATCCGCAAGGTGGCGGTGGTGGCCGGCGTGTGCGATGGCTTCATCGGCAACCGGATGATCGAGCAGTACGTCCGCCAGGCGCTCTTCATGCTCGACGAAGGCGCGAGCCCCGCGCAGGTGGACGACGCGATCGAGCGCTTCGGTTTCGCGATGGGCCCCTTCCGCATGTCGGACCTCGCAGGCAACGACATCGGCTGGGCGATCCGCAAGCGCCGCTACGTCGAGCGGCCCGAGGTCACCTATTCCAGTATCGGCGACAAGCTCTGCGAGCTCGGCCGCTTCGGCCAGAAGACGCTCGGCGGCTGGTACGACTACCAGGCGGGCAATCGCAAGGCGCTGGAGTCTCCCGTGGTCGCCAAGCTGCTGGAGGAGCATCGCGCGAGCATCGGCGCGAAGCCGCGCAAGCTCGAGAGCAAGGAGATCGTCGAACGGCTGCTCGGCGCGCTGGTGGACGAAGGCGAGGCGCTGCTGAAGGAAGGCATCGCCGCCCGCGCCTCGGACATCGACGTGGTCTACCTGTACGGCTACGGATTCCCGCGATGGCGCGGCGGCCCGATGTTCCATGCGGAGCAGGCAGGCCTTGGCCATGGCGGAGCGCGGAAGGAAGGATGAAAGCCATCGTCTGCAACGGGTTCGCTCCGGTCGAGCAGCTCGAGTATCGCGACGTTACCGATCCTGCGCCTGCCGCAGGAGAGTTGCTCGTCGACGTGCGCGCCGCCAGCGTCAACTATCTGGATGGCCTCATCGTGCAGGGCCAGTACCAGGTGCGCCCCGCGACGCCGTTCACGCCCGGCGCCGAAGTGACCGGTGTCGTCAGCGGACTCGGCACGGGAGTGACGGGATTTCGTGCCGGCGAGCGGATCATGGCCGCGACGGTGCTCGGCGGCTTCGCCGAGAAGCTGACGATACCGGCCTCCTCGGTAATGAAGCTGCCGGACTCGATTTCGGACGAAGCCGCCGCTGGCCTGATCATCGGGCACGGCACCGCGCTGCACGCGCTCAAGCAGCGTGCCCAGCTTCGTGCCGGTGAAACCCTGGCAGTCAGCGGCGCGGCGGGAGGCACTGGGCTTGCCGCAGTCCAGGTTGGCAAGGTGCTCGGGGCCCGCGTCATTGCAATCTGTTCGAGCGAGGAGAAGCTGCGGGCCGCGAAGGAGAACGGCGCGGACGTACTCGTCGACAGCTCGAAAGACGATCTGAGATCGCAGTTGAAGGCGGCGACGGACTCGCGAGGCGTTGATGTCGCCTACGACACGGTGGGCGGTGAAGTGTTCGATGCGCTATCCCGCAGCATGGCCTGGGGCGGCAGGCTGCTGGTCATCGGCTTCGCTTCGGGCCGCATCCCTCAGTTCCCGGTGAACCTCGCGCTGGTGAAAGGGTTTTCCGTCGTCGGCGTCTTCTACGGGCAGTTCACTCAGCGCCAGCCAGCGGATGCGGCCGAGAATGCGCGCGAGCTGCTCGCATGGCACGAGCAAGGCCGCATCCAGGTGCAGATCGATTCGGTGCTGCCGCTGGCGGAAGCGGTTCGCGGCATCCAGCGGCTGATGAGCCGGGAGGCCGTCGGAAAAGTGATCCTCAAGCCCTGAACGAGCGGCGTCGCGAATCGCCTAGACCGCCGCCCAGTCGAGGATCACCTTCCCCGACTGCCCCGACCCCATCGTCTGGAACCCCTTCTCGAACTCCCGCACCGGGTAGTGGTGCGTGATGATCGGCCCGAGGTTCAGCCCGCTCTGCAGCAGCGCGGCCATCTTGTACCAGGTCTCGAACATCTCCCGGCCATAGATGCCCTTGAGGGTGAGGCCCTTGAAGATCACCTGGTTCCAGTCGATCGAGGTCTCGTCCGGCGGGATGCCGAGGATGGCGACGCTGCCGCCGTGATGCATGGTGCGCAGCATCTCCCGGAACGCCGAAGCGTTGCCGGACATTTCCAGCCCCACATCGAAGCCTTCCTGCATGCCGAGGCTCTTCATGGCGTCGTCCAGCGATTCTCTGCTCACGTTGATGGCGCGCGTCGCACCCATCTTGCGCGCCAGATCCAGGCGATACTCGTTCACGTCCGTGATCACCACGTGCCGCGCACCGACGAAGCGCGCGACGGCCACCGCCATGATGCCGATGGGGCCGGCTCCCGTGATGAGCACGTCCTCACCCACCATGTTGAAGGCGAGCGCGGTGTGCACCGCATTGCCGAATGGATCGAGGATCGAGGCAATGTCGTCCGTGATGGAATCCGGGAGCTTGAACGCGTTGACCGCGGGGATGACCAGATATTCCGCGAACGCGCCCGGCCGGTTGACGCCCACGCCCACCGTGTTGCGGCACAGATGTCGACGGCCGGCGCGGCAGTTGCGGCAATAGCCGCAGGTGATGTGCCCTTCGCCCGATACCCGGTCGCCGAGACTGAAGCCGCGCACTTCGGAGCCCATCTCGACGATGCGCCCGCTGTATTCGTGGCCCACTGCCATGGGAACCGGGATGGTCTTCTGCGCCCAGGCATCCCATTTGTAGATATGCATGTCCGTACCGCAGATCGCGGTCTTCGCGATCTTGATGCACACGTCGTTCGGGCCGACCTTCGGGTCCGGGATCTCCTCCATCCACATGCCCGGGGTGCGTTCCTTCTTGACCAATGCTTTCATGGAGAATCCTGTGCTAGCGAATGACGCCGAGCTCTCGGCCGGCGGTGGCGAATGCTTCGATGGCGCGATCCAGCTGCTCGCGATTGAGCGCCGCGGACATCTGGGTGCGAATGCGAGCCTGGCCCTTCGGCACGACCGGGAACGAGAAGCCGATGACGTACACCCCGAGTTCCAGCAGGCGGTTCGCCATGCGGCCGGCAAGTGCCGCATCGCCCAGCATCACAGGCGCGATGGGATGCTCGCCAGGCTTTACGTTGAAACCAGCGCTCTCCAGGCCCGCGCGGAAATGCCGCGCATTGCTCATGAGCTGCTCACGCAGCTCGGGGGAATCGTCCAGCAGGTCGAGCACTCGCAGGCTCACCGCAGCGACCACCGGGGGAATGCTGTTGGAGAAAAGATAGGGGCGTGAACGCTGGCGCAGCCACTCGATGACCTCCTTGCGCGCGCTGACGAAGCCGCCGCTGCCGCCGCCCAACGCTTTGCCGAGCGTGCTGGTGATGATGTCCACCCGGTCCGCGACGCCGCAGTGCTCCGGCGTGCCCCGGCCAGTGGGGCCGAGGAATCCGCTGGCGTGGGAGTCGTCGACCATCACGAGGGCGTCATAGCGGTCCGCCAGGTCGCAGATGGCTCGCAGGTTGGCGATGGTGCCGTCCATCGAGAAGACGCCGTCGGTGGCGATGAGGCGCGTGCGCGCGCCCTGGGTCTGCACCAGCAGGCTCTCGAGCTCGGCCATGTCGTTGTTGGCGTAACGATGGCGCTGCGCCTTGCAGAGCCGGATGCCGTCGATGATGCTGGCGTGGTTGAGCGAGTCGGAGATGATCGCGTCGCTCTCATCCAGCAGCGTCTCGAACAGGCCGCCGTTCGCGTCGAAGCAGGAGGAATAGAGGATCGTGTCCTGCATGCCGAGGAAGCGGCTCAGGCGCTCCTCGAGCTGCTTGTGGATGGTCTGCGTGCCGCAGATGAAGCGCACCGAAGCCATGCCGTAGCCGAAGCGATCGATGGCCCGATGCGCCGCCTCGCGTACCGCTGGATGGTTCGCGAGGCCGAGATAGTTGTTGGCGCAGAGGTTGATGACGTCGCGCTCGCCGGTGCGCACCACGCCGCCCTGCGGGCTCGCGATGACCCGCTCGCTCTTGTAGAGGCCCTGCTCGCGCACGGTGGAGAGCTCTGCGCGCAGCCGTTTGAGAAACGCTTCGTTCATGGAGTGGAAGTCACGTCATCGGGAAAGGGCGCGAATTATACTCAGCGCCCCGCCTCCATGTGCGCGGGCGGGTCGTTGCCGAAAAAACATGATATTTACATCGTAACTAATTGATATACATAAAGTAAATCATGACACTGAGCGTCTTCGACATCTTCAAGATCGGCATCGGCCCCTCGAGCTCGCACACCATGGGGCCGATGCGCGCGGCGCGCGAGTTCGCGCTGCAGCTGAAAGCGTCGGGCGAGCTCTCTCGAACGAAGGAAATCGCTGTCCGGCTCTACGGCTCCCTCGCACTGACCGGGCTCGGGCACGGCACTGACCGGGCCGTACTCGCGGGGCTCGAAGGCGCGGACCCCGAAACCGTGGATCCGGACAGCATCGAGACGACCGTGCAACGCATCCGCAGCAGCGGTCGCATCAATCTGCTCGGCGAGCACGAGATCCCGTTCGATGAGCCGATGCAGCTGCTGTTCATGCGCGCGGAGCGCCTTCCGCGCCACTCGAACGGAATGCGCCTCACCGCGCTGGGCGACGGTGGCCGCGTGCTTCGCGACGACAGCTACTATTCCATCGGCGGCGGCTTCATCGTCCGCAACGACGAAGAGGAAGCCAAGAGCGCCACTCACGCCGAGCCCCCTTATCCGTTCTCGACCGCAGCCGAGCTGCTGGCCCGATGTCGGGAACACGGCCTCGAGATCTACGAGCTGGTGCTGGCGAACGAGCGAGCCTGGCGCACCGATGCTCAGGTACGCGCTGGCGTGCTGCGCATCTGGGAAGTGATGCAGGCATGCGTGGAACGCGGGTTCCGGCAGACGGGCATGCTGCCCGGCGTGCTGAAGGTGCGTCGTCGCGCGCCGAAGCTGCATCGCGTGCTCACCGAGCGCGGCAATGCCAACAATGCCTTCGAAGCGATGGACTGGGTGAATGCCTGGGCGCTCGCGGTGAACGAAGAGAATGCCGCCGGCGGGCGCGTCGTCACGGCACCGACCAACGGCGCCGCCGGCATCGTGCCGGCCGTGTTGCATTTCTACCGTCGCTTCGAGCAGGGTGCCAACGACGACGGCGTCGTCCGTTTCCTGCTCACTGCAGCGGCCATTGCCATGCTTTACAAGAAGAATGCCTCCATCTCCGGCGCGGAGATGGGTTGCATGGGGGAAGTGGGCGTGGCGTGCTCCATGGCCGCGGCGGGGTTGGTCGCCGCGCTGCACGGCACCAACGAGCAGATCGAGAACGCGGCCGAGATCGGCATGGAGCACAACCTCGGCCTCACCTGCGATCCCGTCGCAGGGCTGGTGCAGATCCCGTGCATCGAGCGCAACGCCATGGGCTCGGTGAAGGCGATCAATGCGTCACGCCTCGCCATGCGCGGCGACGGCACGCACAAGGTGTCGCTGGATCAGGTCATCTCGACGATGCGGCAGACCGGGCTCGACATGTCCACCATCTATAAAGAGACCTCTCAGGGCGGCCTCGCGGTGAACGTGCCGGAGTGCTGAGCACGGTGCGGGCGGTCATGCCTTCGCGCACCGGATCATCGCCTCCACGCTCATCTCCTCAACCCTTTACTCATCTCGCCGTCTTGCCGTCCGTCAGCTCCAGCAGCGTCGCGTTGAGACTCCGGGCGCCCGACTCGTCGCCCGATGCACGTGCGGCGGCAATTGCGCCGGAAAGGCTGTTGAACCGGCGCGGGTAGAGCTCCAGGGATTTCTGGTAGGCAACGAGCGCTTCCTTCGGCTGCTGCTGCTCCAGCAGAAGATCGCCGAGCAATTCATAAGCCGGCAGAGTCGGCGCCGGCGTGACGGCGGGTTTTGGCGTCGACGCTTCGAGCTCCGCCGCTTCGCGCATCTGCCGTCGAGCGGCGTCGGGTTGTTTTTCGGCCTGGGCCAGCCAGGCGTCCGTGCCGAGGCGCAGCACACGGATCTGCCGGGTGAAGAGCACTTCGCCGCTCTTCTCGGACGCCGACTCCAGTTCCCCGAGCCGCCTGGCGGCGGCGTGACCTTCCTCAACCTGGCCCGTATGCGCCGCGCCCAGGCCGCGTGCAAACCAGGTTACCGCCTCCGGCCACGCGAACCTGTCCCAGTCGAGATTGGCGGGCACGCGCGGCCGAAGCGCGAGCGCCTCGTTCCATTTGCGCCGCTCGAGCGCATAACGCGCCTGCGTCGAAGAGAGGTGGAACGCCGTCTTGAACGACGGCTCGAGCGCCGGTTTCTCGCGAAGACGCTTCAGCTGCTCGGCGGCCTCGTCATCCCGGGCTTCCTGAAGGTACGCATAGATGAGGTATTCGATGGCGTGCGGGAACTCGTCCCAGACGAACTGGCCATGGTCGCCCGCGGGATATCTCAGCGCTGCATCGGCGGCGCGCAGGTTGCCGCTGATGACCGCATCCCAGTCTCCGAGCCGGG